>CAZKLN010000006.1:0-29579 GCA_964553765.1 uncultured Thermofilaceae archaeon
CCTCATTTTAACCATTAAACTACTTTGTGAGAGACCTATAAATCTCAACTCAGCTCATATAAGGGTTGAGAATATATCAGATGGCTGGAGTGCAAGACCCCAACGGTGAGGCGACAGACTTTATCGAATGGGTTAGTAAAAGAACCAATATAATAATGTTAAACAGGAAGATGGCATTAAGAGCTGGCGAGCTGAAGAAGAGGCTACGCATAGCCATGCCAGGCTGCTACGTTATTGCCGCAGCCGAAATAATAAAGGCCACACCTCTTTTCAAGGTTGTAGAGAAAGAGATGGAGCCAGTGTTAAATGAACTAAGAAAGCTGGGAGTGAAATTCCTAAGAGAAATAAAGTTCCAAAATTTCTCACTCCTTCTATCCTTTCAATTCCTTTTAGGATGTTACAGACTGGTTTGACATGTTTGAGGATGCAAAAGAGGCTCTTTCAATTCCTTTTAGGATGTTACGTTTGCTAACATTTTAAGGGATGTAGCTCGGGAAATCTTTCAATTCCTTTTAGGATGTTACATAGGAAAGCCAGTTATAAAGATACATGAAAAGGAAGGAGCTTTCAATTCCTTTTAGGATGTTACTTCATCCAATGGATGGTAGTTATTAGTAAGCTTAAGCTCTTTCAATTCCTTTTAGGATGTTACGAGAAGGTGCTAGATGTCGTGAAACCATATAAATTGGTTTACTTTCAATTCCTTTTAGGATGTTACAGGTATACAAAAAAGGTTATTATTTTTGGTTAAATGAGTACTTTCAATTCCTTTTAGGATGTTACGTGGAAAAGCGAGGATAAGATCCGACAGGATATACATGCTTTCAATTCCTTTTAGGATGTTACAACATATGTCAGCAAGAGATACTACTGGTGCATAGAAATATACTTTCAATTCCTTTTAGGATGTTACGGGAAAAATACACTTACGTCTGTGTATCCTAGGGATGAGCTTTCAATTCCTTTTAGGATGTTACTCGGAGAGAGACCAGGAAGGTAAGCGTTAGGATCACGTGCTTTCAATTCCTTTTAGGATGTTACGGCATTTCCATCGTTCCTCATATATAGAGGTGGAACTTACCTTTCAATTCCTTTTAGGATGTTACCCTATGATCCTGGTATTGTCCAGTTGTAAGGTCAAGTGTCCTCTTTCAATTCCTTTTAGGATGTTACATAATTATGAAGAAGCAGAAAGATATGAGAAATAATAACTTTCAATTCCTTTTAGGATGTTACGTTTCATAATCGAGGAAGAAATCGAGGTGATGGAGACGCTTTCAATTCCTTTTAGGATGTTACGCCAAGTTTAACTACTCTCTTATGGTTAAACGGTAATCTTTCAATTCCTTTTAGGATGTTACGAGGGAGATAAGGGAAAGATACCTGGATTCCTAGACGCTGCTTTCAATTCCTTTTAGGATGTTACGTTACGTTCATGTCGATGTGTGTAATAAATGTCCATTCACTTTCAATTCCTTTTAGGATGTTACCTATGGCAGTAACAGAATATGAGGTTTGGAGTTTAGAACTTTCAATTCCTTTTAGGATGTTACTTTTAAATATTTTTAATATATATTTAAAGTTTTGGGATCTTTCAATTCCTTTTAGGATGTTACTCCTTGGGAATACAATTATTGTCGAGGCCTGCGTGGGCTTTCAATTCCTTTTAGGATGTTACTCCACTATTAAATTGGCAATGGGTGCAGATGATGATCTTTCAATTCCTTTTAGGATGTTACCGCTCCTGTGGGGATGATGAAGCCTTTCATTTCATAGGAACTTTCAATTCCTTTTAGGATGTTACTGGACTGCCGACGATACCAACTGCGCCCGTTGAGCTACTTTCAATTCCTTTTAGGATGTTACAACAGGTCCTTAACTATCTGATGTATGATGTTGTAGATCAACTTTCAATTCCTTTTAGGATGTTACACGAGGGCTGAGGAACGTGCACCTACAGTCACGCCTACTCTTTCAATTCCTTTTAGGATGTTACTCCCCGCCCGTTAGACGTGAGGAGAGACCTCCTGAGAGGCTTTCAATTCCTTTTAGGATGTTACGGCCCATACCTCCTGTAGACCCAGACACTGGAACGGTAACCTTTCAATTCCTTTTAGGATGTTACGAGCCTATAGGGGATGTGGCTGTAGTTGAGCTATCAGTACCCTTTCAATTCCTTTTAGGATGTTACAGGCATTAGCTAAACACCTTGTTTTTAGCTAAAGCTGACTTTCAATTCCTTTTAGGATGTTACGTATATCTCACTTCCCTACCCTTCTCCTTTACGAAGTCTTTCAATTCCTTTTAGGATGTTACCCTTTAAATTTTAACCCCTGGTATAAAAAATGTTTAACACTTTCAATTCCTTTTAGGATGTTACTGCAAGTTTAAATATGGGTTATATTGTTTATAAAGGTTATTTCTGCTTATGTCAACTTATTTCATTCATAATTGCTTTAATTTTCCTATTGTTATTCTCACTGAGACTTGCTTGCAAGGGAAGATTAACCGAGGGTGATTTTTCTCTTTTAGATGAAGAAATCTTATTAATGCTGAGAAAATGAGAAAAATTTCTACGCTCCTCCTTTATTTTAGGGGGAATGTGGTTTTGTATTTTTAAGAAGATTCATTATGTTTTTATACCCAACAGCTATTCTCCTGTTAAAAGCTAAAATGGGAGTTTTACTCGTTCCAAACTCCAGTATTAACCAGCCTCTTATACCGTTCTTAGTAACGTCTATAACTTTGTATTTTAGTCCTTTCTCTCTGAGTATATTAATGATATCTTTTGACTCCTTTTCATCATCAACAAACAAATATATCTCAGCCAATGTTCCCACCATGTATGAGGATGTTTTTTATGATTATTATTGGGGACACTTTCTCCCTCTTCGGAATACTAAAGTATTTCCTTAGGATAATATTTTGAGGTAATAGAAAGCTGAAACTAAAGGTGTGAGCCTTGATTATATTCGCAACAGGTATTAGTGGTAGTGGCAGGCTTGATTACCTTATGGAGGTTAGTAGGGTTTCAAAGGGCTCAATCGAGGTAATAGATATAGGCAGTTTAATGTTCGATAAATCGAAACAACTTGGTATAGAGATACCTGAGGGTAAGATACTTGACCTGGATTATTTTGCTTTAAACTATTTGAGAGCTGTTACTTTTGAGGATCTATTAAAAAATATACATAAGTATAGGGGTAACTCTAAAAAGGATCTTATAGTGAGCACCCATACTTGTTTTAGATGGAAGAAGCACCTGACTCCTGCGTTTAACTTTTTTTATCTTAACCAGTTGAATCCTGATGTATACGTGACTATACTTGATAATGTTCATTACATATGGGCACGGTTGAGTAAAAGTCAGTGGAGAGGAAGGCTTACCTTGAAAGATATACTAGTTTGGAGAGATGAAGAGCTTTTTATAACTGAGATGCTCGCTCAGTATCAGAGAAAGCCATTTTATGTAATATCTAGAAATGAGCCTCCTGAGCTGCTAAAAGATGTAATATGTAAAGTAGAGAAGGTTAATAAGGGAAAAAGAGCTTTAAGAGCTTACCTAAGTTATCCCATAACTTACATGAAAGGAGATCCTCAATGGATGGTAGAGAAGGATAAAATTAAGAAAAAGCTAAGAGATGAAGGTATAATAGTTTTTGATCCAATAACGGTAGAAGAAGCTGATATAATAGGCTTGGCGGTAGAGGCCAGGAAAAAAGGAGAGAAAAGCGTAAGGTTTGAAATGGAAGGACAGCAATATAGCATTCCTCTAGATCAAATAGAAACCTCTAAAGAGGATATATATGATCAAATAGTTGTTAGAGATTATAAACTTATAGATCAAAGCGACATAGTTATAGTTTACTACCCAATAACCACACTTTCTGCTGGAGTGCTTAGTGAAATCAACTATAGCTTTACCCATAACAAAGAGGTTTATGCAGTTTTTCCTCATGAGGATTTAAGTCCTTTCTTTAGCTACTACACAACAGGAATCTTCCATAGTGTAGAAGAATTATTATCTTATCTTAAGGAAATTAATAAAATTTAAGCTAGTTATCTGTTAGTCAATCCTTCTTTACAAAAATCTCTAGTATTCCATGGACACCACTTACAGTAGTATCCCGGTTCTGCCTTAGGTGCGTAACCGCTCTTTAAAGCCTTATACAGGTCTTTAGCTTTCTCAATAAGTTTCTTGATTTTCCTTTCGTCTCTATTAATTGTAAAGCTTGATATTTCACCATTATCATGTAAATAAACTATAACACCTTTATCCTTTTTAAGCATGTACATGTACATTAAAACTTGATTTACGTGCTCTTCCAGAGGTTTATCTATTTTCTTTTTAGAAGTAGTTTTAAGTTCTACGACGCAGTTACCCATAAGATAGTCAGCTCTTCCCAACAGTTTAATGCCATCTTTTATTTCCATTTCCATCTTAAGATAATTTCTATCCCTTACTTCGCTGAGTCCAATGGGCAGTTTCTCAGCTAACCATTCATGAAGAAGAATTCCCCTTAATATTCGAAATGCAGCTTTATAACTGAGGTTATTTAAGAATATCCTATTATAAAAACTCTGTCTTATACATCCTGTAATTTCTGTTACGAATATCTTTGTTTTTTCCAAAGGGTACTCTTTTCTCACATTCCTTATTATAGCACTTTTAATGATCTCTTTAATGAGGTTAGAGGATAGCTCTTTTCCCATCATATAAAATAATTTATGTTTAAGTTAAAAATAGAAAGCCTAATAGTATCTTGAAATTAAAGATCTAACTATACTACCAAAAGGTAGTATAATATATAAAAGTACATATATCCTTCATCATCTCTTTACTTAAGGGTAATATATATGGGAAAAATTAGGGTTGGAATTAACGGGTTTGGTAGGATAGGAAGACTCTTTCTTAGAGCGGCTTTACAAAACAGAGAGTTCAACGAGAAATTAGAGGTAGTAGCTGTAAATGACCTAGGCGATCCTAAGGTTCTTGCTCACCTATTTAAGTATGACTCAGTGTTTGGTATATTACCGCATAAAGTTGGGTACAAACCAGGGTCTGAAGGAGATATAAAGGGAACCATAGTAGTGGACAATTTAGAGATAAAAGCTGTTAGTCAGCCAGATCCAGCTAAATTACCTTGGAATAAATTCGAGGTGGATATAGTTCTGGAATCAACAGGTAGGTTTAGGGACAGAGATAATGCAAGTAAGCATTTGACAGCTGGAGCTAAGAAAGTCATAATCTCAGCACCAGCAACAAACCCTGATATAACCTTTGTGTATGGAGTGAACCACCATCTCTATAATCCCAGTAAACACGTTATAATCTCCAATGCATCTTGTACGACTAATGCTCTCGCACCTTTAGTTAAGGTACTTCACGAGAACTTCACCTTAAGGAGAGGTATAATGACCACAGTTCATGCATACACTAATGACCAGAGATTGCTAGATTTAATACATAAGGACTTAAGGAGGGCTAGAGCTGCTGCTATAAATATAATACCGACCACTACAGGTGCAGCTAGAGCTATAGGAGAGATATTCCCTGAACTAAAAGGAAAGTTAGATGGTATAGCTATGAGAGTTCCAGTACCAGACGGCTCAATAGTGGATTTCGTAGCGGAGCTTGAGAAAGAGGTCACTAAGGAGGAAGTTAATGAAGCGTTTAAGAAAGCTGCTGAAGGATCATTAAGAGGAGTATTAGAATACAGAGAAGATCCTCTTGTAAGTAGCGACATTGTAGGTAATCCTCATTCATCAATCTTTGATGCGTTATCTACAATGACTGTAGGTGGAGAAAGAAGTAATATGGTTAAAGTACTTTCATGGTATGATAATGAGTGGGGCTTCTCCAATAGATTAGTAGATCTAATGATATACATGGTTAACAAAGGACTTTAAATTTTTAAATTTTAGTCATATATTTTTTAGATATAAAAATTATTTTGTTATTTTTTTCATTTATTATTTTAATTATCCTGTGAAAAGGTATATACTTGCCTTCACGTGTTTCAAATCCTCTGGAATAAACTTTAACTATTTCTCCACCGGTGATTTCCTCTACATCACCAGGTGCTCCTCTTGATACATAATGTATTTTGTAATTATTAGGTTCCTCTCTTTTATCCCATTTAATTTTATTCAAAAAATCTCTTATATTAAATTTTTTACTCATATATCGTTAAAACCCTTTTCCTATATGCTGTTTCAATTATAGAACGTACCGCTGTTTTTCTTAAAATTCTTATCGTCTTCTTCTCATTAGAGAACACTTTCATAGTATGATCGTCAACCTCTATTTTCTTTACTTTTACTTTGAGAAAAACATCTAGCGATCTCTTTACCTCATCTATCTCTATCTTAGTCTTTATATTTTTACACTCCACTGGACATCTTGTACAGAATTTTCCGTCTATAAAGTCAAGACCTGCGCATGGTACTCTTTTTCCATCACTCAAGTATGCGGTATATGTGTTACCACAGCATGCCGTTAAAAAAGGTACTATTCCCACTCTTTTAGCCTCATCTATAAGCGTGTTTTTTATATCGCTTAATTCAATGCTCACCTGTTTCCTATCTTTAGCATTACCCCTTAGTCTCGACTTCAATTTAGAGATGTCGATCCCTACTTTCTTTAGTCTTAGAAGTATAGCTCCTGTAACTCTAAATCCACCTATAACAACACCTACTGCTCCATTTCTCTTAGCTTCTTTCATAATCTCAGCTGCCTCAACATCGTTAACGCCAGGGATTATGGGTCTTAGAAAAAGTAAGGGATATAATCCCGCTTTCTTTAGATTCCTTATACCTTCGAACCTTTCTTGAGGAGAAGGAGCTTTAGGTTCTAATTTCTTACTTTTTTCTAACGTTATTATAGTTACTAAGGGGCTTAAAGGGGAGCCTTTTATTGACGCAAGTCTCCTAGCTATCTCTTCAGTTATAAAGCTCTTAGTTGAAAACTGTATGGGATTATGAAGATACTTAGCAAATGCTGCTATGTACCTAATGGTCTTATCTGTACTCAGTTCGTAGAAAGGCTCACCCACACTACCTATAGCTATGTATGTCCCTAGCCGTCCAGGCAGAAAATAGGGATTCTTGATTAATGCATAGGTCATTTCCTCCTCTGTAAGACCATAAGGCTTAGCCTCACTATAGCTTATACCCATGTCAGGTATGTAACAGTAGATGCATCTATAAGAACATCCTATAGTACTATGAACAGTCATACCGCAATGTATAGGTTTCTTCTTAGCGTGATAATCCTTTAACGCCTTCAAATGAGATTCATACGTAAGTTTAGCCTTAAGTTCCTTCTCTAATAGAATCTTATTATAAAATAATTCGCTTAAAGAAAATTTTAAAACCCCCGTCTCTACACACCTATTTTTCTTTAATCCTATTCTCTTTCCTTATACTTTAAGAAAAGATAGACTTAAAACTTCCTTAATTATGTAAGATACTATTTATTTTGAGTTTAACCAATATCTTAGTATATCTTAAATTGATCTTACATGCGTTTTAACAATTTTTTCTTTTTTAGCTAAGGTAAAGACGTTTTCTCCTTTTATTAATTCCTCTACTAGCTCTTCAAAGGAGAATATTTTAGCAGGTACAGCGAATCTAATCCCTGAAGGAGGCGAAACTATCAAAGCCTCTCCCCTATCTAGTGTCTTTATCTCCTGTTCAGCTTCGTCTAGATAGGGACTATAGTTTATTATTTTTGTATAATCCGGTCTAGTAGGTAAAGGTAAAATTATCTTGGTTAATGTCTGCCTTATAACTGTTTCCATAAGCTCTCCTGGCATTTGAGTTATGTACAACCCTCCTACTTTATACTTTCTTCCTCTTTTACCTATTATGGAAAAAATGTTTTCTCTTACTTCTCCATTTGTAGTTATGTTATGTTTAGCTAAATATCTATGAGCCTCCTCTACCATTATAAGCACATAAGGAAGACTTTCCCATTCTTCAGGTGATTTTTTCCTCATGTTTTCATACATGTTGAAGATTCTGCGTGCTATTGCTACAGAGAGCAATTTCTCCTCTCCTTCTGTTATAAAAGGTGTATCTATTAGTATAACCATTCCTTTTGTAACAGCCCCAAGTATGGCTCTTAAAAGGTCTGTCTCACATTCTTCAACAAATACGTCTCCACGCCCTATCATATGTTGTAATTTCCGTCTAGTAACATTTATAGTATTAACTGAAACCAACCTCCCGAGTCTTCTATACAATGACTTAATATCTGAACGTAAAAGCTCTGTTATCCAGTTTTTTCCAAAAGCCCTACGAGCCAGCCAAAGGAGTTCCTCTTGAGGACCTGAAAATTCCCCTGTCATAACGAAGTCTAAAGGATTAAGATCGCAAAGACGTACCTTAAGAGGATGACTCATCACGCTTCTTTCGACAGATATCCCATCGACCCTAAGTTTAACCTTGAGTCTACAAGGTTTCTCAACCCTATCGGTTACATAAAAGAGTCTATCCTCTGATTGAGGTAGATGAGCTAAACCGTAGTGACCACTGCTTGAGCCTACTATATACTCATTCTCGCAGTCAAAAAGAATGAGACTATATCTTCTCTCCTCATTAACCATGATTGAGGCGGCAATTACTTTCCCTAGATTACTTTTACCTGCACCCGTAACGCCACAGACTAATATGTGATGAGGTATGGCTTTAGAACCGTTTAGTGAGACTACTGCATCGGACCTCTTATGCCCCACTCTCACATGACCAA
This sequence comes from uncultured Thermofilaceae archaeon, assembly GCA_964553765.1. Lineage (GTDB taxonomy): Archaea > Thermoproteota > Thermoprotei > Thermofilales > Thermofilaceae > CAZKLN01. The sequence goes on from CAZKLN010000006.1 coordinate 8,753, forward strand.
GTAAAATATCTCCTGTATCCAGGTTAAGCTGTTCTAAATCCTCATCATTCAGGCTTTCAACAACACTGAAAAGCGAGGGTACAGCTGTCGGTCCATGAACTCTTCCTCCTTCATCTACTTGACAAAGTATTGTTGAAAGAGCTGTATCATACAATCTTAATCCTTTGTCGTATAAATTTACACTTTCACCATGTTCCACTCGTTTACTAACCATGGAGATTTCTGCTGGGGTTAAGAGCGATTCAGGTTTAAAATCATAAACCCTAAGAATAAACTTCTGTCCTCTGTCTATAACTTTAACTAACTGTCCTCTCTCAACTAATACCTTCTCGTTAATTCTAAATCTAACCTGTATCCCTTCAACCCACACAACTATTCCTAACTTTATATACCATCACCCCACAGGTGTTTCTCTCTAAAGCTAGAAGATTTAACGTCATCAAGGAAGAACCTATCCAATTTGTAATCTTTAAGGAGTTCAAGAAATATAACTCTGTCAACATTAAGCTCATGCTCACTTATTTTAGCCAACTCATGTACAGCCTTAAGTGGGTAGGGATAGCCGGGTAATGCGGTATCTTGAAGGAATGCTAATTCTGAAAGTATCTTAGAGATATCAATACATCTTAATGCTTTCCTTGAAATATCTACTCTAAAAGCATTATCTATGTTTTCAGAGAACTTAACTACCGCTATATCACCTAACATGATTTCTGGTAAAGTGTTAGCTTTAAATACTGGATAGTAATACCATGGAAGGTTCTTAAGGTATTTCTCAGACAAACCTATGAGGTATCCTATAAGGCTCTCTCCCGTATTTAAAGATAACTTACTGCTTTTAACAATCCCGACTAAAATAGCTCCTCTAGCTGAAGCTTGTTTCTCGAGCTTTTCAATTAATAGTTTTGTGGATTCTCTACAAATAGAGGGTATTTGAAGACTTCTATCAAGTAACAAATAGTCACCTGACCCTAATTTCTCTATATTTTTCAACACAGCTTCCAACTCTATTCTTAGCAACCACTCTCCTGCCTCCTCTTTAGTTTCAACGACAGCTAACCTCTTTATAGGATTTTTAACTATAATTTCTCTTAAACCCTTCCATATACCTACTGCTACTTTTGCCTCAACAATCCTCATAGTACCTATGTTAAAGAGCACCTTAATACTTGCATCTACGGCAAGAACCCTCTTTCTATTAGGAGTGGCCTCTAGGTATCTTAGTTTAGACTCATCTACAGGAGGACCTTTAACCAACTTTCCCCGTATCTTAAGTAGAGGATATGGTTTAATAAGGGGAGTACCATAAAGAGTGTATTGTAATATGTTTCTGTTATCCACATATATCTTTTTAAGTTTATTAACTACTAACATTATATCTGTCTTGTTAAATGATGCAAGCAATGTATTTACCATTTAACATCAACTATGAATATATTTTCTTAAAAACTTAAAAAAGTAATCATAATATTGCAAAAATGGCTATAAAAATACCATATATAAAAGGTAACATAGCTTATTTTTTGGTAACTAAATATTGTTACTTGACTTTTCCAGTTTTTCCCTTTATAGTAACATAAGCATGTTACTATAATACATTTCTTATTATTAATACAAAAGGATATATATTAGTATCAACTATGATAATACCAAAGCATGAATAATGATACTATGGCTAGAAGATGGTTGTTACAGTACACTTTGTAGGTTTTCACCCAAGCCTGATATATGGAGGGTTCGAAAAGATAAGGTTAGAGTATCCTATCGAGAGGGTTTATCTTCTCTATGATGGTAAGCAAGACAGATATGGCGCTGTCTCACGCTATAATGTCAAGAGACTTGCAGCTGCTCTCTCGTTCTTTAAGCCCATACTTATATCTACTAACCCTCTGCTTCCACGTAACATATTCAGTAAGATATATGCTATCTTTAAGATTGAAAGCGAGGAAAAGAGAAAAGTGCTCTTAGATGTAACTGACATGCCTCCTATTGCAGCATCGGTAGCAAGTATTGCTGCTTCTATATTCGAAAACATTATAGTGTATACTGTTCAAAGCGAGGAAAGAGGTAGTTTTATACCTGATCCTTCAACCCCCGACTTTGAAGAATGGATAGAGAGGAAGGATAGTAATACAGCTAAAGGAATAATAGAAATACCTTTAGCGTCAGTAAGCTCTAAAGAGTTCCTTGAACAAAAAGAATTTAAAAGAAAGATACTTGAAGCCCTCTATAATAAGAATGGATCTGCGGATAGCATAAAGACCTTAATAGAATGGTGTGGCTATGATCCACAGAATTCAGTGGTAAAAGCTCAATTTAGTAGAGCTGTAGCAGAACTTGAAAATAAAGGATTTGTAAGGAGGGTATACAAAGGTAAAAAGAGAGGAGTAGCATTAACGGAAATAGGCAAGGCCTTAATAGAAGCTAATAGAAACATACCGGTTGTTAGAAAGAAGATATATGAGGTAAGCTCTAGACCCTTGAGTATACTTACGATTGAACAAATATAGCTTTAAGTTTTGTTGTTGATGATTTCCTTAATAACCTCCACCGTTCTTATAACCTCTTCCTCAGTGTTATATAAATAGAAACTTGCCCTTACGCTTCCTTGAAAGGCACCTAATATTTCGTGTAAAGGTTGTGCGCAATGAAAACCACTTCTCACAGCAATACCTCTAAGATCAAGAAGCACTGCAACCTCATGTGGATCCATATCCTCTACACAGAATGATACTATTCCTGTCCTTAACTCTGAATTTAAAGGTCCTAGAATTCTCACTTTATTCATACTCTCTAGTTCCTCCAGCATAATTTCTGTTAAACTCTTTTCATGTTCCTTTATATTATCAACACCCACCTTTTGTATATAATCTATAGCTGAGACAAGTCCTACCGCACCAACTAAGTTAGGTGTCCCCGCCTCAAGCATCCTTGGCGGCTCTGAGAAGTTAACACTGCAAATGTTATCTCTACACTGCACATTAGTTACTATACCTCCTCCTAAGAGTAAAGGCTCTATTTCCTCATAGACCTCTCTTTTAATATAGAGCACGCCTATACCAGTAGGACCTAACATTTTATGTCCAGAGAAGGCTAAGAAATCACAATCCATCTCTCTAACGTTTATTCTCATGTGAGGAACACTTTGAGCGCCATCAACTAGTATCCTAGCCCCCTCACTGTGTGAGAGTTTAGCAATTTTCTTCACATCATTAACTACACCTGTCACATTAGATTTATGAACAATAGTAACTAAAGACGAGTCTTTTATCAGGTTGTCTAATTCGTTTAGATCAAGAGTACCTTCCTGAGTTATTTTCACCATTTTAAGATCTACTTTCTTTCTTTTACAAATAAAGATCCAAGGAAGAAGATTGCTATGATGCTCCATGTAAGTTGTTACTATTTTATCTCCTTCATGTAAGTTCTTTATAGCCCATATTAATGCTACAAAGTTTATCGCTTCAGTGGCGTTTTTCACAAAAACTATCTCCTCAGCACCAGCTCCTATAAATTTAGCTACCTTAGCTCTAGCCTCCTCATAAAGTTCGGTAGCTTCTCTTGATAACGTATGAACACCCCGTCCAACGTTAGCGTATTTTTCTTTGTAAAAGTTCGAAATGGTTTCTATTACCTGTATAGGCTTAAGAGATGTTGCTGCATTATCAAAGTATATCAATTCCCGCCCATTAACCCTTTTCTTAAGTTCCGGAAAATCCTCCCTTAATGCCTTAGCGTTAATGCTCATCTTACTCCTTTAATAGGTAAGCCTTTTTAATTTAAATTGTTTCTTAAATACTAGTGTCAAGCAAGAAAACCCTTAAAATACCTTCCTTGAAGGGAGTTTACCTGATTGTCACATACTTGGATAGTGATACTCAATTAGATATAGCTTCCCTTGGAAGATTTAAGCTTAGAAAAGGATACTACATATACGCCGGCTCAGCTAAAGGACCAGGAGGATTAAAAGCTAGAATACGTAGGCATCTGAGAAAAGAGAAGAAAAAACATTGGCATATAGACTATCTTCTTGAAAAAACTAAAGTGAAAATAATAGCTTATAACATCTCATCTACTGTCTCTGAATGTGAACTTGTTGCAAAATTAGTTAATAAGGGAATACAACCAGTTATAACTGGCTTTGGAGCTTCAGATTGTAAAGGTAAGTGTTTATCTCATCTTTTATATGTATATGATTTAAGAGAATTACTAAAACATATAATGAAGTTAAATATAAAACTTAAAATTATACATATTTAAAACACTGGAATGGTAACAACTAGAATTAAAATTTATGATGAATCTTGCCCCCCAATGACCTTAAGGGGATGATCTAATTACCGTGGGCTGACATTATTTTCGGTGCAAAGAATTGAAGGCGTTGGTATTGTATTCTCCTCTCTCTACTTTTTAATCCAACTACAGCCTCTATTAACTTTTTTGGCCGTTCCCTTGAACACCTGCTTTTCAGATCAAAGCTTATGAGTAATAAATATTACAGTAATCACCTTCTAAGGATTCTCTTGAGAAGGGCATTGTTTAGAGGACATATATGCCCTTTAAGTAAATTTTATTATAATAAATAAACAATAAATAATATTATAGTATTTATAGTTAATTAAACATGAACAGCTATTGATCCTTTAGCTAACGCAGCGTTAAGATCTCCTTTAGATATCGCTTTTACTATCTTCTCATATTCATCATGTGTTAATGGTGTTTTAAACTCCAATTCGCCAGTGAGAATCATTTTTTCTAGGCTTCTTACCATGTCCCATACGTATTCCTTTATATACTTCTCTCTAAGCTCTTTAACTACCGAGACTACCTGATCAGGTGATACACCTTTTAATTGACCAGTTGTGTAAGCTTGTTCCGCAAACCACTTGACTTCCTCTAGACTAGATAGCCCCACTCCCTTTTCTTTCAGACCTAAGGTTATTACACCGCCCTTAAATTTCCCCTTAACGGCCATTTCTATGGCTGTATACACTGCAACATCCACCCTTTTTCTCCCACTTATGGGTATATGATAGGGATCTATCCACTCTTGAGAGGCGTCCTGACCTATAGCGAACACCTTCTCACCTCTCTCCTCCTCCCACTCCTTTACCATTTCAAACGTACCTACATACGTTGGACCTGCAAGCCCGTAAACTACCTTAGCTCCTCGTTGAAGGAGTTGTTTAGTATACTGTTTACCTAAGGCTGGATCTGTTAAGTATACCCAGATGAACTCGATAGGTTTACCCGTCATAAGTTCAAAGTATTTAGCTCCGAATAAGTAACCTATATGAAACTTCCAAAGAGGTGGTATATCCATGCCAGCCAATGCGGCTATAGTATTTCCATTAAGTTCATAGGCCATACCGGCAGCTATTACACCTATTAATGATGCAACTTCCTGCTCCTTAAAGAGTATATCTACCTCATTAGGTCTTACAACATTAGTAGTCGCGTCTATCAGAGCAAAGTACTGTTCAGGAAACTTATCAGCGGTTTCATTTAGAGGTGTTGTCCATAGGAATCCCACTAAGATAAGTATTTTATATTCCTTAGATTTAGAGAAACGCTCAAGTAAAGGTACCATATCACTTAGCGATCTTGGAGTTAGGTAACTCACTTTTACACCAAGCTCTCTCTTTGCCTTTTCGGCTCCAAGCCATGCCATGTCATTAAAACTTAAATCTCCTCTTCCTCCTACATCGAAGAGAACAGCTACCTTAGCTTTCCCAGCATTTTGCGCAGAAATTAAAGGCAAATAAGTTATTATGTTTGTAATTACTATTAAAAGTAAAAATAGTATAATAACATTTCTAAGCAAGTGATCTCACCAATCGGAATGGATCCTGAACCTATTTCAAGTTTTCCTTTGTAAAACAGACCTTTACTTATAAAACTATAGAAAAAGACTATGTAATTGATTAAAAATGTTTAAAAGTTTTTTTAGCCAGGTGGTGTAAATTCCTCTCCCTCCTTCTTACCTTTCTCCTTTTCCTTTGGTGGCGCGGCAGCTATTATATCATCGATTCTTAGTATCATTATGGATGCTTCAGTAGCCGACTTTAGAACTTGCTTCTTAACGCTAGCTGGCTCTATTACACCTAGCTTCATCATGTCATCTACCTTTCCTGTGAAAATGTTTATACCAACCCATTTCTCTCCTGCCACATGCCTCTTTCTAAGCTCAGCTATTACATCAACTGGCTCTAAACCCGCGTTCTGAGCAAGAATACTGGGTATCTCCTCTAGAGCATCAGCAAATTTAAGGGCGGCTAACTGTTCCTTACTTGGTAATTTCTTTGCATATTCCCTCAGTTTTAGTGCCAACTCAACTTCGACCGCTCCTCCTCCGGCCACTATTTTCGGCTCTCTGATAACGTTTCTCACCACGCTTAATGCGTCGTGTAAGGCTCTTTCAGCCTCATCCACCACATGCTCAGCTCCACCTCTTATTAGTATGCTTACTGCCTTGGGGTTGGGGCATCCTTCTACGAAGACCATTTTCTCATCTGCCACCTTTCTCTCCTCGACTAGCTTGGCCGTGCCCAGTGCTTCAGGCGTTAGGTCCTCTATCTTGGTGACTATCTTTGCCCCTGTTGCCCTCGAGAGCTTCTCCATGTCGCTCTTCTTCACCCTTCTGACGGCTAGTATGCCTGCTTTGGCGAGGAAATATTGCGCCATGTCGTCTATGCCTTTCTGGCAGAAGACGACGTTAGCCCCAGTGGACTTGATCTTATCAACCATCTTACGTAATATTTCAGCTTCTTGGTCGAGAAACATCCTTAATTGTTCGGGGCTTGTTACGTTGATCTTTGCGGTCCACTCGGGTTTCTCCACTTCTAGTGGAGCGTCTACGAGGGCTATCTTAGCGTTCTCAATCCTCCTAGGCATACTTGGGTGAACAACTTCCTTGTCAAGAACTATGCCTTCAATGAGCAGCGACTCTTCTAAAGACTCACCTTTCTTCTTCTCCATCTTAATGTTATCCAGTGACAGATCGTACTTTCCATCCTTTTCCTCTATAGCCTTTAGAGCAGCCTCCACTACTAGGTTAGAGAGGAAATCTTTATACTCAGCAACTACTTTACTACTTAGAGCAGTCATGGCTATCTCTTTAAGAACGTTCTTATCCATTGGATCTACCTTCTCTGCTATCTCATCAACCATTCTTATAGCCTCGGACATAGCCTTCTCATAACCCTCGCTTATCATCGTAGGATGCACATCCTGGTCAAGCAGCTCATTAGCATTGGAAAGTAACTGGCCAGCTAGAACTACTACTGAAGTAGTTCCATCACCAACTTCGTCATCCTGAGCTTTAGCTACCTCTACAAGCATCTTAGCGGCTGGATGCTGTACTTCCATCTCTTTAAGTATTGTGGCTCCGTCACCTGTTATTGTAGCATTCCCAAAGGAATCAACAAGCAATTTATCCATGCCTCTTGGACCTAAGGAAGAGGCTAAAGCCTCAGCTATAACTCTAGCAGCATATATGTTAGATCTCCTAGCATCTCTACCTACAGTTCTCGAAGATCCCTCCTTTAGTATTAATGCAGGTACAGTAACCTGTTGAGACATATTCTCACCTTAAAGCTGTTATCAGCAATTTATCGCTTCTATATAAATATATTTTCATATATTTTTACTATAATATAATAATAAATATAAAAACACAAACAAAAAAATGCATGTTTGTGAGAAGATTTATTTTCAGTAAAGGTTAAAAATATGTTCTGAGCAAAAGGAAGAAGGTGCATAATATTGAGCATTGCATTAGAGGAATGGAAGCCGAGAACAGAGCTTGGCATGTTAGTCAAGGAAGGGAAAATCACCAGCATAGGTGAAATATTCGAAAACAACCTCATTATAAAGGAAGTAGAGATAGTTGACGCTCTCTTACCTGGTCTTAAGCACGAAGTCATAAGTGTAAATTTCGTGCAAAGACAGACGGATGCCGGTGAGGTCAGTCAGTTTCAAGTAACTGCTGCTGTGGGTAATGAAGATGGATACGTAGGTCTAGGTATGGGTAAGTCTAAACAGATAAGGGATGCTATTGAGAAGGCGATTAAGGATGCCAAGCTTAACATAATACCCGTTAGGAGAGGTTGTGGAAGTTGGGAATGTCTTTGTGGAGAGCCTCATAGTTTACCGTTTAAAGTAACAGGTAAAAGTGGCAGTGTTGAAGTAACTTTAATACCTGCACCTAGAGGAGTAGGACTTGTCGCAGGTGATGTGGCTAAAATAGTCCTGAGATTAGCTGGATTAAGAGATATATGGACAAGATCGAAAGGAGAGACAAGGACTGCTATGAATATGGCTAAAGCTGTATTTAATGCGCTGGAATTAACATATAAGTTTAAAACCCCAGATCAGTGGTAGGATATGGGCATATTAGCGGTTATAAGGATAAGAGGAGAACCCGACAGAAATCCTGATGAGAGGAAAACGCTAGAGTTGCTTAGGCTTTATAAGCGTTTTCATTTAGTTCTGGTACCGGATACACGACCTATCAGAGGTATGTTGAAAAAAGTAGAATATGTGGTTACATATGGAGAGATTAATAAAGATGTACTTGCCTCGTTGATAGAGAGGAGAGGAAGACTTATAGGTAATAAAAGGGTAAGCAGAGAATACCTTAAAAAAATAGGTTTTAACGATTACAAAGAGCTTGCAAAGGCAATTATAGAAGGTAAGCTTACCACAGATAAGTTACCTGATTTTAAACCTGTATTTAGGCTCTCTCCCCCCTCTAAGGGTTTTAAGGGAACTGTGAAAAAACACTTCAATGAAGGAGGAGAGCTTGGTTATAGAGGAGAAGCTATAAATGAACTAATAAAGAGAATGTTATAAAGCTACATCTTTGTAGGCGGCTCTATTCCTAAGCTTCTCATACCATTGAGGAAAGTTTGTGAGATTACCAATATGAGAGCTAATCTTGTCCCTCTTTTCTCCTCAGATGCTTTAAGTATAGGTACATGATCATAATAGTTGTTAAATTCTATAGCTAATTCATTAAGAAAACCCGTAATTAAGTCAGGTCTGAGCCTGTCAGCAGCCTGAGCCATGACTTGTGGAAAATCCCCTATCTTTACTAATAACGCTCTCTCCTCCTCACCTAAATATTTCGGATTAAACACGGGTTCTAACCTTTGCTCTTTTGCTTTTCTAAGTATACTAACTGTTCTGACATAGGAGTATTGAACGAAAGGTCCACTATTTTGGTTAAAGTTAAGAACTTTATTCCAATCAAACGTAAGTATTTTGTTTGGAGAATAATTAAGGAAGAAGAATTTTATAGCACCTATACCTATTTTCTCCGCTATCTTCTTAATATTTTCTTGATGACCTCTTTTCCTTAGCTCATCCATAGATCTCCTTATAGCTTCGTCTAACAATTCATCCACTGATATGTACCTTCCTTTTCTCCCTGACATACTACCTCCAGGAATTTTAACTATTTCATATGAATAATGTATCATCTTTCCAGCTTTGTTACCTAAACCTAAAGCATAGAGAGCTAATCTTATCTGTGCTTGAGCTAAAGTTTGCTGAATAGCTATAACGTTTATTACCCTATCAGCTCTCTGTAATTTCCATACTGAGTATGCAATGTCTCTAGTTGTATATAATGAGGTCCCATCAGAACGTACTAGTACTAAAGGTTGTACCTCGTACCTTGGAGGAATATCTAACTTCTTACGTAAATCCTCATATCTAGCTAATCTATCCGCAGCAAACACTAAAGCTCCTTCTTTCTCATAAACAAGTTCTGTATCAGTAAGGTCTCTAATCACTTTATTAACCGCTTCATTCCATACGGTAAGTTCGCTCTCCCAATCCCAACTATCAAAACGTACTCCTAATCTTTCAAATGTCTGTTTGAATCCCTCTAGACATTTATTAACCATCTCTCTAACAAGTTTCACTGCCCATATCTCTCCTTCTTCGTAAGCTCTATTTATTTCTCTTATTTTAACTAAAGGGTTATCATCTCTCCTTATTCTCTCTGCTAAAGCATCAAAAAGCTCAGGATCTTTCTCTCTAAGCTCTTTAGATATCCACATCCACTCTGAGAGCTTCGAATTTAGCTCAGCTAACTTATCTTCATTTTTCGTCTCTTTTATTCTCTCTTTTAAATCCACTATATTTACTATTGTATTTGTTATGGAATATATTAATCCAATAAAATGATCAGGTTTAACATAATCTCTTTTAATATCTTTAACTTTTGAATAACCATAAGCTGCATATGCGACCTGTAGTCCTGTATCATCTATATAGAAATGTGCCTTAACCTCATGTCCTCTATTTTTTAATATTCTTAGGAGAGCATCGCCTAAAAGAGTATTTCTGAGATGGCCTATGTGAAGAGGATGTATGGGGTTAGCACTAGTATGCTCTACTATTATCTTTTCTGGCTTATCAGATGGTATGTAACCATATTTATCTCTTAGTTTATTATAAACTCTATATATCAAATCTCCATAATTATTTAGCTTAACTTTAAAATTTAAATATACTCCTATGTTATTTACCTCTTCGAGATAAGTGGTTGAATCAACGACAGATACGATTTCGTTTCTAAGTTTTTCAGCAAACTCTTCCGGTTTTTCACCTAATGTACCAGCTATTCTCGCTACGTTAACTGAAAGATCTCCAAATGATTTAAGAGACCTAACTACCTCTATCTTACACCCTTCCTCTATTCTCATCTTTCTGAGAGCATTGTATATAACTTCTCTTATTTCCTTTCTAACCTCATCTCCAGGGTTATATATCTCCAAGATTTCTCCCCGAAGATCATTATATTTATACCAGGCAAGTTAGTTATGTTTGGTGCCATTCTTGTACGAGGATGACTTCACTATATCTTTTGTTAAGGGAAGATGGGTTCTTGATTCTAGAGGCAACCCCACGGTAGAGGCACATGTTGGAACACTGGGTGGAGGCTCTGGCTTAGCAGCTGTACCGGCTGGAGCTTCTAAAGGGACCCATGAGGCTATAGAGCTTAGAGATGGTGATAAGCATTTTAGAGGTAAGGGAGTAGAGAAGGCTGTAAGAAACATTAACGACGTTATAGCCAAGGAGATCATAGGTCTGGATTCCAGGGTACAGAGAGAGATCGATAATTTAATGATCTCTCTTGATGGTACTCCCAATAAGTCGAGGTTAGGGGCTAATGCAATATTAGCTGTCTCTTTAGCCACTGCTAAGGCGGCTGCAGACACATATGGGTTACCCCTATTTCAGTATCTAGGTGGTCTCACAGCTAATGTAATGCCAGTTCCACTCATGAACATAATTAACGGTGGTAGGCATGCAGGTAACGAGCTTAAAATACAGGAGTTCATGATAGTTCCCGTGGGAGCTGACTCCTTTAAGGATGCCTTGAGGATGGGTAGTGAGGTATATCATTATCTTAAGGATTATCTTTCAAGTAAATATGACAAATCAGCTATAAATGTCGGTGACGAAGGAGGATTCGCACCACCCATGAAGGAAAGTAGAGAGGCCCTGGATGCCTTGATAAACGCTATTAGAAAAGCAGGTTATGAGCCTGGAGAAGATCTTCTGTTAGCTCTTGATGCGGCTGCAACGGAGTTTTACGATAAGAACACTGATACGTATGAGATTGATGGTAAGAGACTTCGAAGAGATGAACTACTTGACTATTACTCTACTCTTATAGACGAATATCCGATAATATCTATTGAAGATCCATTCCATGAAGAGGACTTTGAAAGTTTTAAATTAATATGTGATAAACTTAAAAAAATTCAAATAGTAGGTGATGATCTCTTCGTAACTAACATTAAAAGACTTAGTAAGGGAATAGAAATAAGGGCTGCTAATGCTTTACTTTTAAAAGTTAATCAGATAGGTACATTAACTGAGGCTTTTGATGCTGCGTTTAAGGCACTTGACAATGGATATAAAGTTATAGTTAGTCATAGAAGCGGAGAGACAGAGGACGTTACTATAGCCCACCTTTCGGTAGCTCTTAGATGCGGCCAAATAAAGACAGGGGCGCCAGCTAGAGGTGAGAGAACAGCAAAATATAATGAGTTACTAAGAATAGAAGAGTACTTAGGCTCTAGCGCTATATACCCTGGAAAGAACGTCTTTAAAAGATAAATAAAATTGTTAAATATTTCCCTTCTTAATCTCCTCCATTATCTTCTTATATTCTTCTTTACTTAATTCCTTAATAAGTTGTTGTCCGTAGCTTGTTAAGGAGGCTTCAAAACCACTTATTTCTATAATCCAATTATCCCTGAGTTTACTTATAGCTTTTTTAAATTCCTCTGCTAATTTCATAAAAAATCTTTGATCTCTTGAGGTGAATTCCTCGGCGAACATCTCCCCTAAGTAACTTTCAGCGCTAGAAGATCCTCTACTAAAGTAAATTTTCCCTGCATATCCATACCATATATGGCCTAACAAAAACTTTTCAATCCTAGATAAAGATTCCATGCTATCAAACCCTCTATCTTTCAGATAATATCTTATAAAAGCTTTATTTAATTTGAGCTTACTCCTATAATTAAGATTCCTACAAACTTCTTTAGCCCACTATGGGCTGCATCTGGGTACAGTATAACTGCTGCTTTGTTTAGGTTACTCGGACAGTGCGCCTTTAGCTGGCTTTGGGGAATTCTTTACATTAAATGTCATAGTATTTTTCCAGGGGTAATAGGGCATTATCTTTCTGATGCCCTTCCGGAGATTCTTCCCTATTATGATGCTGGATGAAAATTATGAAAGTGGTAATAACCTATGATTCTGCATTCGGAAACACGGAGAAAATAGCCCGAGCAATCGCCAAACCTTAGGTGGATTTGGCGACGGAGATATCATGAATGAGTTGCTATGAACAATAAAACAACGAATTGTGTTATTTACACTTATTGTACTCATTTTAACAATGTATGTAGCTTTCCGAGAGTTAGTTGTAATACTTAGTTTCCCGCTCGGATATCTTGTAACATTTCTCATTTACTGGATTGGCTGGTGCATCATTCTTCTCATGTTCATTTTGAATGCTTCATATGCTGGATTTGTTCCGTGAGACTCCGATAACAGCGGATAAAAGGGAAATCAAAGATTTCCAAAAATTGCTTTCGTCTTTTATCTGTGAAACATTAAGCGGAAAGTATATAGAAGAGGGATAGCTATGAAGAATAAGTGAGTGATTGTGAGAGACCCATCGTTTTAGAGTGAAATTAAAATCCATAAAATAAGGAACATGATGGAGTGATGACTCTTGGTAAAAGTTTTTATTGTTTATGACACAAAGTATGGCAACACGAAGCTTGTAGCAGAGAAGATCGTGGAGGGAATGAGAGAAATCAAGGGAATAGAAACTGTCGTCAGCGATGTTAAAGAAGTCGACCTTGAAAGGATAGCTAATTCCGATGCAATCTTGATAGGGTCGCCAAATCATTGGGGTGGGCCTTCTCGAACTATTAGAAAGTTTATTGACAAGCTTGGCAAACTTGACTTGAAGGCGAAGTGGTTTGCTGTTTTCGATACCTATCTTGGAGGAGATTTCGAGAAGGCTGTGAAGAAAATGGAGAAGAGAATAGGCGAAAAGGTTCCTAGCCTGAAGCTAATAACTTCTGGCTTATCCATAAGGGTCGGGGGAATGAGGGGTCCTGTCATAGAAGAAGAGTATCCCAGGTGCAAGGATTTCGGAAAGAAAATAGCGAATCAGCTCCTGAAGTGTTAAAAATGGGAATAAAGATATATTTATATGCTCTTGGGATTTGGCTCATACTTATTGTTGCGGGTATCTTGAACGGAGTATTTAGGGAGTCATTTATCACACCTAAGGTAGGAGAACATACAGGCCACATTCTGAAAATCAACTACACTAAGACAGACCTGCTTTTGATTGGTGCGTTTTGGACTATGTTAACTATTTTGTTTGAATTTGGCTTCGGCCACTATGTCATGGGTCATTCATGGAGTAAGTTATTTGCAGATTACAACATTCTTAAAGGGAGAGTATGGAGTCTTGTATTGTTAACTACGTTCATCGCACCATTATTAATTGGCTACATTCTAAAGAGGTAGGTTTGGAGAATATGAAAGTTAAAAAGAGGCAGGTGTTCAACATCACCCAAAATAATACGATATAGCCGGTGGATACTATACCTTCATTGGTATGTATTGTATTAGGTGTACAAATGGGACATAAGCGATTTCAAATCAAGGACTCACAGGTAGAGAAGAACCTCAAGTGGCACATCTTGCGCTTACTTCGGTTAAACAGTAGAACGAGACAAGAACTTGTAGATAAAATTAGGGACATGTATGTGGGTTACTGGCATGTAAATAATGAACTCATAGATATTGATTTGAACCATTTGGCAGATGAAGGTTTGATAAAATATTCAGATAAATACGAGATAACTGAAAAAGGTTTAGATGCTTTAGGTAAAAAGGAAAGAGATATCGAGCAGCACAGGATGAAGTATCTCTCAAAAGAGGTGTGTGCAAAATATTCTCTATGTGGAAATGTAGGGCTGTCCGCCCTAAAATTTATTATCGGCTTCCTTTCTGGCAGTATCGGCCTTATTGCGGATGCGATACATACCGCTATCGACATAGTCGCCTCAGCGATAACATGGGTTGGCATAAAGATCAATAGAGAGGCGCAAGCTGCCCTTCTTGGGGGAATTATGCTCTGTGGCATTGGTGCCTTTATTGCCTTCGAATCGATAACAAAGATATTTAAACCTGCTGAGATACATTTTCAGGTTTTGGCTTTGGTTACAATTGTGATCAATATTGCTGCTAATGCTTATTTCTCATACTATAAGTTTTATGTTGGTGGACAGACAAGGAGCATATCACTAATAGCTGATGCCTATCATACAAAAACAGATATTTGGGCATCAATAGCTGTTTTGATCGGTCTATTTGGAGCAGCCTTAGGATTCTTCATGCTTGATGCCATTGCTGGAACAGCCGTCTCCTTTTTCATACTCCTAGGTGGCTATGAGCTTATCAAGGAATCGTATGGGATTACACAAGGCAAGGATCTTAAAATTGAAAAGTTCTCTAAGTTTCTTGAAAGGCATCTCAAGGTTTTACCAGACAGGGGAGTATTTGTGTCTCTTTGGTTTTTAAGCCTAAAAGAGATGACAAAACAAGAGAATCTTGAGCGTGTTAAAAAAGGTTTTGGGAGACACTTCCCAGTGAGGCTAGAGGATAAGGACTATGAAACTATTTATGCTAAATTAGAGAAAGACCATCTAGTAGAATTGGTACAAGGTAAACTCAGACTGACTGAGAAAGGCAGGAAAGAATTAAAGATGCTCGCTGAGAAGCGGATTACCTTCATCAGTTGGCCTAAACGTAAATTTATGAACGCAAGAAAAATCGATTGGTTTGCTGAGGGGTTGTAAATGAGAAGGAAAGGAAGTAGAGAAAATGAGCAATAATTAAAGTTAAGGACATCATCACTCGAATTTTGCTTTCAGTTCAATCCTCGCCTGCTTCTCTGAGGAAGCAAATCCTCCCCCTTCTGTAGGCGAGGATTGAACTGAGTGAAACGTTGGTTAGAAGAGAAATAGTATTAGGCAATTTTGCACAACACAATATAAAAAGGTTCGCCTTTCAATCTCATCCAAATTTTTCTGCTAAAGCAAAAACTTCTTTTATGCTGATAGCGTTAAGTGAAATGCCCAAGCCGCAAATTTAAAAATCACGAGGAATGGAAATTATGCATAGAAAAAGTACTGGCCACTTGATTGGTCATATAATCTATATTAGTTTATATGTCATGTTAATAACATCCACAATTATCCTGTACAACTCTGCTAGTTTAGTAGAATTACTGTATATAGGATGGGTAACATTGGTATTGGGAATTGTTTTTCTATTATGGTCGAGTCAGTCACGAAAGAGAGGGCAAGTAGGAGAAGGCATCAACAAAGAGATCCTTGTTGAAAATGGTATGTATGCTTTTGTTCGCCATCCTGAATTCTTAGGTCATATGTTGACCATCTCTGCCTTGGTAATCCTTTCACAACACTGGATTAACTTGGTTATTGGTGCAATCTTAATTATTCTACTATGGTTTGCCGTGATAGAAGAAGAAAAGAGAAACATAGAAAAGTTTGGCGATGCATACAGGGATTATATGAAAAGAGTACCGAGAATGAATCTAATAGCAGGAATTATTAAGCAACTACATAGCAAGAGAGAAAACAAAGATGGGTGATAAGCCTTGAGAAATCAGATAAAATGCTCTGATTTCCAGAAAAAGAAAAATGTGAATTTCTTCGAAAAAGTTATGTGGCAGAGCACAAGCTGAATTTCTTATCTTCAGAAGAGGCTGACAAAATCTCGTTTAATTCTTGAGTCTCAAACTCAGAGGTGTCAAACAGTCTCCTCATTTCCAGCATATGACTCTCGACCTTGCCGAAAAGCTCCTTTGAAATCTAAACTCTTTCTCAAGGATTTCCCCAGTTTCTCTAGTAGCTGATGGCCTGGCTATCTTACCGCATAAACACAGTATTATAAAACAGCTTATACCGTGCAAACACGATTGTCAAGATTGAGAGTGAAATTTTTCTGACGTTTATTTAACTTTTGGAAAAATATTTAGTAATACTCACAATAATGCCATTGTCAATTCTACAAGCTCATCAAAACCATAAACTATATAAATTTTGCTTGTAACATCTTTTAAAGGGGAAAACAAATGCGCAAACTTATATCCCTTGTAGTAATAACACTGATTATTGTTTCTATGGTAAACGTCGTCTCCCTCTATTCTCAGCCCCCATATACTGGAGTTGAGCTAATAATTGCGCTGAGATCGCTCCCTGAAACTGACTACATCATGGGTAAAACTGGGGAATTCGAGATAAGAACAGGAATTAAGGTGCACTACGTACTTTATCCTGAGCTTGAGCTAAGAGAGAAAACCGTGATGGACCTGGCTACGGGAGCTGGAGTATATGACATCATAGGAATAGACAACATGTACATTCCAGAGTTCGCAGAAGCTGGTTGGATAATACCCATTGAGGATTACATTAGAAAATTAGAGCCAAAGTTTGAAGAGATATTTGGAGAAAAATACAATCTATCAGATTTTATGAGGGTTTATAGAGAGACCAATTCTTACAAGGGTAAGATGTGGGCTGTTCCTATCTATGGAGAAACTACTCAGTTAATGTACAGAAAAGATATCTTTGAAGATTCAAAGGTAATAGAAGCATATAAGCGCTGGGTAGAGGCTCATTACGATGAACTCGTTGAGGAGGTCACTAAATGGGACTTTAAGCCCGAGCAAATACCGAAAGAACTGAAAGTCCCAGAGAACATGGCTGAACTATTAGTGATTAGTCGCTTCTTTGCAAAGAAGTTTAACCCTGAGAGCCCGGTCGAGTATGGCATATCTTTGAGAGGCCTTAGAGGAGAAGGTATGAACATATACATATGGACTGGCTTCCTAAGGGCCTTTGGTGGCGGGTTCTTTGATGAGAACTGGAGGCCTATATTTAACAGCTCTGAAGGAGTTAAAGCCACAGAGTTTTACGCTTATTTATTACAAAATTACGGCCCACCTGGTTCCTCAACCTACACCTGGGATGACGTTCAGACAATATTCATGGCTGGAAAATGCGCTATGATAATAGACGCCACCAACTTCCTAACCAGAATAGAGAATCCTGAGCTTTCAGCGATCGCTGGGAAGATAGGCTATGCTGAGTTACCCGAGGGGCCTGCAGGTAAATTCCCAAGCATCTATACCTTGGGCTTTACTGTAAGTGCTATAGGAGCAAAAGAGGAAATAGAGAGAGAAGCTGGTACCCTGTTCATAATGTGGGCGACCAGTAAAAGTATGGAGTTAGGGAAAGCCTTAATCCATTACCCGCCGATAGTGAGCGTGTGTAGAGCATCTGCGTTCTTACATAAGGCATTCATTGACAAAGTGAAAGCTTATCCTGGCTGGAGAGAGTCTACAGTTAAAGGCTTAGAAATATGTCTTGCTGAATATAGACCTAGGATTCCCGAGTGGAGAGAAGTAGGTGATATATTAGGGATTGCTGTTGAGGAAGTAATCGCTGGAGCTAGGGACGCTAAATCGGCATTAGACTGGGCAGCCGCCGAGGCTACAAAAATACTTATAAGGACTGGCAGGCTTAAGGGATAGGGATCGTTAATGTCCCCAACCCGATTATCTTTTTTTTCCTTATTCCGGCTCTGATAGTACTGGGATTTGTAACATTACCTCCCTTTACCTACTCAGTTTACTTGAGCTTGTTAAACATAGATTTAGCTAAACCATACCTAAAGATAGCCTTTGTTGGTTTAGAGAACTACATAGAGCTGTTTAATGATTTTCGATTCATAAACTCTGTTATAGTTACCTCTAACTTCGTTGTCTTGTGTGTAGGTTTAGAGTATTTATTGGGGCTTTTTGTAGCGTTTTTCATTTATATGTTTCTGTCTGCTAGTCTGAAGTTCTTCATAACAACCTTATTGACAATGACTATACTAATCCCAAGGGTAGCAGCTGCCCTAGTGTGGAGATTAATGTATCAGCCAGAGATAGGTGTCTTAAATTACATTCTAAAGTCCTTTAACCTTCCACCTCAGCTATGGCATGCATCACCCAAAACTGCCTTGTTGTCACTGGTTCTTGTTGATGTGTGGCAATGGACATCCTTCATCGTACTTGTATTATTGGCTGGTATGGAAAGTATTCCAAAGGACCTGATAGAGGTTGCAGAAGTTGACGGAGCTACATCATTACGATTACTCAAGGAAATAATATTCCCACTAATTAAGCCCTTTAGCGGTGTGGCATTAGCGTTTAGACTTCTTGATGCTCTAAGAACGTTTGACACAGTGTTTATAATAACAGCTGGAGGGCCAGGAATAGCCACGGAGACTCTTGATATATACGCTTACTATGTGGGAATAAGTAAAGCGACGAAGATTTCGTATGCATCCAGCTTATGTATAGTGATACTTTACACCACTCTCCTCGCTATACTCCTCTTTACGAAGATTGTTCAGAAGATGAGGAGATAACGTATGAAGATAAGATTAAAGACGTTAAGTAGGAAGATAGCAACATACCTCGTATTAATAGCTATATGCATAGTACTACTTTTCCCGATTTACTGGGCTATAGCGGTTTCCTTAATGAGGAGAGTAGACATAATAACGTGGCCTCCAAAGCTCGTTCCCCCAAACCCCACACTAAAGAATTACATGTGGATATTTGAGTACACAACAATACCAATGGGAATGAGGAACAGCCTCATAGTAGCATCATCCACGGCTATACTAACTCTTATCCTTGCAGCTTTCGCCGCCTATGCCCTGGCTAGGTTTAACATTAAAGGAAAACAGCACATAGAATATTGGATCCTCACTACGCGTATGATGCCCGTGGTCTCAGTAGTAATACCCTTCTATATGATCTGGAGAATTCTAAACCTGTATGACACCCTATTTGCCCTAGTCATAACCTATACTGCCTTAAACTTACCCTTCGCCATATGGTTATTAAAAGGGTCCTTCGAGGGCGTGCCCCGCGAAGTGGAGGAAGCAGCTATAGTAGATGGCTGTTCGCCTTTACAAATATTTTTCAAGATTTCACTGCCACTAAGTGCCCCTGGACTACTAATCACCATCATATTCACCTTTATAGTGTGCTGGAATGAGTTCTTCATGGCCTTTGTCCTGACAGCAAGAAGCCAAACACTAACTGTAACCATAGCCAGCTTCATGACTCATGGGTTAGAGCTTAAATGGGGTGAAATGGCAGCTGCTGGCGTCATAGGGATGCTTCCAGGCATATGCTTTGCCCCACTCATTCGTAAGTATTTAATACTAGGTTTAATAGGGTACAGGAAGGGATAAATAATTTTAAACAAAACTTTTGTTAAATAGAAAATTTTTCTTATTATTATTTTAAACTTCAGCAATTTTTAGAAAACTATCTCTGGTAAATTCCTCGGAACCTAAGTCTCTTTCTCATGAAATTAGCCGAGACCTGAAATTCCTCAGCTAAAAATAGCATTATGCCTGAGAAGATAAGTAAGAAGCTGAGCAGCAAGAGGAGCGGGAACACACCTCTTGACATTAAAACTACTAACCTAGACAAGTATTTAAGTATTCTTTACCTATTTAAGAATAAGAGAACCCTCTTTTAGAGAATAATGGAGGAGAAAGGGCTCGTCCCTGCTCACAGGCTTAAATCCCCTCTTACGGTAAAACTCGTGTTACGGATACAAACCTGCACTGAGGTGGCTCATTGCTAAAGTACGGCTTTAGCTTTCTCATTTCATCCAAAAGCCCTACCTATTCCCTTCCTGAAATTCCCCCTTTCTGGCACGAAGACGCATGTTATCTCAACCACCTTCTCATCCAGCTTAGGCAAGTACTGAATCATACCTACAGGTCTTGAATCAAGGTAGGCCAACTTTGCACAGGTAATACGGAAGTATTACCTGAGCTGCCCATCTTCTTTTGAGCTCAGCACCTCTAATAAACAACTCATCACCCTTTTCCCCTATGGTATATAGAGGTCTATCAGATCCCCTGTGTTTTCTACATGAACATCCTCTGTCCTTATCTCTCCCATCTAACCACTCTCACACAAAACACAACACAAGATATACAGTCTACCTTAAAACCATTCCCATCTTCCCTACCTATTCTTAACATTCTCAATTTGCATTACAAATAATACAAATGTGAGTTAAATGGGAAGGAACTCGGTCTGAACATCTCAAAAATATGTGAGAACGCACTAAAGGAGGCTAAAAGGGGAGAATTGTGAGGTGGC
>CAZKLN010000006.1:29679-54372 GCA_964553765.1 uncultured Thermofilaceae archaeon
AAAAATATGTGAGAACGCACTAAAGGAGGCTAAAAGGGGAGAATTGTGAGGTGGCGGGCCCGCCGGGATTTGAACCCGGGATCTACGGCTTAGAAGGCCGTCGCCTTTCAGGGCTAGGCTTTCCTGGCTAGGCCACGGGCCCTTGAGACATAAAAGAGAATAAATAGTTTAAATTTTTAACCTTACTTAGTAGGAAGAGAAATTAAGCTAGAGGGTAATACGGGCTCGTACCTAATACCTTCTCCTTTAAAGAACTTGGTTGAGAACTCGTAGAATATTAGCCTTAAGGCTTGTATTCCTACTACGAACCCCTCTATACCTAGCACTAATATATTCGCGAATATATAGCTAGGTATGGTTCCCATCATTGTTGACATGTTTATTGCTAACTCTCCAAATATTTCATGTGCCATGGCGAATGCCGCTAATCGTATATATGAGAGTGAGTTAGCAGGATAAGCTATTAACATTTCCATGGCTTCAACTACACCTTCCATAATTCCTTCCTTCTCCCCTTTAATTTTAGACTTGATACATGAAGCTAAAGGAACCATCAGTAATGCTCCTACAACTGCAGATGTTACAGGTATTAGATTAGGAGATAACATTACTCCTAAATCATACCCTGATATTATAACATGATAGGCTAAGTAAGCCCCTCCTATATAGTATATTATACCTAATAGTCCTGTACCGGTTAATAAAGCCTCGTAATATTCATGAAGAGCTAATTTATTAATTGTATTAATTGACATACCTAGTATTAACTGAACAACACCGAAAAGGAGAGCTACTCCCATCATTTCCTCCATGTTATGTAAAGGACTTAAGAAAATCGGCTTGTACAAGCTTACGAGGAATGCTATACCGTACAAAAATCCGAATACTACTGATGAGAGGCCGTTCACAAAAGCTACGATGCCCAAATCTCTAGCTCCTTCCCTGCTTATTCCTAAGAAAGGAGTTCCCGTTTTTAGAAGCCATAAACCGAAAATCGTTAAAATTATCCCAAGTCCTATATCTCCAAACATGAGTCCATACATTAGAGCAAATAGAAGTGAGAAAATCGGGGTAGGATCGATTTCCCAGTATCCTGGTATACCTCTCATTAAGGTTATTGCCGAGAGTCGTCCAAGAAAACCTCTCGAAGTGATAAAAGATGGGGCTTCCTCGTCGCTTCTTACCTCTCTTAGTTTAAAGTATATAATCTTAGGTATCATGGACTTAACTCTGTTCTTAAACTCTTTTTCATATATTTTAGGTAACCACCCTTCTGCTATACACACTCTTCTATCCTTTAAGATTCTTAACTCCCTTAAAGATCTTTGAACCTTTAATGCTGCCTTAATAAACACTTCAAATGAAGCTATTTCATTTATTAGATTAACAAATTCATTTAGCATATTAGAGTATTGTGTTATAATTTTATCCATGCTTTTATGTCCTAAAGACATATCAAACCTTAAGCCCTCATTAATTACCTTATTTATCTCTTCACACCTATCCAGTAGATTTTTAATTTTTTCATATCTTTTTTCACCTTTAATTGAAACTCTCTTTATCTTTCTCGCTTTTATGTCGTTTATTTCATTTATTAAATTAATAATGTCCTTTTCATTTAGGATTTTTACTAATAGATTTATATTATTAAGTTTTTCTGATTTATAGATAAATAGAGATAATGTTATTATCGACCTTATATTTTTGAATGTTTCTTCTAAAGATTTTGAATATTTCTCATCAATTAATGATAGCTCAATTTTCTCGGCTAATTTTTCTAACGCACTTAGTAGCTCATTAGACTGAACAATGTCTTTTACTGTGTTAAGGAATCCTTCCTTATTCCATCCTTCTCGTGTAAGAAGATAAGCTATATCGTTTTTAGCTACATTAAGCTTGATCAGAAGATCAAGTTCTCCTTTCTCAATAATTCTCTGAGCTAACTTAAGTTTTAATAATTCTAATAATATTTCCTCTATTTTTGGTAAGTTTCTATAAATCTCTTCATATTTTTCATTAAGTTTCTCTAATAATTCAAATCTAACAATGTGTTCATAAGTTATAGCAGCTTTAAATATTTCGGCTACATCTATCAATAACTCATATGCTCTTTTCCTAAGCTTATCTAGCTCTATATCAATGGCTCTTTTAAAGTCATGTGAGCTACAGAAAGCCCATTCTGGAAGTTTAATGTCTTTCAGATATGTCTCTACTGATCTATGTATAGACCTGAAGATAACAGAAGGTACATTCCTTAGATTTAATAACTTCTCATATAGCTCTTTTATTCTATTTATCTCGAGACTCAACTCATTCTTCGGCCCTAACATCTTATTAACAAACTCAGCGGTAGCTTCGATATCTAGCTCTTTATAGCTTATCTTCTTTTCCATGACATCTTTTAGCAATTGTGGAATGGTAGGGATAATATCTTCTACCTCAGAACTCATATGAACTGTTCCAAAGCTTACCACAGCATCTAGAAGATTCAATTCATATTCTACTGGAACTATTATCCTAAACTTTAACATCCTTTGAGGTCTAAGCATTTCTTTAACCTCCTCTATTTCATTAACTTATTGATCTAAAAAGCTTCCTTTTTAGAAATAGGCAGTGAATGTCCAACTTTAAATTCATTGTTAGATTAAAAATATTTTCTCAATTATTCGATAAACTAATTAGTATCTAAACTATTTTAATAACTAAAGAGGTTATAAAAATGAGGGCTTTATTATTCAAGGGTATTATTTCTTTTTTAATGATTTCATTTTTACTAGTAACATGTATTAAACCTATTCCAGCATCTTCATTAGAAGATTCGGTACCAACAGCTTATTGGGAGTACGAGAAACAAGGATTTATCAAAAAATTACCTCCTTATGCTATAGTTAATGATACAAATTCACACTTAAGAGTTAAAGTTAATAATATAAAGAAAGGTTGTAAAATAAAAGAAATTATCTTGATAGAGGAAGATTGGGGCGAGAAGGATGATCCCGTAAGTAGATTAAAGGAGATATATAACGACAGCATAGTATACACTCCTTGGATGAATATTCCTTTTCAATTTGATGACCCAGGGATTCATTCAGAATGGTATGCTAGTATATTAATACTTTGTGGAAAGATAGGATGGAAAATAAAAACACCTCTTATAATGGTTCCTCATAGAAAGATAAACTTTCTTCTAACTGAAGGTACTAGCTTAAAGAAAATTACCAAATTGGGTAAGAAAGAAATAGGTAATATTAATACATATATTGGGAAAAGACACCAAAGAATATTAATA
This sequence comes from uncultured Thermofilaceae archaeon, assembly GCA_964553765.1. GTDB lineage: Archaea > Thermoproteota > Thermoprotei > Thermofilales > Thermofilaceae > CAZKLN01. Next base: position 32,969 of record CAZKLN010000006.1, read on the forward strand.
GCATCTGTTAAATTTAAAAATCTATGGGTTCATGATCCAGAAGGCTATGTGAAACTTAAATTTCTAAGCCCATTACCTTTTGGCTGGAATGTATCGCTCTCTCCAACAAGGTTTAATGTTAAACCTAATGCCTCTCAACCAATAGATATATACTTAAGTACATATACTCCAACCTCTGGCAATCTGAGATTTCAGGTAATAGCTAATATAGAAGGTGAGGAGGATGCTACAGATATTCTTATTTTGCGCTCTCATGAATTAAACCTAGTTGATTGGACTCTTTATATACCTGTGAGATTCCAAATTATGATCCCTGCCTTTAAAATGGGAGAGAATATTCCTCTTAAATATAGTTGTAGAGGTTTAGACATATCACCTCCCATAATATGGAATGTAAGTAACTTACCTCCTGAGACAAAAAGTCTTGCTTTAATAATGTTTGACCCTACAGCACCAGGAAGAACATTTATTCACTGGATACTTTACAATATTTCACCTACACTAGGTTCGCTTCCAGAGAATTTACCTAAAGGCAAGAAAATAATTAAAGATGTGGGAATACAGGGTATTAACAATTTTCATAAAATAGGATATAACGGTCCATGTCCTCCACCCAAATCTTACCATGTATACATTTTCAGGATGTTAGCATTAGATACATGGATCCCAGCTAATATTAATACCTTAACTGAATTAAAGAAGCATATTAAGGATCACATTGTGGCGTATGGTGATTATATAGGATTTTTCGGTATATAACTTTAATTATTTTTGTTTTAATAAACTTATGTATAAAATTCTTTTATTTTATATAAACAATATTATATATCATTGTCACGATTTTATTTTAATTAAATGAATGATAAAAATTATATAAAACTAATGAATAAAGGTTCAGCGGGGTAAGTTGTCTTCATCTACTTCAGCGCCGGAAGTATTCAACATCAAAATACAGTTAAATTTGGTAAAGAAATACTTTATCCTCTTTATCTTCTTAAGGGAGAAAATAAATATAATATGTTCTCTTGAAATAGGTTATAAAGCCGACATTACTTAATCTAGTCCTTTCATTAGGGGTTTTTTGTGAACGAAATAGAGCCCATACATGCCATAGGAATCTTTAGTGTAACTAGAAGACTTGAAATTTATCAAACAATAATATTTGAATATTTAGACCTTGAAAGGTACTATGCATCAATTATAGACGATTTTAATAAGCTTGAAAAGGAGCTTGACCTATTAGCTCACAATATGCAAGCTCTTCTCGATAAAGAGGAAGTAGTTATTAATGGTAAAAAAGTAAGACCGCGTGTAATAGGAGTAGACATAGGTTTTAAAGGAGAGCCTGAAGAACCATATATAGTCTACTTTATTTTCTTTAAAGGAAATCCCCTTAAAGGAGTAAACTACTATGAAAATATATATGAGGAAGAGGTAGCAGAGTACCCATTCTCAGCATATTGGTACTTTCCTCTTAACTCTAAGATAGTTAACGTTGAGGCTTCAGGGGAGGCGGAGATCATTGGAGATAATATATTGATAATAAGAGTGAATGAAGGAAGCAAAATTAGTGGCTACGAGAAAATAGTGTTTGAGCTATAAAGGTTTAATTACTTCTTAGTAACTATAGTTTTATTTAGGTTTAATACCTGGGATATGTATCGATGGATAAAAACACCATAAAGGAGGCTCTTTTTTATAGGAAAATTAATGAAAACAAGGTTAAATGTGAGCTTTGCCCGTGGAACTGTACTCTCTCACCAGGTCAAATAGGATCATGTGGTGTGAGGAAAAACGTAAATGGGAAACTTTTCTCTCTCATTTATGGCTTAGTCTCCGCCACGGCAATTGATCCAATCGAGAAGAAGCCTCTCTATCACTTTTATCCTCAAGCACCTATATTAAGTATAAGTACCTTAGGTTGTAATTTTAAGTGTCCATGGTGTCAAAATTGGGAGATTTCCCATGTCAAGCTGACAGAGGGTAAAGATGAGGCTATTCCTCCTGAGAAGATAATAAACATGATGATAAGTTACGGAGTTCCATTTTTAGCCTTTACATATAATGAGCCAATCATATGGTATGAATATGTACTTGATACGGCTAAGTTAGCTAAAAGTAAAGGTTTTAAGAACGTACTTGTGACTAATGGACACATAAACCTAGAGCCCTTAAATGAGTTAATACCGTACATAGATGCTGTTAATGTCGATATAAAGGCGTTTAAGAAGGAGACTTACCTTAGGATAATAGGTGGTCACTTAGATGCAGTATTAAATGCTGTTACTGAGATGAAAAGAAAAGGAGTTCACGTAGAAACCACTTATCTTGTAATTCCCGGTGTTAATGGCTCTGAAGATGAATTTAAAAGAATGGTCAGATGGCATTTAGACAATTTAGGACCTGAGACACCTCTTCACATAAGTAGGTTTTACCCTATGTATAAATATGCCGATAAAGAGCCAACTCCTGTTGAGCTATTAACTAAGCTTTGGGAGATAGGTAGAGGGGAGGGACTACTGTATGTGTATGTCGGAAATGTCCCAGGCCATAAAGGTGAAACCACCTATTGTCCCAAATGTGGTAAACCTGTTATAGAGAGAGCAGGATTTAGTATTATTAAGTGGAAACTAACTGAAAACAATAAGTGTGAATTTTGCGGAGCCGAAGTACATATAACAGGTAATAGATGGGAAGAAGGAAGAAGCTATATATTATAATCTCCAAGAGTTTCCTCACTAATGATCACCTATGCGTGTATATGACTTAGTCCTGCTTCATGCACCCGCATTGTTTGATTTCAGAGATAGGATCCTGGGACCGATAAGTGACGTAGTTCCCTCATACCCTATCTTCGACATGTACCCCATTGGTTTCCTCTCACTTGCTACCTATCTTATAGGAAGAGGGTTTAAAGTTAGAATAGCTAACATAGCCGCAAAGCTAGTTATGAAGAACATTAATGTAAGGAAATACGTTAAAGGGCTTAAGGCGAGGATTTATGGTATAGATCTTCACTGGTTAATTCATGTTAACGGTGCTTTAGAGTTAGCCAAGATTATTAAAGAGCTACATCCAAGTTCTACCGTTGTTATTGGCGGCCTCTCTGCTACTTACTTTGTAAGAGAAATACTAGAAAAAGAGTATGTTGACTATGTAGTCCTAGGAGATACCGGAGAACATGCCATAGAAATGTTACTTGAAGGTAAAAAATTAGAGGAGATACCTAACTTAGCTTGGAAAAGCAAAAGTAGCATCAGAATAGGTAAAAAACTAACGGCACCTCAAAACCTTGATAAATATAGAGTAGATACGGCATTATTAGTAAGGTCTGCGATTAGAAGTGCAGATCCTTTCTCATGGTTTCCCTATGCTAATTTTACGAGCAACCCAATAGGAGCAGTTTTACCATACAAAGGGTGCTGGATGAACTGTATTACATGTGGGGGAAGTCAGTATGCTTACTCAAGATGCTTTTTTAGAAAAACTATAGGTTTAAAAAGCCCAGAAACAGTTTTCGAGGAAATTAAATCTATTACAGAGTATCTTAAAATACCTATTTTCATAATTAATGATCTTCAAGTATTGGGAATAAAATGGGTAAATGAGCTGGTAAAATATATTAAAGACGAGAACATAAACACTACGTTTCTTTTAGAATTCTTTAAACCTCCCAGTTTTGATCTTCTTAGTGAGCTAAGAAAACTAGGGGAAAATGTTATTGTTCAGATATCTCCTGAAACACATGACGAGGGGATTCGAAAGAGATTCGGTAGAGATTTTTCGAATAATGAATTAGAAAATTTTATAAAAAAAGTAACAAAATTAAAATTTGAACGATTAGATCTTTACTTCATGATAGGTTTACCAGGTCAGGATATAAAAAGCTCGATTTTAACTGTTAAATATATAGATACTCTTTTCTCGAAATATAATGCCTCAAGGTTAAATGCATTTATAGCACCCTTAGCTCCACTTCTAGACCCAGGAAGTAAGGCATTTGAAGAGCCTGAGAAATACGGCTATAAACTGCTTGCTAGGACGCTAGATGAGCATAGATTGCTTATAAAGAAAGCAAGAAGATGGGTAGATCTTTTAAATTATGAGACTAAGTGGTTAAAAAGAGAGGATATAGCTGAGGCTTTTTACCTATCTTCTAAGGAGCTTATTAAAGTGAAATTTAAACATGACCTGGTTAACGAGGAAGAATATAGATCTTTAGTTAGAAGAATAGAAGCAGGTAGAAAGTATGTTAGAGAGGGCGTCCTCGAGAAGGAGACCACGGATATTAGGGATCTTTACCCCTCTACCCCTTTAATATCCTCTTTGAAGCCTTTAAAGTTAGCTTTGCATTTACCTCTCATACTTATGGGAAAATAAAAGAGTAACCTTGATAAATCTAATCTTATAAGATCTATCATGAAGCCGGGGTCGCCTAGCCTGGTCGAGGGCGCCGGACTCATAATCCGGTTAACCCGGGTTCAAATCTCTGGGTAAGTGTAAATACCCGGGAGAATACATCCCGGCCCCGGCACCACCTTCTTTTGGATAAATTATTAATCTTGAAGTTTTTTACGGAAAATAGAAAAATATATACTATGGATGTTCCTAAATAACATATGAAGAATCATAGCTTATCAGCCCTAATATTGTTAATTTTAATGTTATTAACTGGATTTAGCGAACTTAACGCTGAACCAGGTAAGGTCAGAATGGTTATATGGACCGTTCCTTGGGGCTCAGAGAGTGAAATATTTAATGTTCCTGAATGGGCATACCCGGGTATAGTATTCGCATATGATTGTTATAGAGGTCTTAAGGTTCCAGGAATTGAAAAATGGCTTAAGAGATCTTTGGAAGCATTAAAATATTATATTGAAAATAATAGGACGGTTTTCATACTATTTCTTTGTGAGAAATATTATCCTAAATGGGTTTGGAGAGGGTATTTAGACAAAGTATATACCGATAAACAGGTTATCCAGCTTATTAAGGATATAGTGAAGGAGGGGGAAAGACTTTACATAGGATTTAGTGAGCAAACGGGGTGTCTTAGTAGTGATAGTTGTGTTATTCAATTAATTCAAGCATATTCTACAATAAAGAAGTACTTGCCTTTAGCGAAACTTTTTTACTACGGTGGTACTGAAGATGATTTTATTAAAATACTTTATCTTTACTCAAAGATAGGACTTGATCTAGTAGGTTATGATATATGGGAATACAGCGCTTTGGGTGGAAAACTTAGACCTAATGTCATAATAATTGCTAGGTTACTTGGGTTAGCAACCTCTCTAGGTAAAGACAATATATTCATAGGCGAAATAGGTTTTAGAAGGGATGATAGTGGGGCTTATATTAATTCATGGGATTGGAATAAAAGATATGGAAAGATAGAGGAAAATGCTGATGCATTATATTATGATCAGGTACTTGACTATATAGTAAAAGGTATCAAACCAAAGTTCCTTGGAATATGGTCTTGTAATGATGAATATTATGCTGTATGCGAGGAGGAAGATGTTCAACATGTTTTAAAGAAGTATGCATTAAACATAAAAAAAGTAAAATATTAATAGATTAAAGATTTCCTTTATATATTCTTCTTTATAACAAATATAAAAACAAGTTTTTGCTTTTAATTTAATAAAAAATGTAGCAAATATACATTTAGTAATCTATAAATAGTTGATTCTTTAACTTATAGCGAGCCGGGGTAGCTCAGCCTGGTAGAGCATCCGGCTGTTAACCGGGTGGTCCCGGGTTCGAATCCCGGCCCCGGCGCCAAACAGTTTCATGCATCTTAGAACGTTTAAAATTGTTGTTTCATCTTGGTGTTAGTATGGTTATTAGAATAGTATGCGGACATTGTTCCTATATTTTTTATAGTGGTGATAGATTAGTTTCCATAGAGGAGGTAATTAAGAAATATGGCAATAAGTGTCCTAAATGTTTGAGGGAAATCATGCCGAGCTCGTTTAAGATAAGTATAAAGCTTCACCACGAAATGAAACCTGTATGAGCATGATGAGGCTCGGAAGAAATGAGCAATGTTTTGCGATGAAATACCCGTGCAGGGCTGAATCATGAAACATGAATTTTTTCTAGGTGCAAATTATTGGTCAAGGGTTAATAACATTCAGATGTGGAACAGATGGGATGAAAAATCTATAGAAGATGATCTTAAGAAAGCTCGGGAAATAGGACTTAATTCCTTGAGAATATTTTTATTAGCAACAGATTTTAGCGATGAGAGAGGTAATCTTAAGCGAGAAGGAGAAATAAAACTAAGGAAGTTTCTAGAGATAGCTAAGAAATATGAGATAGTTGTATTTCCTTCACTTATTGTAGGTCATATGTCTGGTAAGAATTGGCCACTACCTTGGGATTTAAATAACCGTGTTTACACACCTACTGCCATTAATGGGGCTGCTAGGTTTATCTCACAAGTAGTTAGTAGATTTAAAAAATATGAAAACATAGGTGGATGGATACTTAGTAATGAGATAACACATGTAAATAAACCTACTAATCTAGAGGAATTCACGTCATGGCTTAGAGAACTTTATTTAGTTATAAAAAGCATTGATCCAAATAGGCCAGTTTCAATAGGCGATTCTGTATCCTATAATAAACCTATATACTTAAAACCTGAAAATGTGCGAGAATATGTTGATTATTTATCACCCCATATTTATCTCTATGACATAGATCCTATTAGACACACTTTTTCCTATGCCTCAATAATAGAGTATGATAGGAGTATAGGCAAAGAGGTATTATTAGAGGAGGTAGGCTATCCTACTTCTCTGTATGATGAGGAGAGCCATGCAGGCTTTATAGAGGTTATTCTTTCTGCGGCATTAATGCTCGGAGCAAAAGGGGTCTTTATATGGTGTTTCTCAGATTTCCAAAGGGAGGAAGATGAGCCTTACTTATGGGAGCCTCATGAATTAAGCTTTGGTATTTTCAGATCTGATGGAAGTAAGAAGCCTGTCGCTGACGTTATTCTTAAATTCTCGAAGCTTCTTACTGAGATAGACAGTGATCTTAAACTTATTGAAAGAGGGGCTGCGGTATTAGTCCCTGAGCATTTCTATAAGCGTTTTCCATTTCATAACATGCCTGTAGAAGACGAAGCTAGGAGTTTTATGGAGACCTTTACGCAAGCTAAGGGTGCCTCGCTGCCTATAACTTTCGTAAGAGAGGAGGAAGAGTATGCTAACCTTAAAAGGTACAAACTTATCATAGTTCCTTCAATAAGTAGACTTAAGACCGTCACTTGGCGTAAGCTTTTAAAATGGGTGAAACAAGGAGGTACGTTGTACTACTCATACTCAAGATATGCCACCTGGCCGCATATGTCAGCATCACATATATGGGAGGACGTTTTTGGTGTGAAAACTTCTTTGAAAGCAGGTATGATAGGGGAGCCTATAGAAAGTATAGAGATAAAATTTTCTAAAAACCTCTATCCACTTAAAGCTGGCGATAAGATAACTTACATAAACTATAAAGAGGATGTTTTAACCTCCCCATTTGTACCACTTGATGCCGAAATAATAGCTACCTGTAATAAAAGACCTGCAATCTTCCTCGCTAAAAGAGGTAAAGGACACGTAGTGTTCTCACGGTATCCTTTAGAACTTATACTTGCCCGGTCAAAAACTCTGAAAAGAATTAGGGAAGGGTACCATAGAATATATTCTGCACTCTTACAATTATCGGGTATAAGACCTTTATTTGTATGTCAGGATCCTAGGGTCGAAACAGAGTATGTTAAACTGAGTGAGGATTACTTAGTAGCTCTTATAAACCATTCTTATGATGAAGTATTAACTACTTTAAGGTGTCCTAAGGAGGGAGAGATTAAATGGATAAAATGGGGTAAAGTGCTAGGGAAGGATGGAGAAGAGATAAGAATCTCTTTAAGGCCTAAATCCTCAATGTTTATTAGGTTTACGGTATAAAAAGAGGATTACTTTTCAGCTAATAGTCTCTCAAGGACTTCCTCGTGTTCTAGTTCGTCCTTTAATAACTCTCTTAATAACTGAAGGGTTATTGGGTCTCTTCCCGCAGACACTACATTGTCAAGTATTTTACTATAAACATTGATAGAGCACCTCTCAGCTTCCAAGGCAGCTCTAATTACGGCTTTAGGGTCAGAGGTATCATCAGGTATAGTTACATAAGGACAGTTTGCTAGCTTAGGTAAATCCTCTATTCTCATCACAGGCTCTCCTTTCAGCTGAAGAACTCTCTGGAGAATCTTCTCCTGATGCTTAAATCTTCTCATAGCTATTTTGTTTAGCTCATTCACTAATGTAACTGTCTCTATTCCTTTTAAAAGCTTAGAAAGTAGCTTATAATAAAAGAATGCTATCCATTCATCAGCATACGCTTTATTTAACTCATTGATTAACCATTCAACGTCTATACCGCCGGATTCGACAAGCTCCCTGGCTCTTCTACCCATATTACATCGCTAATAGCATCTCTACCCTTTATATAAAACTTCTTCAAAGACGGATCATTTCCTCCTAGCTATGATGAAAGCATGCGCTATGTCATAAGGTTCTAAATGAATTACATCCTCTATCTTATATCCTCTTTCCTCTAGGTGAGATATTTCTCTTTTATATGTTTCAGAAGGCTCCTTGGTAACATCTATACTCATTGCCTTTATAGCTTGCATCAAGTAACCTTTTTCAGAGAGGAACATATCAGCATTGTCAGCCACTACTTTACTCTGGAAGGGTTGCGCTATGTCAGCATATATTACATCAACCTCCTCTACTATATAGGCGTATTTCGTAGGAAAACGAGCATCAGATAATATAGGTATGAGATTCTTCCTGTGTATAACACACTTCTCTATAAGCTCTCGCATAACTCTTGGAGAAAACTCTACGCCATACACAATGCCTTTTAATCCCACTATGTCAGAGACGTGACTAGGTGTAGTTCCAGAGGCTGCTCCTAGATAAAGTACCTTACTACCTTCCTTGATAGGCATCATTTTTATACCCTTAAGTATGGCACCAGCTAACTTACTTCTATAGGGGTTCCATGTCCTATACTCAACACCCTTGTGTGTGATTAGCTGTTCTCCATATACACGAACGCCTTTAGCTAGATTAACAGTGGCTAAAGTTTTAGATCCGTCCTCGTATTCTACCCAGTAAACTCCTTTAAAACTCTCATGAGGATATACATTGATAACCTTCACTTCCTCCTCCCCTTTCTCCTCTTACCCCTTCTACTAACCACCCTCTCTTTTCTAGGCGGGGGTCTCGCATATAATGTTTTCACCTCCTCAATTCTCTTCTCAAGCTCCTCCTTTAACTCATCTGCCTTATACTCGCCTGAGAACGCATCTATCCTCGCGGCTATGGCTAATTTAGCCGCCAATGCTCTGGCTATTTTCCCTCTTTGCCATCGTGGAGACCTATGTATGGCTGGATATTGAAATATCACACCGTGTTTAGGAGGCCTGGTTCCTGTTCTTAAGGCTCTGAACAACGCCTTTTCAGCCCCCAAAACCTGGATTGTGCTAGCAGGTAATGTAGCTAATTTTGAGAGCCCACCTGCAAGCGAGATTAGTCTTGCACCCAAGAGAGGGCCTACTAGTCCTCTAACATTAGGTGCTACTTCCAGCATAGCCTCATCAATATACTTTTCTAAACGTCTTCTAGCTTTAAACAGCTCTAAAGTTATGTTTGATACGTTTCTTATAGCATCTATATCGAAATCTGTTATATCGGCGCCCATACTTTTTTTAGCAGCACTTACTATTTTCTCAGCCAAATCTTCCTTGATTCCTATTTTCATCAAAGGCTCCTTGCTTATTTTCTCTCTAGAACCTATGAGTGAAACTACCTTTACATAATCCTCATGTTCCTCTAATATCTCATCAAGCTCTGGAAAGTGAAGCCCATACCATTCCCTTATTCTTGAAGAAAACAGGTTTATTGTTTTATCAACATCATCTAACGCATTAATAGCCTGTGCTATGAAGAGATCCCTCTTTTCCGCGGCTTTTCTAACCTTCTTCCTCGTTAACGCTAGCGACACATCGTATGTAAATTTTCTGTATTCATCTTCTGAAAGACCTAGCTTTATCATATAGACAGCTATGTTAGCCCTAAAAGCCTTGGCGACCTTATTGCTAGGTTCAACTCTGATACTTTTTTCCTCTAAAATTCCTCTACAGTTTATTGCAAGATTTTCGTCCTCTACTATTAATTCCTCTATTTTTTCCTTATTACGCTTTACTACATCCAAGACAGCTTCAGGAATACCTCCTTCATCAAGAGTTAAAAGCTGGGAGGCTACATCCTCTACTCCTCCTTTCCATCCTTCACTATCGATTATATTACCTTTTTCGTCAAGCAGTAAAGGTCCTATAACTGAGGTGATCAGGTACGCTCTCAATATATTTACCCTCCTTTATTTTTCTCAAAGTATATTAGCTCTAAAGTACTAATAAATATTAAAACTTATCCAGATAAAAGAGCTCATCCCATAATTACCTTTATTTTTAGCATGTGAGCTGGTTTAATCGGGGCTGGGGCTTTACATCGCTGGGGGCGGAGCACACCTCCGCCTTGGCTCTGTACGCTAGCTCCAACCCCTGCCTTAGTCCCCGGCTCTTCTCATCGTTACCTCAAGGCCTTGGCGAGCAGCATCAGGTTGTTAGCAAGCGAGAACCACTTGATCATCGAGTTAAGTGAGCATATCGAGGAGAATTTATTAACTGGTGGTTTTAAGCTATACAGAGGCCTTAGCCCGGCCAACGCACAGCGCACGCCGGGCCGTCACGTGCCCGGCCACAGCGAACGGCCGGCTAAGGCATCCTAGCCTAGGGCATTATCTTAATTATGGGATGAGCTCCCTTTTTAACAATACCTTTATATTATTCCTGAAACTTAGCATCCAAGGGAAGAAGGATATGCCTAGACCATCGTTAAGGTCAAGGACTACTAAGAGAAAGCTTGTGAGAACTCCTGGAGGTAGGCTTTCCTTACATGTGATTCCTAAAAAGCACGATGTACCTAAGTGTGCTGTCTGTAAAAAGCCTTTGAGAGGCTTCCCTAAAACGACAGCTAGAGAGGAAAGGAGGGGGCACAGACCCCCAGGCAGGCCCTTTGGTGGATATATGTGTCATGAATGCCTTAGCAAGATGCTTAAGGAGGCTGTGAGAGCTAGTTACACAAGTTAAATGATGAAGAAGATATCCATTGCTGTCAGTGGCAAACCAGGCTCAGGTAAGACTACTTACTCTAAGTTCATAGCTGAGACTTACGGGCTTAGGTACGTATCTAATGGTATGTTATTTAGGCAGATAGCTAAGGAGAAAGGCATAAGCCTAATCAAGCTTCACGAACTGGCTGAGAAGGACCCAAGCATCGATAGAATGGTAGATGAGAGAGCGATAAACGAAGCGAAAAAAGGTAATGTGGTGGTAGATGGACATCTAGCTGTATGGGTCTTAAGGAAGTACGTTGACCTTGCGCTTATATTTACAGCTCCTTTAAACCTCAGGACTCAGAGAATAGCTAGTAGAGACGGGATAAGCTTTGAAAGAGCCTTAGAAAACGTGCTTACCAGAGAGAGAAGTAATAGGAAAAGGGCTAAGGAGTATTATAAAGTCGATATAGATGACTACTCGATAGCAGATCTCGTTATTACTACTGAGAAACTGGATGTAAATGGCGTTAAAAAAGTAGTTAAAACCTTTATTGATGAGTTTAAAAGGTTAAACCCTGAAATTTTTTAGGATTGAGAAAGGGCTCTTGGACCTCTTCTAGGTTTGTATTCGACGTCTTTATATTCTCTACCTATTCCAAGTAATCCTTCAAGCGTTATCCTGCGTTCCACTGAAGCTACTAATTCCCTGGTTCTAGCTACTACATCTGGGTTTACGCTAACACTATCAATACCCTGTCTCACGAGAAACTCGGTAAACTCGGGATATACGCTTGGAGCCTGTCCACATATTGAAACTGTTCTGTATCCATAGGGAGAGTTATGAGCTTTATCTATTAACATGGCTATAGCTGTTCTTACCGCTGGGTCTCTTTCATCGAAATACCTAGTGTCTATCTTAGGTAATATCGCTGAGTCCCTGTCTGTACCTAATGTAAGCTGGGTTAAGTCGTTACTCCCTATGCTAAAGCCGTCGAAATACCTAGAGAACTCCTCAGCTAGGAATATTATGCTCGGTACCTCCGCCATAGCCCATACTTTGAAGTCTCTACCACTTTCAAGCCCCTCTCTTTTAAGTAAGTTAATGAACTTCTCAGCTTCCCATAGCGTTCTGACAAAAGGTGCCATTACCCATACGTTACTAAGTCCCATCTCATCCCTTACCTTCTTTATAGCCTGTATCTCCAATCTGAAAGCTTTCTCATACTGAGGACTTATGTACCTTGATACCCCTCTCCATCCCAGCATTGGGTTATCTTCCTGTGGCTCATACTTCTCACCTCCCTTCAGTTGCCTATACTCGTTTGTCTTAAAGTCACTAAATCTTACTACCATGGGTCTCGGATATATCTCCCTGGCTACCATAGCTATCCCTTCAGCCATCTTGTTGACTAGGACCTCTTCTCTACCTGTTTCAAGTAAGTAAAGTGGATGCTCTCCAACATAGCTTGCCATTATGAACTCCACTCTCATTAGTCCTATTCCGTCAAAGGGAAGATTCTTGTAATCCCTTATCTTCTCAGGTACGCCTAAATTCATGTAAATCTTCGTACCTGTGATCGGCTTCACTATGATCTCCATCGGCGCTACTGCCTCTGCTGGAGCTTTTTCCTTTTCAACTTCCTTGATAAGCTCCTCTACCTTACCCTCATATACCACACCAGCTCTGGCATCTACCGTGTAATCATTACCTGTAACCATGGTCTTTGTAGCGTCCCTGGTGCCTACTATACAAGGTATGCCTAACTCTCTACTAACTATAGCGGCATGAGCTGTCATACCTCCCTCATCTGTAACTATGGCTGAAGCTATCCTCATATAAGGGACCCAATCAGGATCAGTCATTGTTGTAACGAGTATGTCTCCTTCCTTCATTAACTTCTTAGCGTCTTCAAGAGATAGACAAACCTTAGCCTTACCATATGCCACGCCCGGGCTGGCTGGAAGTCCCTTAGTAATAACCTTTGCTTCTGCAACGGATACAGCTTTAGCTTCTGCCTCAGGCTTTGTCTCCTCCTTCATGCTCCATACAGTCTCGGGCCTAGCTTGTACTATAAACACATTCTCTGGGAAACCGAAGTCCCTGTCTATGGCCCACTCTATGTCCATTGGTATTCCATAATGTTTCTCTATGAGTACTCCTAACTCAGCTAATCTCCTAACCTCCTCATCTGTTAGACATGGAGCCTTAACTCTCTCTGGGGGTACTTCTGCATGAACAGTCTTACCGGTCTTAGGGTCTCTAACATACTCAACCTTTTTCTCGACTATTCTTCTTTCAACGATGTTAAGCGTCGATTTTTCGACAACCCATTCATCAGGTGTTACAGCGCCACTAACAACCGCCTCTCCCAAGCCCCAGTTCCCCTCTATGACTATCTTACCTTTATCACCTGTAACTGGATGTATAGTAAACATAACTCCAGCAGCTTTAGCGTTAACCATCTTCTGTACAGCTACGCTTATCAACACCTTCTCATGCTGAAATCCCTTCTGTTCCCTATAGAATATTGCTCTAGGAGTAAACAGGCTACTCCAACATTTCTGCACCCTCTCCACAACCTCTCTTTCTCCTTTCACATTAAGGAATGTCTCCTGTTGACCAGCGAAGCTCGCTCCAGGAAGATCCTCTGCAGTAGCACTGCTTCTAACAGCCACGAATTCCTCCTCTTTACCAATTCTCTTGCTAAGCTCACGATAAGCCTTAACTATCTCCTCCTCTATTTCCTTAGGCATAGGAGTCTTCTCTATTAGCTCTCTTATCTCCTTACTAGCCTCCATATAATCCTCAGGTTTAGCACCCTTAGGCGCCTTCTCCTTAAGTATCTGGTATATCTTATCCTTAATACCGGTCTTCTCTATGAAAAGCTTATACGCATATGCTGTTACAGCAAACCCTGGAGGTACCGGTATCCCAGCCCTAAGCATCTCCCCTAGATTAGCGTTCTTACCACCTACTAATGGTACATCCTCTTTGGTTAGTTCCTCAAACCAAAGTATTATCTTAGTTGCTTTATCTGAGCTCATACTACTTACCCGCCAATCACCAAGTACATCTCATATAAATTTTCATCTTATTTTAAAATTAATAATTATTAATCAAATTAAATCAAAATAAAAAATAATTATTCTAATAGAAAAATAACAACATAATTTATATTATTTTAAAGATGATTATTTTATTCATTAAGAGGGGAAGAGAATGACAATAAAAGTATTGTACGTAGGAGATTCAGGAGTCTTGGTAGGTCCTATATTTGTTGGCTCTCCTTTTTTAATGGAAATAAAGAATTTAGACGTAAGAGTATGGGGTGAGCCTTTAATAAAAGCCCTAGAAAGTGATCTAGAAATAAAAGTTACCCATATGAGCACATGGGAAGCTTACAGAAGATTTCCTCGCTCTTTAGATGAACTATCGAAGTATGATGTTGTGATACTTAGTGATGTTGAAGCTGAGGTTCTTTATTTCTTTCCAGAATTTTACACACCTTCTGAGTATGGAAAAAAACTAACGTTCCCTAATAGATTAAAAATTATTAAAGAATTTGTAGAAAAGGGAGGAAGTTTAATTATGGCAGGAAGTTGGGTAACTTTTGCTGGTAGATATGGACATTCAGGGTGGAAGGGAACACCAGTAGAAGAAGTGCTTCCGGTAAATATACTTAATGAAGATGATAGAGTTGAAACACCTGAAGGAGCCTATGTTAAGGTTATCAAACCCGATCATCCAATAATGAAAGATATTCCTTGGGATAAATGTCCTCCATTTTTCGGCTATAATAAAACTATACTTAAAGAGAGTGCTGAATTATTAGCCACGATAGGAGAGGCTGAAGATCCCTTCATAGCAGTCAGAGAGTATGGTAAAGGGAAAACTATGGCTTTTACCTCAGATCCCTGTCCACATTGGGGAATAAACTTTCTTAGATGGGAGTACTACCCTAAGTTTTGGATACAAACAGTTAAATGGTTAACTGAAAAATAACTTTGTACTTTATATTTTTATTTAATTAAATAAAGATATCTTATTTTAAAAATAATTATAATAATTAAAATATCTTTGAACTATATATTATGGCAAACATTTTAGGGCAAACTCTATCTATGGTATCAGGTAAGATACATATGAAAAAAGGTCTTAATCTATGGACTATAACAGGTTTTGAGTATAGTGAAAGACCTCAAATAACAAAGCTTATGGAGATAGCTGCTGAACTAAAATATCAAGGTGTAGAAGTAATATTTGATGATAATCTTCTTGAGCCTTCTACTATATCTAAAGATGAAAGAAAGAAGTATGTTGAAAAGGCTGAAAGCTTAGGCTTAGAGATATCTAGTGTTGCCACTGGTGTGTTTTGGAAATATAATCTAGGATCTCCTGATTCTAGTGTTAGAGAGAAAGGATTAGAATATATAAGAAAAGGGTTGGAGCTAGCACATGATCTTGGTTCAAAGGTTCTTCTTGTGGTACCGGGAGTAGCTGATCCAGCAATATCCTACTCAAAAATATATGAGAATTCCGTAAAGAGTTTAAGAGAGTCGGCCAAATATGCTGAAGATCTTGGGGTTATTATAGGCCTTGAAAACGTATGGAGTAAATTTCTTTACAGTCCTTTAGAATTTGCAAAGATCTTAGATGATATAGGCTCAAGTAATGTTCAGGCGTATTTTGATGTAGGTAACATTGTAGCTTTAGGTTATCATGAACATTGGATAGAAGTTCTTAAAGGAAAAATAGCTATGGTACATGTAAAAGATTTTGATGAAAATGTAGGAGGATTAAAGGGCTTCAGACATGTAGGAAAAGGAAGTATTAACTGGAATAACGTAATAAATCTTCTAAAAGACTCTGGATACGATGGTTTCTTAAATGTAGAGGCTCCTCCAGAATTTTATCCTGATCTTGAGAGACCTAGATACCCTGAGGATGGCATAAGAGCAGCTAAGGATAACTCCGAGGCTCTTGATAAAATACTGAAAGGTCTATAGATTGGGGAATTTACCATGGAAAAACTAAAAGTTGCATTGATAGGAGCTGGGTTTATGGGAGGTATTCACATAGCCAGATGGAGTATGATAGGAAATGCTGAAGTAATAGCTGTAGTGGATATTAACAAAGAAAGAGCAAAAAAGCTAGCTAGAGAATATAATGTTAAAAACTTTTATAAAAATTATAAAGATGTTCTTAAAGAAGATAAGATAGACGTTATAGATGTATGTACACCCACATATACTCATAAAGAAATAGCTGTGGAAAGCATGGAGCATGGAAAACATGTTATAGTGGAGAAACCCATCGCTCTCAGGTTAAAAGACGCTGATGAAATGATAAAAGCTAGTAAAAGAAATCATGTGAAGTTCATGGTAGCTCATTGTTTAAGATTCTGGCCGGAATATGTAGCTGCTAAGAAGATTATAGATTCAGGAGAGTTAGGAGAGCCAAGGATAGTTAGAGCCTATAGGCAATCACCCTTCCCTGATTGGGCACCCTGGCACAACGAGATAAAATTGGGAGGAGGGGTTTTTATCGACATGAGCATTCATGATATTGACTTCCTTAGATGGGCTATAGGTGAGGTAAGCGAAGTTTATGCGAGAGGAGGTGTCTTAAGAAGAAGGAATGCTACAGCATGTGACTACGTACATGCTGTATTAAAATTTTCTAATGGAGCTGTAGGGTATGTAGAGGGTAGCTGGATAATGCCGAAGACCTTTCCTTTTACGACATATCTTGAGATAGTAGGTAATATGGGAATTCTCAAGGTAGATAATCACACTACATCTTCAGTAAAGGTATTTACTGAGGAAAAGGCATTTGACTATACTTTTGTATACAAAGATGCATATTATGAGGAACTTAACCTATTTACAAGATCTATAATTGAAGATGCTCAACCTCCTATTTCAGGGTTAGAAGCTAGGAAAACTCTTGAAGTTGTTTTAGCAGCTGTTAAGTCTATAATGGAAAATAAACCTGTAAAGCTACCACTTAAAGGTGATATACTATGAGAAAGATTAAATTTGGAATACTCTCCTTTGCTCATATACATGCTTGGAACTATGCGCAAGTTTTAAAAAAGCTAGAAAGTGCTGAGTTGGTAGCTATTTTTGATGATGATAAAGAGCGCTTGGCTAGGGCATCCTCCGCTTACAATGTAAAAGATACATATCTTAATTATCATGATTTATTAAAAAGAGATGATATAGACGCCGTTATTGTTACTTCTGAAAATGCTAGACATAAAGAACACGTTATAGCGGCTGCTGAGAGAAACAAGCACGTTATTGTAGAAAAGCCCATAGCTACGAATCTGAGAGATGCCGATGAGATGATATCTGCTGCTAAGAAATATGGAATAAAACTTCAGGTAGCCTTCGTAATGCGCTATCATGATGCTTCTCTTCATATAAAAGAACTTATAGATAAAGGAGATCTTGGAAAAATACTTTCAATAATGTCAACCAATCACGGTAAGTACCCAGGAGGGTGGTTTGGTGATCCAGATCTAGCAGGAGGAGGAGCTATAATGGATCACACGGTTCATGTAGCTGATTTAATGAGGTGGTATACGGGTGATGAGGTTGAAGAAGTATATGCAGTTACAGGCTTAAACATAAGAAATTACCTTAAGGTTGAGGATGTTGGACTGATATCTCTTAAGTTCAAGAGAGGAATAATAGGAAGTATAGACTGTAGCTGGTCAAGACCTGACACATGGCCTATATGGGGGGATGTGTACATGGCTGTGTATGGATCAGAGGGTTATGTCATAGTTGATGCGTTCGTCTCCAATGTAACTTTAGTAAAAGAGGGGAAACCTTTAGAATGGAGATATTTTGGTCCAGATGCCGATTTGAATATGATAGAGGACTTTATTAAAGCTATTAAAGAAGATAGAGAGCCCAGGGCTACAGGATATGACGGTAGACAAGCTCTTGAAATTGCTTTAGCCGCATATGACTCAATTAAAAAAGGAAAAATAATAAAACTACCTTATATAAATCACAGATTTTTTGATACTAAGGTTTAGAGGGCAGACATATTCCTAACAATAAGATATACTATAGCTATCATTGTTTTGACAAATCAAGAAAAACATTTTAGATAAGATTAAATTATAAATAAAGGGGTGATATTGAATAAAGGAAGAAACTCTAGAAATAATTGTAATACTTGCAGAAAAATTATATTAATGGGTATATTATTCTTTCTATTTATCTCTAATGTAAAATTAGCTTATTATACTAAATTTTCTAAAATAATTATTAATCCTAACGATAATTTGCAAGAAACACTAAATAAAGCTCCTCCTAACAGTGTCATAGAACTTTTACCAGGAACGTATAAAGAAAGCATTTCTATAACCAAAAATATAACATTAATAGGTTTTGATCCAAAGAAGGTAATAATAGAGAGCTCTAAACGTGGTTATCCTGTAATATTAATTAATGGATCTAGAAAAAATATTTTTGTTAAAATAAAAAACTTAACTATTACTGGCGCTTTTCCATATAGAGGAAGATGTAAATTTTCTCCATATGTATGTCCTCATGGAATAGTAATAATAGGTAAAGCAAACGTAAATATTTCCAATTTATATATAAGAGATAATAGATTTCATGGAATAGCCATATATGATTATGCTTCTCTACATTTGTTTAATGTAAGTATAATAGGTAATTGGCATGGAGTATTTTTAACAGATAAATCAACTATAAAGGCAAAAAATGTAAAAATCATAGGAAGTGGGGGAGATTGTATATTTGCTGAAAAACTTTCTAAAGTTGTTTTAAGTAATGTATTGTTAAAAGGAAGTGGATGGGCCGGATTACATATGAAGGGTGCTTCTAATGCTACTCTGTTAAAATCGTATGCTTTTCAGAATGTATATGGTATTCATCTACATGATTACTCTAATGTAAAGATTATAGAATCGAAAATATATGAAAACAGAGAGGGAGGAATTTTATTAGAAAATAACTCTTCCATAAATATAGAAAAATCAGAAATAATGAGAAATGGGGAAGGGATTCGTTTAAAGGACTCTTCTAAGTTAAAAATGGATAAATCTTTTATTACTGAAAATTTAGGGGATGGAGTTTATTTAAGTGGGAATTCAGAAGGTATAATTAGTAATTCTACCATTAGGTTAAACAAAAGACATGGGGTTTTCCTAACAGGTTATTCTAAATTAAGGATTTCATATACAAAAGTTATGGAAAATGAGTGGGGAGTAGTTGTTTACTTAAGGAAATGCGGAAAAGATAAAGATGAATATTTGGGAATGAAAGATTATATAAAATTAACTAAAAATATAATAAATAAAAATAAAAGAGATAATATATGTATTCCTTAAATAAAAATTAAAATATTTTAATTTTTTATAATCCTATCCTCCCTTTAAGCTAGGTATTAAGTGCCTTGTTATATATTTTCTAAATATTAAGGCAAAAAATAAAGAAGGAACCAAAGCTACTGTCGAACAAGCCGCTAAAAGAGAATAACTAATATCTGGGTTAACTGCAAGTGAACCTAATATGGCAGGTATTGTTTTTCTCTCAATACGGGTCATGATTAAAGTAGCGAACAAAAATTCATTATATGAGAACATAAATGAAAAAGCAGAAGCTGCTATTAAGCCTGGGGCAGCTATAGGTAATACTATACGAAGAAAAACTTGAAATCTGTTACATCCATCTATTAAACCTGCCTCCTCTATATCGGGAGAAAGTTCATTAAAGTATGTTGTAAGTAACCATATAGTAAATGGTAAAGTAAAGGCTAGATATACCAATATTAATCCAAGATATTGGTTTAATAAACCTAAAAATTTTAGTATTACAAAGTAAGGAATTATTATAGAAATGGGTGGTAATAGTCTGCTTCCTAAAATAAAGATGAATGTTCCATTTTTACCTTTAAAATTAACTCTAGAATAAGCATATGCAGAAAGACCTCCTGCAAGTAAATTAACTATAGTTACGCTTGTTGCTACTATTACACTATTAGCAAGTGCGAGAGGTAAATATCTGGCTTCTGTAGCTGCTCTGCCTCTCAGTACGCCTCTTACAGCAATACGTTCAGGTATTTTACCAGTAAATATGTATATATAGTTATCAATAGATGGTTCATGTGGTAGCCAATGAGGTGGTACACTTAGTAACTCTGATTCTGGTGTTATACTTGAAATTATTGTCCAAATTACAGGACCTAATATGAATAAAGCTAATAAACATGAAGAAATAGCTATGATTATATTTTTTATAAATTTACCTTTATTCATAAATTACACCTACTTTTATAACTTTCAGATACATAATTATTAAACATAGCAATATAGTGGCTAATATAAAGGATAGGGCTGCACCCTTACCTAAATCTAGGAATGTAAAAGTTTCTGTATAACCATACCATGCTAATAATGATGTAGCATCTCCTGGTCCTCCTCCAGTCATAACATATATTATATCAAAGGTCACCAGTCCTACCATGGTCTCATATATTACAGCTACCTGTAGAACTGGTTTTAAGAATGGGAAAGTAACATTCTTAAATACTAAAAATCTGGAAGCACCATCTATTTTTGCAGCATCTACTATTTCTGGTGGTATAGTTTGTAGTGCTGCTAGGAAAAGTATGGAAGTTAAAGGTAATTCTTTCCATAAATGAGCTATCAGGACAGAAAAGAAAGCTAAATGAGGAGTACTTAACCATGGTATATATTTATCAATTACTCCAAGTGAATAAAGAAAACCATTAAAAGCACCATAATCACTGTTGAAAAGCCACCACCACATTATTCCAGCTATAACTGTAGGTAATGACCATGGTAAAAGTATTATTGTTTTCAATATTTCAACACCTTTAAATTTTTCATTTAATAATAACGCTATTCCTATCCCCAGTACTGATGTTAAAATTACTGCTAAAGTAGTAAATAATAAAGAATTTTTTAATGATACTATAAAATAACTATCAGTAAATACTTTGTAAAAATTAGTTAAACCAATAAATTTCATTTTATGTAATCGTGTTAGCTTAATTTTATGTAAACTAAGCCATAGAGAGTAAGCAACCGGATAAACAGTGAAAATAATAGCTATAATAAGGGGTATAGCAACTGATATATAAGCAAACAAAACATCATGCCTTTTCATAATTTAGTACACCATGAATAAATAAAAATAAAAAATAA
>CAZKLN010000007.1:0-52803 GCA_964553765.1 uncultured Thermofilaceae archaeon
GCCTTGAAAGCTTAAAGTGAACTATAGATATATTTCGCTCCATAAAGAACTCCATTAGACGTCTAAGGACACCTGGCTCATTAAGGGTTTTAGGATTAAGTGATAATTGAAAACATACGACATATCTACTAGGAAGATGTATGAACCTACCCATCTCATATTCTTTAGTCATAGCTTATCACATTTACCCCTAAGAGGTACTTATATTCTCAAGAAATCTCTCTATCTCAAAGGTAATATTAGTTTTTATGTGGTATTTTCTCATAAAGAAATTAATTATGTTCTTTAAGTCCCTTTTAAGATACATTAAGGCTGAAGGATGAGATGAGGATATCCATTGAGGCCAGTCAAATATTACTATGTTTCCTTCATAGTTAACAAGTATGTTATACTCGCTTAGATCCCCATGAATAATACCATTCTCGTATGCCTTAAGAACCTCTCTAATTATTCTGTTTTTAACCTCCATAGGGTTTTCCAGATCCGGTACCTTAAATAGCTCTGTACCCTCGTAGTACTCTGTTACAACTATGTGTCTATTCCAATCTATAGGCTGTGGTACTGATACTCCAGCCGGATTAAGCACCTGAAGTGCCTCATACTCGTTTTTTGCAGCGAGTCTTGACTGGTAAAGCCAAGAAATATGCCTTCTTTCACCTATATAGCTTCTGACCCTTCTAGTCTGCCTAAAACTAATCCTACCAACTCTATGTATTTTAACGGCAACCTTCTTCCCAGCTGATGTAAGACCCAGATACACATCGGACTCCTTACCAACGCCTATAGGTGATGCACTTATTAACTCCAATACTCCTCTAAGCCTTAATACCCTTAAAGCAAGGCAATCGTAACCTCTACTAGTCAGTATGAAACCAGTATAAGCACCTTTTTTCCTCTGCACGAGACCCATCGTATTTAATCTCTTTAAAACACTCCCTATTTCCTTTAATTCTATTCCCGATAGCTTAGAAATAACCTCCATAGGAACATACATATGTGAAGCCATTCCTCTCTCAACTGCATTAAGCACACGATAATCCTTATCTCTTAATTTGCTGATCGCATCAATTACCAGCTTTATACTCATTCAATAACAAACATAATATCTTTGGTTAAATTTATAAAGAGTAGGCAATGAAGAGACAGCTCGCATCTGCTGGTGATGAGGCTCTCGATCACTGAGCCTGACAGTTTGATAAGTGAATCTTTAAAAGTGAATACTATGCAGGTTACTGTAAAAGATAAGCACTTTACACTTATCTTAGGACCTGCAGGCAGTGGTAAAACCACCCTTTGTAAAGCGTTAGGAAGATGGATAAGTAAAGTCCAAGGAATTAAAGTAGCTTATGTTAACTTAGATCCGGGAGCTGAGTATCTTCCTTACAAACCCGACATAGATGTACGAAACATAGTAAGGCTTGAATCCGTAATGAAAACTTACAATCTAGGTCCTAATGGTGCTTTAGTAAAGAGTATGGATCTGCTTAAGGAAAACTTAGAGCAACTAACTAAAGATATAACTTCATTGGAAGCCGAATATGTCATTATTGACACTCCGGGACAGATGGAGCTTTTCCTCTTTAGAGATATAGGACCATTATTAGTTAGAGAATTGAAGAGAATAGGCTTCGTCACGTCTCTCATGGTTGCAGACCTGACCTTAAGCTCTAAAGCCTCAGATATAGTATCCCTTAAGTTATTGACGTTAATATCTCAGTTAAGGCTAGGAACGGATACCATACCCGTTATTAACAAGATAGATGAGAAGAAATCTGAGGGAAATATTCGTATTTATGAGGATCCTCTTGTTCTTAGGAGTAAGATAATGAAAGAGAAAGGGGTTTCCTCTGAAATCTCTGAAAAGATACTTGATATATTAAATGAATATAATTTAGCTAGCAGAATTGTTAAAGTATCTGCCATAAAGGAAACTGGTTTAGAAGAGCTATATGATATTATGCATGAAGTGTATTGTACTTGTGGAGATCTTACTTAAACCTACTTAGCTAATAGGTCCTTAAGCCCGAGCAATAATATATCTTCTTGAACACCTTCTTCTATACTCTTCCTAGAAACTCCTAGCTTAATTATCTTGGTTCTGCCGTATCTACCTAGGCTTACAACTCTCGCATTAATTATTCCTAACATGTCAAGCTCATTTATAATGTCACTAACTCTCCTTTGGGTCACAGGCTCTACCCCGACCATATTCGCAAGCTCTGTGTATTTTGAATATATCATCCCTGTTGTTATATTCCTTATTTTTTCACTTTCAAGAAGATAGACTGACATAAGGACTAGTTTAACGTGGAGAGGCATGCTTTTTATAACATCAACTGCTAAATTCTTTTCAATCTCCTTTTGAGCCATTTTAACATGGGTCACCTTAACTATTTCCTCTCCCACTCTTTCAGCTATGTCCGCTGCCTTCAAGAGCAAATCGAGAGCGAGCCTACAGTCACCGTTCTGTCTAGCGGCTATAGCTGCACAAAGAGGTATTACTCCTCTCTCTAAAACACCTTCTCTAAAGGCCTCGCTAGCCCTTCTCTCCAGAATATCTTCTAACTCAGCACTAGTATAGGGTGGGAAAACTACTTCCTCCTCTCCAAGGCTACTTTTCACTCTCGCATCTAGAAACTCCATAAACTTTAAATCATTAGTTATCCCTACTAAAGATAATCTAGTTCTATCCAGCTGCTCGTTAATCCTAGTTAAAAAGTAAAGTGTATCATCGCCACTTCTCTTAACTAAATGGTCTATCTCATCCAGTACTACTATGACCATTTTATTAGATTTATCAAGTCCTGAAATAAGCCTTTTAAGCACCTCACCTATAGAGAGACCTGTAAATGGCACTCTTATACCGATGCCCCCTGCTATCTCAGCCAGAACCCTATAATTAGTGTTATTTTGTCTACAGTTTATATAAATATATGTTAAAATCTCTCCCCCTCTTTCCTTAAGTCTCTTAAGGACATATTTCGTAACAGCGGTTTTCCCTGTTCCAGTTAATCCATAAATAAATACGTTTGAAGGCTTAGACCCTGCTAAAGCTGGGGCTAGTATTGTAGCTAAACGCTTTATTTGCTTATCTCTATGGGGCAAATCCTCTGGAACGTAATCCGGCAGCAACTTATCCCTATTTTTAAATATCTTGGAGCTTAGGAATCTCTCGAAAATTCTCTCTATATCTGACATTATCCTCAATACTCCAGTAGAAGTAGAGGTTAATTAAGTGGACTCTAACGATTAAAAGTAATAGCTAGCTATAGATTTGCTTATTACTGGCGCCGGGGCCGGGATTCGAACCCGGGAGCCCCCGAAGGGGCATTGGGTTTCCCAGACCTTAACCTAAAGGATCTCGAGCCCAACCCCTTAGTCCACTCGGGCACCCCGGCTTAATCAATTAATAATTTACTAAATACTGAATTATATAGGTTTTAAATTTCATAACAAGAGAGGAAGGTAACGATTTATACGGAGGGTTTTAAATTGTATTTGTGATCTAGTTTGAGCATGGAATATCTTGGCGTAAAAATAGAGTACTTAGGACATGCCTGTTTCAGGATAGAAGGCAAGGGAATGGTCATATACGTAGATCCTTTCAAGATTAAAAGTGAATTAAAGGACGGAGATGTAGTAATATGTACACATGATCATTTTGATCATTGCAGCATAGAAGACGTGCTAAAAGTGGCTAAAGACGATGCAGTGATTGTAGCCTCAGTTAATTGTAAGGAAAAACTAGAGTCTTTAAAACAAGATAAAGCTCTTTTAAAACCTGGAGAAAAAAAGGAAATAAAAGGTTTGCTTATAGAAGCTGTTCCTGCATACAATATCGATAAGCAATATCATCCTAAAGAGTATAATGGCATAGGAGTTATAGTTAACATAAACAAGGTTAGGATATACCATGCAGGAGACACAGACTTCATACCTGAGATGAAAGCTCTTGATAACATAGACATAGCGTTATTACCAGTAAGCGGAGTTTACGTAATGGATGCTGAGCAGGCTATTGAGGCAGCGAAAGCTATCAAGCCTAAGATAGCTATTCCAATGCATTATGGTGTGATCGTAGGAAGTAGAAATGATGCTGAAAGGTTCATGGAAAACTTAAAAAATGTCTGTGAGGTAAAAATATTGAAATAATTTTATCTTTAAACGATTCCCACATTTTATTTAATAATTAATTAAATTTATCTATAATATAAAATTAAAAATAATTATTTAAGGTGAGATATTGTAATGACACATGGGATAGGCGAAAGTTTAGATGAAGTAAGGAAAAGCCTTATATATTCACTTAGTATCGTAACCCTCTCCTTAATCCTTTATATTTTAAAAGTACCAGTAGAACAGATAGTATCGGTAGCCATATTTACCTCCGTAGTAATGGGCACTCTTTTCTTCTGGAGGTACAGGTTAGCTTTTGCGCTTATAGGTGTCAGCGCATTATTAGGGCTTGGATTAATAGATGTTGAGACGCTACTTGAGTTTGCAGGGCTAGACATCATAATTTTCTTAATAGCTACAATGATTTTAGTAGGTTTCTTAGAAGAAAGAAGATTCTTCGAGTATGTAGTCTACAAATTGACTCCTGTAATAGGCTCTGCCTCCCGTTTGATAATACTACTGATGATACTCTCAGCTCTTTTCGCTGCATTAGTTGGTGAAGTAACATCCATACTCTTCATGATGTCCATAATGCTGCATATGCTTAGTCGGTATAACATAGACCCTATACCCTTGATGATGATGCTAGTATTTGCCACTAATGTTGGAAGCAGTGCCACATTAGTAGGTAACCCGGTAGGTATAATGATAGCGTTCAGAGCAGGCCTATCTTTCACTGACTTCCTTAGATGGGCAACTCCTATCTCTATATTTACCCTAATGCTAACCATATTCCTCTCACTTAGATACTTTAGATACTATGTTGATACATTAGATGAAGCAATAAGAAAAGACATTGCCAAATTTGGTAATGCTGGACAAGAAGAGACAAATTTTAAGGGTATATGGCATAGTTTTGTGCTTTTCATAGGCGTTTTGGCTTTACTCATCTTTCATTCACAGATCGAAGCTATTCTGGGATTAAAGAAGAATTCTATGCTCATAGGAGCTGTGCTTTTAGGTGCAGGAATATCGTTAGTCTTAGAGAAGGAGAGAGCTAGGGAAATAGTGGAAATGAGAGTTGACTGGTGGACTCTACTTTTCTTCATGTTCTTCTTCGCGGTGGTCGGTACCTTAAAATATACAGGTATAACTAAGGCACTTGCTAAAGGCTTAGTGAGCATGACTAAAGGTGATTGGCCCCTTCTATATGTCTCCGTGACCATGATCTCAGCCCTGATGTCTGCATTCATGGACAATGTACTTGCTGTAGCTACATTTATACCTCTTGTACATGAACTCAGGGCAATAGGAGGTATAAACACCTATCCCTTTTGGTGGGTATTACTGTTTTCAGGAACACTTTTTGGAAACTTAACGATGATAGGTAGCACCGCTAACATAGTTGCTGTAGGTATGTTAGAAAGGGGAAGAATGGGCCATGTAAGCTTCCTTGAGTGGTTAAAGGCCGGTCTTTACGTAGCTGTGCCTACTTTAATCATAGCTATGATTCTTGTGTATCTTCAGATACCTTTAATGTAAAAAGAAAGGGAAGTTTTACTCACAGAGAGGTTTAGTAATTATCTTTATTTTATCCTTTTCTTTCCTTACCCAAACGTCTGAAGATATCTCTAGTAACTTAGTTAATACTCTATTCCAAGGGAATGAGCTGGGATCTAAGATTATGATCTCGAATCCTCCGTAGGAATCTTTCACGGTTCCTGAACTTCCTATCAATGACTTGAGTTCATTCTCTGAATATGAAATATCTGTTTTAACTCTCTTATTATCAGAGCAACTCATTTTCTCCTGAATAACTAACAGTGATAATGGGTATAAAAATGCTTTTTAAACATTGTTCCCTAAAAACTTTGGAGGTTACTAATTTGAGTGGGAGAATCGCCGAACTCCCTTTGCACAGCGGCAAAGCTCCCCAATGGCTTGTTAGCAGAATGATTAAGTTATCTAAAGCTATAGTAAAATTACTGATCGAGGAATATGGTAAAGAAGAATTTCTAAGAAGAATCGCCGATCCATACTGGTTCCAAGCTTTCGGATGTGTGCTTGGTTACGATTGGCACAGCAGTGGAGTTACTACCGTGGTAACAGGTGTTCTAAAAACAGCCCTTGAACAGGAGGACTTAGGGATAGCCATCTGCGGTGGTAAAGGAAAGAAAGCCTTAGCTACTCCGCTTGAAATAGAGATTATATCTGAAAAATATGGTTTTAGCGAGTCTAAAATTAGAGAACTTAAGAGAGCTAGCTTTTTAGCCGCTAAAGTTGATAATTCCGCTCTTCAAGATGGATATAGCCTATATCACCATGCGATATTCATAACTGAGGACGGTTCATGGAGCGTAGTTCAGCAAGGGATGAATCCTGAAACCAAATATGCCAGAAGATATCATTGGCTTAAAGAAGATCTCAGAAGCTTTGTAGTAGAGCCTCATAAAGCCATCGTAGGGAAAAAGGAGAGAGCAGTATTAAACATGGTTGCTAAAGAAAGCGAAGAAGTTAGAAATATCTCTGTTGATCTTGTGAGAGAAGATCCTAGAAAGCTAGCCTCACTCTTTTCTAGAATTAGCGGCTGGGAAACTCTTGATACGTGGATTGGAACGCATATAGGTTACAGAGTAAGAAATATTTTTAAATATCTAAGAATGCCCTGGAGAGTCAATTGGAGGGCTTTAAAAGAAGCGTATGAGATGCAGCCTACAAATTACGAGGAGTTAATAAGTATGAAAGGTCTTGGGCCTTCCACGATAAGAGCGTTAGCCCTAATCTCCAGTTTAGTGTATGGGAAAGAGCCTAGCTGGAAGGATCCTGTGAAATACTCCTTTGCATTTGGAGGTAAGGATGGTGTTCCTTTTCCTGTAAGGATTAAGGATATGGATAGAGCTATAGAACTATTGGAGGAAAGTATAAAAATGGCTGAGATCGGGGAAAGAGAGAAGCTTAAAGCCCTAAAAAGACTCGGGATATTAATTGAAAAAAGGTGAAAACTAGTGCCCCTTAAAGCTGTGTTATTTGACCTTTGGGGTACGCTCTTTTTTCCCTCAGTTTCCCTCGAGGAATATGTGAGATACAGGGCTAAACTTCTCCACGAAGGTTTGAAAAAAAGAGGATTTAATTTCAATGAAAAGGAGGTTTATGAAGCTCTAACTAGAAGCAGAGAAATATGTGACGTTATTAGAGAGGTCACGTTGAGAGAGGTCACCGTTGAGATGGAGGTCATGATGCTTCTAAAAGAGATTAGCGTTCCCATTTCTAGAATAAACAAAGATATGATCACTTACCTGTCAGACATATACATGAAACCTTACTTAACATTAACCAAACCAGTAAAAGGACTCACAAAGCTTTTTAGAGCTATTACAAATATGGGAATTAAAGTAGCTATAGTTTCTAACACAATGAAGGGAAGTGCTACTAGGGAACTTATTAAAAAGCATGGACTTGAAAGGTACATAAGTGCTTATGCGCTCTCAGATGAGGTATGTTACAGGAAACCTCATCCCATCATATTTAATATTGCTCTTAAGGAACTTCAAACATCTCCCTCCCAAGCGTTGATGGTAGGGGATGAAGAATGTGACATGAAAGGAGCTAGTAAGCTAGGCATAAAGGCAGTACTCTTTTCAGGTTTTAAAAAACAAGAATATAAAGGTAAATATAGGGAAGTAAGTAATGTGGATCAATTAGTTAGTTTAATAAGGAAACTTTCCTTGTAAACTACACGAAAATGAGGGAGGAAGAATTTAGGTCTAAGATAACTAAGGCTATTTAATGAGTAAAATAAGCAATATTAATGAGTCAGAGGCGTATAGAGTGAGAATGAAAATTAGAGAATAAACGTATCCTGGCAAGCTTATATTCAAGCCCATTTTAAACTAATTGTTATGTATGAGCGTTATCAACATATTTTTAGAGCATACGATATTAGAGGTATTTTTAACAAAGATCTGACACCAGAGATCGTGACTAGAATAGGTGTAGCTATAGCTAGTTATGCTCCAGGAGCCTATGCTGTAGGAGGCGATGTTAGAAGCTCTACACCCATTCTTATTAAAGCCCTAGAAGCAGGTCTTATGTCGGCAGGACTTGATGTTTATGAGATAGGTATAGGTCCCATAGGAATGGCCCTCTACTCAACGTTGCACAAAGGATACGGTATGGCTTACATTACGGCTTCCCATTTGCCTCCTGAATGGAATGGGATAAAGCTTAGTAGACCTAAAGGAGATCTAATGGTAGGGAACGACATTTACTCTATAAGAGATATTTTTATGGATGAGAACCGATTAAGGAAGGTTGATTATTACACGGTAGGTAAGCTTCATTACTTTCCTTTACTTGAGGAATACATCAACTTTTTACTTTCAAGGAAAAATGGAGGCGAAGCAAAGATAGTGGTCGATTGTGGTAATGGAGCAGCGAGCTTGGTAGTACCTAGGGTGTTAAGAGATCTAGGCCATGAAGTTATTACCTTAAACTGTGATATAGATCCTCGTTTTCCTGTTAGGGGCTCTGAGCCTAGTAAAGAGAAAATCTCGCTGTTATCTAGAACTGTGAAGCAGGTGGGAGCAGATTTTGGTGTGGCATTAGATGGAGATGGTGATAGAACGGTCTTTACTGACGAAAACGGAGTCCCTCTCTCAGCTGAACAAGCAGCAATTGTAATGCTCGAAGGCATGGGTAAAGGAGACGTTGTAGCTAACGTAGAGTGTTCAATGATTCTCAGCGATTATGTGAAAAGTTACGGAGGAAAAATCTATAAAGTACCTGTAGGCAGGACTTACATGATAAGAGAAATCACTAAAACAAATGCTATACTGGGAGTAGAAAGTAGCGGTCATTACGTTGTGTGGAGAAATCTTAACATGGATGACGGTATACTTACTTTAATATATTTCTCTATGGCGGCTTCAAACATCTCGCAGCCTCTCTCTAAGATAGTTCCAACTATATATCCGATGGTAAGAATTAAAATATCCGTTGATGATAAAGTAAAGTTTAAGGTTATTAATAAAATAAAGGAAAGATTAGAGAAGCTTTATGACAAAGTAGATACGGTAGATGGCGTAAGAGTTGACCATGACGAAGGTTGGGCACTCATAAGACCTTCTAATACAGAACCGTTAATAAGGATAACCGTAGAAGCTAAGGATAAAAAGAGTCTCGAGAAGTTAAAGAACACGTATATTAATATAGTTAAGGAAGAAATAGGAAAGTTTTCTTAAGTATACGGGAACCAGTTATTAAGATACTTATCAAGCTCCCCCTCTCTCTTTAAGTAGTATCCGTATTCATAGAGAGCTTTAGCGCCCTTAACGGCCCTTTCTGGTATGGGATACGAGGGTATACAGTTCCTGTCAAACTCTCTTCTCTCTAATACCGCTGCCTCACTCCAACCGGTATCTACAGCTAACACTGGCTTTGGGAAATTGTAATCTTTCACCAATTTACCTATCTCTCTAGCTAGTTTAACAGGATCCTTAATACCTGGAACCTGGTGTAAAGCTAGTATTATCACTGTATCTATCTCATTCGTTTTCATTAAAGCTTTAAGAGTCTCGACAAACATATCGCTTGTAGCTGAACCAGTTAAATCTATCGGATTGGTCACAGAGGAGAATTTAAGTAAAATTCCTCTTTTCCTATATTCTTCTAACTCTCTCCTAGCATCACCTTTTAGCTCAGGCACCTTAAGTCCAAGCGTCTCAGCCATATCAGTCGCCATGACACCTGCCCCTCCTCCATCTGTCACTATAGCGATCCTATCACCTCTACTCGGAGGCTGCATAACTAAGGCTTTAGCTTTATCAAATAACTCTTCCATGTCGTAGGCTCTTATTATACCACTTCTTCTAAAAGCCGCATCATAAATCTCGTCAACGCCTGCTAAGGCAGCTGTGTGAGAGGCTGCTGCCCTAGCTCCAGCTTTGGTTCTACCTGCCTTTATTGCAATTATAGGCTTCTTCAAAGAAACTTTTTTAGCAACTTCTACTACCTTTCTTCCTCTCTCTATGCTTTCTATATACATTAATACTACTCTAGTATTTTCATCTCGGGCAAAATATTCTAATAAATCTGCCTCATCTACATCCATTTTATTTCCATAGCTAACAAAAGCTGAAAGACCTATTCCCTCACCGGCCATATAATCCATAGCTACTGTTCCAAAGGCACCGCTTTGCGAAATTAGTGCTACATGTCCAGGTCTAGGTCTTGGAGTTGAGAGAACTCTTTTTCCATCTTCAAGGACCTTGTATGTTGGAAGAAATATTGTATCAACTCCCGTAGGCGGAGAAAGCACACCTATACAATTAGGCCCTATAACCCTTATTCCCCCCTCTTTAGCTATCCTCTTTACCTCCTCCTCTAGCTTATAGTTTCCTATTTCGCTGAATCCCGCACTTATCACTATAGCTGCCTTAACGCCCTTTTCTCCGCACTCTTTCATAATCTTAGGGACTATAGACGCTGGCACGACTATTATAGCTAGTTCCACAGAGGAGGGTATATCCTTTATAGAAGGATATACCTTTACTCCAGAGATCTCATTAATAAAGGGATTCACGGGATAAACTTTCGCCTTTAATACACCTTTTTTCTTGTTTTCCATAAGTAATGAAAATATTACATAACCTGGCTTCTCCCTCTCCCTTGAAACTCCTATGACTGCTATCGAGCTGGGATCAAAGAAACTCTTTAGGGTATTCAAGCTATCATCCTGTATCCGTAGCATTACATTTGAGTGATATGTAAATCGTTTTTCCCTTTATTTCGTTAATATCTAGCCACTCATATCCTCCCTTACACATATCTCCATAAATAAGTAAGTAGGGTCCCCCTTTAAGGGGAAAAGGAGGCTTTAAGAGCTCTGGGTCGAGTCTTATACAGAACTTTCCTTCTTTACTAACTAATAGAGAAATTAATTTACTTCCATTTCTTAAGTCATTTGTCGAATTAAAAATAATCCTGCTTGGAAAAAGAAATAAGGAGACATTGTACACATTTTCTATGTTTACATATCCTCTTATCTCAGTTACATCTTCCGGGTCAAGAACTCTGAATATAGGTATAAATCTTAATGCTCCTTTATCTTCAAGAGAAGCATAAACTTCAACTTTTCTCTTTGGCTCTATTATAAGGCCCTCCCTTCCTTTGCCTTTAATTAAATGCATAATAACTATACTTTCCTCTCCATTCTCAGCCCATCCTTCTATCTTCTTAAAACTGTAGTTCCCTAAATAAAGAAATACAGTTTCATTTATTTTGTAAATATACTCTTCCAGTATCTTTAAATTATCATATCTAAGCGTATTATTACGGGGTATCTCAAAACTATACTTAAAAGCTTTTGGAATCTCAGGAGCCCCCTCTAGGAGTACTTTTACGTGTGTATAGTTTATTGAGGAATAAGGTAGCTCTCCTTGCCATATCCCTATTACAATTGCTAATATTAATGCTCCCATTAGCGCAGCTATTGGTAACCTACTATCCATTATCTCTCAATATCTGTTCGTTATTGTAAGTTAATAATCTTTTTAATCAGATAAAGGAGGAGGTTGCTCCTTAAAACCCTCTTTGTACATTCTAAGCCATTTAAAAAACTCATCTGAGGGTGGGTTTTCTCTGTATAATTTCTTTCTATTAGCTTCAAGCAATGAAGGTTTTGTTTCATAAAAATCACTGTATAATTTTATAGAATCTAATTCTTCCGGTTTAAACAGTTGAGTCCAGCTAGGATCTCTGAGAATGTGATGAGTAGGTATTACTTTAAATGTATTAAAAAGCGCCTTTAAGTTCCTCAATCCACTTTCTACATCTTCTTTTTTTACTTTAATACCTGAGAGATAAGTAGGAGGTCCACCTACTATAATTAACCTAGGATGCTGAGATTTTATATAGTTTAACGTATAGCTATAAATTGGTCCCTGAACATCTGGGGCATACACTATCTTTTCTCCTTCATAACTAATAGTTACAACTAAAACGTAACCTAACTTTGTTCTCTCAGCCCCATGCGGTAATGGCTCAGAAAACTTTAATTCTAAATCTCCTATATTAATGGTTTTTCCATCTACATATTTAAGTTTAGAACATACGCTTTCTACATTTTTACTAAAAAGAAACCCTCTTTTTCTTTGATTAAAATTTATTTTAAAATTTATGTCTTTAGCAAAAATAATTTTATTTGAGTATATTTCTTCAAATATCTCATTATCACTCCATTCATACCAGGATTTAAATTTAGGTGTATAGTGATCTAAGTGATAGTGACTTACTATAGCTACATCAGCCTGTTTAGAGTACCTCAATATCCTTTCTCTAGCTTCCTTCAAAGCTTTAAACTCAGTGGGATGGGGTGGAAGACCATATCTCCTCGGTGCTAAGCTAACTCCAGCATCTATTATCACATTAGCCACACCTGTCTCTATAAATAATGCCATAGATCTTACTCCTAAGCTTTCATCGGCAATGGGTACTATTCGTATATGTCTCAATTAACCACCATATAGGAAGGTTAGTAATCAAATATAATGCTTAAAAATTGGTTATTTGATTTCGTGAAGAAAATAGAGGTAATAGGTGTTAGACTTCCCGAAGTCAAGAAAGGAGATGATTTAGCTAAGCTCATATTAACCAGCCTTAACAATGAGGGACTTAAATTAGAAGATAAAGACATAATAGTTGTCACTAGTAAGATTGTTTCTAAAGCAAAGGGATATTTAGAAAAAGTTGAAAAGGTAACTCCCTCTCTTAGGTCACGAATATTAGCAAGACTCCTAGGTAAACCTTCACAGTTAATTGAGTTAATCAAGAATCGCTCAGAAAGTATTGTTGCAGTAATCAAGGTAGATGATATAATTAGAGAGCTTCTTATCAGGAAATACTCTAAATCTATAAAAGATGCTTTAAAGCTCATAGAACACGATAAATCGGTAATATTGGCTAAAACCTCCTTTGGTATAATAGCTTCTGAGGCAGGACTCGATCAATCCAATGTGAAGCCCGGGTACGTCTCATATTTACCTCCTGATCCTGATCTTGAAGCAAAGGAAATTAGGAGAAAGATAGAAAAAATTACAGGGAAAAAAGTAGCTGTTGTAATAACTGATACTGAGTTCTCATTGACTAAGATAGGATCTGTCGACATAGCTATAGGTTGTTCTGGGTTAAATCCTGTAGATGAAGAGTTTGCCTCAATGGATATTTATGGCAGACCTAAATTTGGAGGTGTCGATATAATTGCTGATGAGATCGCTGCTGCTGCGGCATTAATTATGAAGCAAGCTGCTCAGGGATTTCCCGTAGTTATAGTAAGAGGGCTTGAATATGAGACAAAAAATAATATTGGAATAAAGGATATATTACTACCCTATTATGTAATTAAGAGAAGAATATTAAAAACGATCTTTACAACTGTTTTATTTAAACTTTTTAGATTAATATAAAAATTAATAATGAAGAAATATTATAAATTTTACTTTTATGGAAGTAATTTAGGTGTAATATATGAGAATCAGCCTTTACTTGGTTATGATATCTTCAATGGTAGTAACGTTTACAATAGTATATTCTCAATCCCTTCCTTACCCTAAAGAATGGGAAATATACATTCTCTCTGAGGATAGTACTAGGTTTCTCTCATTGAACTCTAGTAGTTCCTTATCAGTACTTCATCAACTTAATGACTCAGAATCTACTGAAGTTCTCCTAATAACAAGTGATAATTTAAGCTATTTATCAAATCAGTATTTTAATTCTAACCTAAGTACGGGAATTTTCAGTATCGGAGCCCTATGGTACTGGAATCATCCTGATCCTACTACGTTCTTTTACTATAAGGAAACCTTAAGTGGAGTGTTCGAGGTAAGCTTTAGTATTGTCATGGAGGATATAACACCACCTTCCTTATCTTCGTCTACAGCACCTTTAGCGCCTTCAGCACCTATATGATTTCGGTGTACTACTCTTGGGTATGCTTGCTTTTATAGGTCTTGGCTTACATGGAATTAGAGACATAAGTTTAGGAGCATTAAGCTTCTTAAGAAGAGCTAACAAGATATTTGTTGAATACTATACTAGTTTATTACCTAACTTCGAAGCTAAAAAGCTTGAGATCTTTCTTAAAAGAAATATAGAGATCGTAACTAGGAAACAGTTAGAGGAAGAAAGTGGCTCTAAAATATTGGAAGCAGCAAAAAAATATGATGTAGCACTTCTAATTCCAGGAAATCCCTTTGTGGCTACTACCCATATATCCCTAAGAATAGAAGCAGAGAAAAAAGGTATAAGAACCTTAGTATACCCGGCCCCCTCCATCTTGGACGGCATTATTATAGCTACAGGGCTTCAATCATATAAAATGGGTAGGATAGTTACGATAGTTTATCCTGATGAATCTTTGGGATACTGGCCTTTAACACCCTATGAGGTATTAAAAGAGAACCTAAGGCTGGGGCTTCACACTCTTTTTCTATTGGATATAAAGGCTTCTGAAGCGAAGTATATGACAGTTAAGGAAGGTCTTAACATACTTTTAGAAACAGAGAATAAGGTCAAAGGTAATTTACTTAAGGACTCTGTAGTTATAGGTATAGCTAGAGCAACAGCGCCAGATCAGAAAGTGCTAGTAGGTGATCTCAATACTCTTTTAAATGCCAATCTGGGACCACCCCCTCATTCGATAGTGATACCGAGCCTTCTTCACCCAGAAGAGATTGAGGCATTAAAAATCCTAGGTAACGCTAAAGAGGAGGTGTTAAAACGTTGGAATCTGAGGGTAAAGAGAGAGTTAAGGTTTACATAGAAAACGTTAGTAAAGTTTTACATAATATCAGATTTAAAACAAAGAATCTAAATAAAAAATATAAAGAAATACTAGAATTAGCTGAAAGATATTTAAGTGATTCAGAACATTATTTATATAAAGGAGATTTATTTACCAGTTTAGCATGCATATCATATGCTGAAGGTCTTTTAGACACCTTAAGAATATTAAAAATTATAGACTTTAAGTGGCCCCAGAAGCCTGTACCTATTAAAGATAAGAGAGTAATAGTTGGAGGAGTGTTCGATATACTCCACCCTGGACACGCGTACTTCCTGGATAAGGCTAGTAAATATGGTAAATTAATAGTAGTAGTTGCTAAGGATTGTAATGTTAAAAAAATTAAAGGCCGTCCTCCAATAATTCCTGAAAAACAAAGATTAGAGATGGTTAAGAAGCTAAAGTCCGTAGATGAAGCAGTTTTAGGAAAAGAGAACTTTAGTGTTAAGGATATTCTTAAAGAATTTAAACCTGATTACGTAATTCTAGGGCCTGACCAGGAGTTTCTTCATAGTCTGGTGATTAAAGCATCAGAAGAGTTAGGACTAAAGGTAAACATCATAAAAATCTCAGAAAAAGCCAAATATCCTCTCTCATCAAGCAGAGAAATTATTAGAAAAATTATAGAGTTATATGAAAGTGGTAAGTTGCCTAAAAGGTGATGCATTGATAGCAGAAAACATAGCAGCTGATGCGATAAATATCCTAGAAGAAAGAGATAAAGTTAGAGAGGAAGTTCTTAAGACCTTGAGGGAGATAGGTAGGCTAGCTCGTAAAGTCGTTATGAATATACATTCTGGTGATGAAGATAAAGCGGCTAAAATGCTTAACAAGGCTAAGGAAAAAGTATTGAAGGTAAAGGAATTTAAGGAAAGTCACCCTGAACTTTACTATACAGGTAGCGTATTAGGTACCTTAGCTGAATACTCTGAAGCTTTTATGTTATATAATTATATATTTAAAGATAAACTAGCTAATTTTAAAGAAGTAGGAGTAGAACCTGCTGCCTATCTTTTAGGACTTTCAGATTTAATAGGAGAATTAAGAAGATACATGCTTAAATTAATAGATGAAAGTAACTTTGAAGCGGCCGAAAGAACTTTAAAAATCATGGAAGAAATTTATAGCTCTCTTATGGAAATCGTATTACCTGAGGCTCTCGTTCCCGGACTAAGAAGAAAACTGGATATTAACAGGATTACTCTCGAGAACTCTAGGAAGGATTTGTTATTCCACAAGCAAAGCTACATTCTTCTCAGGGAGTTAAAGAGGCTTTTAAAGTGAGAAGAGAGCTCCCGCGAAATTTTAACATAGAAAGGGCTAGGTATGCTCAGAAGATAATAGCTAGTAAGGTTATTGAAGATGACGAGTTACCAAAGGTTATAAGGAAAGTTACCGGAGTCGACATTGGATATAAAGATGATATCGCCATAGCAGCCGCAGTTACTGTAGATTCTGAAAGTCTAAAAGAAATAGAGAGTAGTACATTCATGTTTAAGGTGAGATTTCCTTATATACCAACTTTATTAGCGTTTAGAGAAGTATATCCTTCATGGATGGCTCTTAAAAAACTTAAGGGGAATTATGATTTAGTGATGGTTGATGGAAACGGTAGACTTCATCCCTATAGGGCAGGCTTTGCCTGTCATCTAGGTGTGATAATCAATAAACCTACCATAGGAGTTGCTAAAAGATTACTTTGCGGGAAAATCGGTAGATGGAAAGGTAACATAGCTCCTATTTATTTAGACAACAGTGAAAATATTATAGGAGTTGCTGTGAAAACCTTAAAAAGAGCCAATCCTATATATGTAAGTATCGGACATAAAATCTCTCTTAAAACGGCAATAAAATTTGTGTTAACTTACCGGAGAAAAAAAGCTAAGTTGCCTGAACCTATAAGATTAGCACATGAAAAGGCTAATGAGGTCGTAAAAAGGTTGAAAGCTAATGAATGAGAGCGAATATAAAAATTATAAGAAAGCAGGGGATGTACTCAGAAAAGCCCTCAAATATGCTCTGGATAATGTAGAGGAGAATTCTCCGTTAATAGAAATAGCTAGTAAAATAGAAAACATTATACGAAGTTACAATGCTATGCCAGCTTTCCCCGTTAACATATCACAGAATTACGTCGCTGCGCACTACTCTCCTGGTATAAAAGATGACTCAGTTATAAAAAAGAAAGCTATAGTTAAGATAGACATAGGTGTTCATATAGATGGTTATATAGCGGATGCAGCCATAACAATATCGTTTGACGACTCATATGAGAAGCTCGTTAAAGCGGCTAAAGAAGCCCTAAAAAACGTTCAGGAAATATTAAAGCCAGGTCTTTCGTTAGGCTCTATAGGTAAAGCTGTTAAGAGTGTAGCTGATCTTTATGGAGTGAAGCCTATTGCTAATCTCACAGGCCACAAGATAGAGAGATATGAGCTTCATGCTGGGAAAAGTGTACCCAACGTGCCATCATGGAACTTCTCTAAGGTTAAGGAAGGAGAAGTCTATGCTGTTGAACCATTTATGACTAACGGAGAAGGGCTCGTGATAGAGGGAGGAAACGGGCATATATATAGAGTTAAAAGTATGAGAAGATTAAAGGACAAGGAATTAATGAACTCTCTTATCCTCATTTGGGAAAAATACAAATCTCTTCCCTTCTCCGAAAGATGGCTTAAAGGAACATTTAAAGATCCATTGAGCGTGCTGAAAAAGCTTATTGCA
This sequence comes from uncultured Thermofilaceae archaeon, assembly GCA_964553765.1. Taxonomy (GTDB): domain Archaea; phylum Thermoproteota; class Thermoprotei; order Thermofilales; family Thermofilaceae; genus CAZKLN01. The sequence continues at coordinate 17,681 of CAZKLN010000007.1, forward strand.
GTATCCCGTATTCACAATTATTTAATGCTTATAGAGAGGAAAAAAGGTAATGTTTCTCAATACGAGGATACATTTATAGTACATAACGATGGAGCGGAGCCTTTAGCTAGAGTGCTTGAACTATGATTTTTACTTTCAAGCTAAACGTCTTAAGTCAGTTAATACATCTTTCTGTTTACTGGGGATTTACATGCCCGTAAATAAGTATGACGCAATAGTTGTTGGAGCTGGTCCTGCCGGCCTTATGTTCTCTAGAGTATTATCTTCAAAGGGATATGATGTTCTTGTTCTTGAAAAACACGGATATTTAGGGGTAAAACCCTGTGGGGAAGGAATAAGTTTAAAAACTTTAGAAACTGCTATCATCTCCCAGAAAGAGGCCTCTATTTTTATATCCAGAGAGATAAAAAGAGCACATGTATATGCTCCTGATGGTACAAGGATCACTATAGAAGAAAAAGGGAGAGGGTATGTATTAGATAAAAGAAAGTTCCTAAAAGTTATGGCTGAAAAAGCATTAGATGCCGGCGCAATCCTTCTTCCTATGACTCCTGCTAAGGAATTTATTCGGATTGATGAAAAGTTTAAAGTTATAGCTAAGGGTCAAGAGTATGAAACTAGACTTCTCATAGGAGCTGATGGCTATCTTTCTACAGTGGCTAGAAAGCTAGGCCTAGAATCTGTAGGAAAGAGGGAAATTATACCTACTGCTCAGTTCCTTATGTCACATGTTGAACTTTATGATCATGAAGGCACTGAGTTTTACTTAGGTAATAATGTGGCTCCAAGGGGATATGCGTGGGTTTTCCCTAAGGAAGATAATATGGCTAATGTAGGTATAGGAGTCAGAGGTGCATCCCCTATAAGTTATCTAAGGAAGTTCATAAGAGAACATCCTAAACTCTTTTCGAAGGCTAAACCTATAGAGTTTGGAGCGGCTGCGGTGACTATAGGAGGTATGCTAAAGAAAATAGTAGACGATAATCTAATGTTAATCGGTGAAGCTGCAGGACAAGTAATACCACTAACGGGTGGTGGCATTCATTCCTCTATAGCTGGGGGAGCTATAGCAGCTGAGGTAGCTTCTCAGGCTCTCGAAGAAGATGACCTTCGTTCATCTAAATTAAAAGCATATGTAAACGAGTACAGCTCCTATTGGGGGAAAAGGATAAGGGATAGCAAGAGAGCGTTAAGCGTTATTGAGAAACTAAGTGATAAGGAGCTTAATGAGCTAGCTAAGATACTTGATTCCAAGGATATATTAGATTTAGCTAATGGAGAAGATCTGATGAGAGTCGCTACTAAATTAATGAAACACCCCGTGTTTAGCGTTAAGATAGCTACAAAATTAATGAGCTAGTACTTTTCCCAATGTAATACACTGTCAAGTGATCTGCGAGGAGGAGGATCAGGGCTTTCAGCAGGTTTACCTAAAGCTATTAGAGCTACCGGCCTTACGTGCTCTGGCATTCGTAATATTTCTTTTACTCTTTTTTCATTAAAAGCCCCTATCCAGCATGTTCCGTAACCTAAGTAGTAAGACGCTAGTAATATGTTTTGTATAGCTGCTGCGGTATCTTGGAGACAATATAAATTTGCGCCTCTTTCTCCATAAATGCTAGCAGTTTTGTGTATATTTGCACAGACAACTATTACTATAGGTGCTTTCCATACCCAAGTCTGACCATAGGCAGCCTCCGAGAGCCTCTTTTTAATATCATCATTTCTTACTATTATAAACTCCCATGGCTGTAAGTTTCCAGCTGAAGGAGCCCATATTCCCGCTTCTAATATCTTCATTAAATCTTTCTCAGGGATAGGATCAGGTCTGTAGTCTCTTATACTTCTCCTACCCTTTATAACCTCAAATATATCCATAAGACGAACCCATCATTTTCATTAGTTTGGCTTCTCCTTAAAAGAATATCTTAGTAAGAAATACTACATCTGCTGGGTCTAAGTTTACAAAAAGTACTTCACCTTTAACATTTAAGTTAACCGAATTAAGAGCTATCTCCTTGTCAAACCTCTTTTTGTTGCATCCTTTAACTTTAATGGAGTCCCTTATACATCACTCAGAGGGTTACTATCTCATTAAGCTATTAAACTTACCGCTAAAGCTTTGCCGAATAAGAAAGAAGTTATTATTTGAAGTTATTTAAGTTAGTCGAAGAGGTCCTAGTACATGAAGATTAAGGGAATGGACCCTGAAAGCGTGAGAAAAGCTCTAATTAGAGGAGAAGTCACACTTGCTGTTTATGGTTTAGGAAAGCTAGGTCTTCCTTTAGCTCTCGTGTTTGCTAATAAAGGTGCTGAAGTTATAGGGGTAGATGTTAATCCAAAAATAGTTGAGAAAGTTAATAGCGGTATATCGCCCATAACTTTTGAACCAGGCGTTGAAGAAATACTTTCTAAGGTTATTAAGGAAGGTAATTTTAAAGCTACAACTGATGGTGAGAAAGCTGCTAAGGACTCCGATGTGATGATAATAGTTGTTCCAGTAATGACTGATAAGATGGGTAGACCTAATCTTTCTCACATAAAGGAAGTTGTATTAGCCATTTCTAAAGGTCTCTCTAAAGGTGATATAGTTATCACTGAGACAACCCTCCCTCCAGGTACTACTTTGTCTCTCGGGAAATTGCTAGAAAAGAGCACTGGCCTATTACTCGGAAGAGATTTCGGAATAGCTCATGCACCTGAGAGAACTATGAGTGGTAGAATGATAAAAGATATCACCTCTAGTTATCCCAAAATAGTAGGAGCTAGTGATAAGGAAACGCTGAATGCTGTTAAGGGAGTATATGAGGCTATAAATAAAAAAGGTGTTGTGGAAACTACCAGCCCTACTGTCGCTGAAGCTGTAAAGGTTTTTGAGGGTGTTTACAGAGATGTCAACATCGCATTAGCTAATGAGTTAGCATTGTACTCCGAGCTTATGGGTTTTGATGTAATAGAAGCCATAAAGGCAGCTAACACTCAGCCATACTCTAATATACATCTTCCTGGAGCGGGAGTAGGAGGACATTGCATACCTGTTTACCCATATTTCCTTATAGAATCCGCTAAAGAAAAGGGGTTTGAGATGAGGCTTTTAAGGATAGCTAGAGAGGTTAATGAAGCAATGCCCTTTCATGTTGTGTATTTAACTATTAAGGCTCTTAATAGCGTTGGAAAACCTGTAAAAAATTCTCGTATACTTGTTTTGGGTCTTACTTATAGATCAGGAGTTAAGGAGCTCTATAACTCACCAGCACTTGTTGTAATTAAAGAGCTTAAAGACATGGGGGCACATGTCTATGCATATGATCCTTTGGTTAGTGAAAGTGATGTGGCTAAGATAGGAGCTCTTCCCTGGAAAAATGAGTCCGTGGATGCTGTGATTATAGTTAATGAGTGCAAGACGTTTAAGGACATGATATACAAGAGAGCGATTAAAGTTAATGATGTAGTGATAGATGCTAGAAGATTGTTAAACCCCAGAAAGGTTATAGACATGGGGGTTAAATACTGGGGTGTGGGATTTCCTAATCGCAGGTGAATGTCTTGGACTTGGTAGAAGAGCTAAAAAACTTAGTGAAAATAAGGTCAGAAGTTAAAATAAAAAATGGTAAAATCATTAGGGAGGAGTATGACAAGGTAGCGGAGAAAGTTGCTAAACTTGCGGAGTCAGCTGGGTTAGAGGTTGAAGTATTGGATCTTGAGGTTAAAGACGGAAAGGTACCTACTATAATAGCTACCCTTGATGTAGAAGCTCCTTCCTTAGCTTTAGTAAGTCATTACGATGTTGTGCCAGCTAAAGGACCCTGGATCATAGATGGGAAGGAAGTAGATCCCTATACACCTTTGGTATTAGAAGGGAAATTGTACGGCAGAGGAGCCGCTGATGATAAATCAGCTATTGTATGCTCTCTCACAGCTTTAGAGGAACTTGTTAAATCATCAACTGAGCTAAAATACAAACCCGTTATTATCGTTACAGGTGATGAAGAAATAGGTGGATTAGGAATAAGAACATTACTGGATAAGGGGTATAAGTGGGATAAGGCGCTGATAATAGATGCTAGCGTAAACTATCTCTCAGTAGGAGCTAGCGGAGTAGTACATGGGTGGATAAAGGTTAAAGGAAGAGCGGGACATGCAGGCTATCCTCATACAGCGGTGAATCCTGTAGAGACGGCTTCTCTTCTTGTAACTGAGCTGGTTAAAGCATATAAACCTCTTAGAGCTAGTAAGCTTTCTAAACTTAAGGCTCCTCCAGGCTCTCCTTTGCCTAACGTATGGGGTAGATTCTCCTTTACAATTATTAAACTAGGCACATCTGAGTCAGAGAAACATAATAGGATACCTGCAGAGACATTGGCTGGTTTTGACATGAGACTTTTACCTGAGGAAAATGTCGAGGAGGCTTTAAAAGAGTTCTATAGTACATTTTCTGGCATAACTACCAAACTTGGTATAAGAGCTGAGCTAGAAATAGTATCTGCACAACCCGGCTGGTATACAACTGATCAAAAATACGTAACTACTGCTCTTGAAGCTTTAAAAGAAGCCTACAGAAAGGTAGGGATAAAGGAGGAGCCTAGTATCGCAGGAGAGCTAGGAGGTAACGATGGCACGTTTTTTGCTTTAAAAGGAATACCCGTACTAGCATATGGAGCTATAAGAGAAGAAGAGAACAACATTCATGCGCCTGGAGAATTCGTTTACATAAAGGATTTAAATATATTAAAGGAGTTCATAAAGACTCTTCTCTCATCCTAATATATTTCTCAAATTTTTCTATAAAACTCTCCTGTATTTCATTCTCTAAACTACCGGGTCTCATCTCTCTAACTCTTTTCACTGCCTCTCTCCAGCTTATACCTAAGGAATAAACTAAGTAACAAGCAGATATAACTCCTGTTCTTCCAAGACCAGCATTACAATGTATTAAAACCCTATCTCCTTGTTTCACTCTCTCGTCTATCCATTTAACTGTGTTTAAAGCCTCTTTAAGTGTAGGTATCCAGAAATCCCTTATAGGAGTACTTAAAACTTTAAATCCTATGCTTTTGAGAAGGTTTATGTATTCTGTAAGTCCTCCTAGATGTCTTACCTCATGATCCTCATTAAGTACTACTACCGCTGATATTCCTAGTGCCTTCCAAAGCTCTATATCCCCCATACTCATGGGCTTTCTTGAGGCAGCCATCTTTTTCCTAATGATCCAACTTACACTCATTAAACCCCCTCAGTAGCCGGGACCAGGTCATATATCCCCGCTTTTAACCTTCATCATCAAAGGGTATGCTTATATTGTTTTTACCTTGATTTAAATTTGGGCTACTGTGACAAAGTACGTCTTTATAACAGGAGGTGTCTTAAGCGGTATTGGAAAAGGTGTCGTAGCGGCTTCTATAGCTAAACTCTTTCAGTTTAGGGGGTATAAAGTAGACATGATAAAAATAGATCCTTACCTTAATGTGGATCCGGGCACTTTAAATCCTATAGAACATGGAGAGGTATTCGTTTGTGAAGAATCCTGGAAATTTAAGCCAGCAGAAAACTTCGAGTTTACTATAGCTGAGATAGACCAGGACTTTGGAACCTATGAAAGGTTTCTAGACATTAACATGCATCCATCTAATAATATAACTTCAGGACAAGTATATCTCAGTGTTATACTTAAAGAACGCTATGGAGAGTATTTAGGAAAGACGATTCAAGTCATTCCACACATAACGGAAGAAGTGAAGAGAAGGATAAGAAGTGTTGCTGAAAGAACAAAACCTGACGTACTGATAGTTGAAGTTGGTGGTACTGTAGGTGATATAGAAGCAATGCCCTTCCTTGAAGCTATAAGACAAATGAGGCTTTATATGCCGAAGGACATTGTTCTCGTCCATGTAACCTTAGTGCCTTTTCTTGAGACGGTAGGTCAGTATAAGACAAAGCCCACTCAACACAGCGTAAAAACTCTTCAAAGCATGGGCCTTCAACCGGACATAATAATTGGTAGATCTAAAGGATTCCTCACTGATGATGCTAGAGAAAAAATAAGCCTTTACTGTAATGTTCCTCCAGAAGCTGTGATATCAGACCCTGACATAGATACTATTTATGAGCTACCTCTTCTGTTTGAGGAACAAGGCCTCGGAAGTTTATTAGTTAAAAAATTAGGACTCAAAGAGCCTCCTATAAGAAATGAAGTAAAAAGATGGTCAAGAATAGTAAGTTCATTCAAAGAATTCAAGGACAAAGTGATAATAGCTATGCCAGGTAAATATACGGTTATTTCTGATAGTTACATAAGTATAAATGAAGCATTAAAACATGCAGCCGCAAAGGAGAGATTGCTTGTTGATATAATATTTTTAGATTCCTCAAAATATGAAAAAGATCCTCACATTCTTGAAAGGGATCTCTTACATGTAGATGGTATACTGCTTACTCCTGGCTTTGGATCCAGGGGTGTGGAAGGCATGATAGCGACGGCTAAATACGCTATAGAAAAGGATCTCCCGTTTTTAGGAATATGCTTTGGCGCACAACTTCTCTTTATAGCCTTTAATAGATATGTTGTTGGGCTTAAGGATGCCCACTCAACAGAAGTTAACCCTAATACCTCATATCCCGTAGTGGATCTTCTTCCAGAACAAAGAGGCTTAAGGATCAAAGGAGGAAGCATGAGGCTAGCGTCCCATCCAGTGAAGATACTCCCTGGAACTAAGCTTCATGAAGCATACAAAACTAAAATGGTATATGAGAGATTTAGGCATAGATATCACATAATACCCAAATATGCTGAGCTAGGAAAGAAGTACGGTCTTATAGTATCAGCTACTGATCCTCAGGAAAAAGTGATTAATGCTATAGAGCTTAAGAATAAAAAATGGATAGTAGGGGTACAGTTTCATCCGGAATTTAAAAGCAGACCAGGGAAACCCTCGCCTATATATAACGCCTTTATAAAAGCTACTTATGAACATAAGAAAGCTAAAAAAGCATTGATTGTTAGTAGATAACTAGAAGATCAAGTCTCAGTGTGAAAGTAGTTTTTTAGATTAGGGGAAGGTCAAGGCTATGTCCTCTAATTTTGAGGCTAAAATGCTCGAAGCGTTTGGAGAAGAAGTTATTGTAGAGAAAGGTTTTCATACTGACTTAAGAGCTTGGAGGATACCTAGATTCATAGAGGAATATTTAATTTCAAAGCTCTGCAGTAATGAGGAAGAGAACTGTCTAGAGAAAATATATAATTTCCTAAAGGTCTTCAGGCCTTCTCCTGAGGAAAAAGATCTCTTCTTAGATAAAGTTATAAGAAAGGGAGAAATCAGACTTCTCGATTTTTACAGAGCTAAGGTTGATCTAAAAAGAAGAATATATAAGCTTGAAATACCCGTTCTCGATATACATTCCGCGGTTGTTAATAAAAGTGTTATAAAAAATTATAAAAAACTTTTAACATACGGTGTCTGGGGTATAGGAACTATAAGATATTTAGGCTCAAAAAAGGAAAAGAAAAAAGACATTGATCCACTTATGCTCACTGATTTGGTGCCCTATGAAGTTACTGAGGTATCTCTTGATGAATTTAAAGAAAGAAGACGTTTATTTACTGAAGAGGAGTGGATAGATCTTCTGATTTTAAGCATAGGACTTAATCCATATAAATACAGCTCTGAGGAAAAACTAATACTTATTTCAAGGCTCTTACCGTTGGTTGAACCCAATCTTAATATAGTAGAGTTAGGACCCAGAGCTACTGGGAAAACATTTCTTTATAGAAACATCTCTCCATTAGTAAGGGTAATCTCTGGAGGTGTGGTAAGTCCCGCCACACTTTTCTATAATATGCGTCGAAAGACAATGGGTCTAATAGGAGTAATGGATGTCGTTGTTTTCGATGAAATTCACTATGTTAGATTCTCAAGCGTCAATGAGATAAGGGGTAAACTGAAAGACTACATGGCTAGCGGTCATTTCGAAAGAGGTAAAAAGCAAGCTACTAGTGGGTGTTCTCTTGTATTCTTGGGAAACTTAGATACGGCTGATACTGATCCTACTGATATATTTTCAGATTTACCATTATTTAGTGAAGACCCTGCTTTAGTCGATAGGATTCATGGAATGATACCAGGATGGAGGATTCCCAAAGTGACCACTAAGCATTTGGGCTCAGGGAAAGCTCTTGCTCTTGATTACCTAGGAGCTATAATGCATGAACTTAGGAAGTTAGATATGACAGAGAAGGCACGCGAGCTATATAAAATAGAGGGTAGCCCAAGTATAAGAGATGAGCAAGCGATATATAGGCTTCTTTCTGGCATGCTTAAGCTACTTTATCCAAACGGTAAAATTGAGGGAGAGAACATAATTCTTATCTCAAGTTTAGTAGAGGAAATGAGAGGCTTTATAAGAGAGTGGCTTTCATCGATGCTTCCTGAGGAGTATAAAGAGTATGTTAAGGTAAAAGTTAGATGAGTAAGCTTCCTTTACTAGCATTAATTTCTAAGAAAGACGTAGAAAAAATAGTTAATAATGTAATTTCTGAGTATGAAGAGGATCCAAATATCGCTAAGAAAGAGTACTTAGTTCATGCTCTTACTGGAAAGATAGTTAAGGTTCCGATAGGAAAGGGTTATAGGCTTCTTGTAGTCACTAGAAAAGGTACCTACGATTTATGGAAATACATAGCCTCTAACTACATAGTAAATCGTGACGAAGACGTAAAGATAGTAATTGTTAATGATAAAACATTAGAGGAAAAGAAACTCAGGAAATTAGGTAAAGGATTAGAAGTAGGACCCGCTGTACTTATAGCATGGAAATGGGAAATTAAATTTAAGGTAGGAGAAGGAACAGGAAAGGTGATTATCGAGGATAAAGAGAGACGTGTAATCAATGTTGATGTATCTTATGTTAGTAAACAAAGAGCTATCAAATTAGCTTTAGCGACTATTAAACATAAGGGTGTGAGAGTTAGGAGAAGTTGGGATGATGTATTTAATAAAGAAGTATTTAGAGAAAAAATAGTTAAAAAAACTAATACAGTCTTTAAAGGTAAATTTAAGTATTTATCTTTACTCAAGAATTTTCATTGCATATATGTGGAAAGTGAGGGTAAAAGAGCTGTCGTATGGATTAATAGGCTAAGTGGAAGAGCTATTAGGACCATTCCAATACTTAGTGAGAATGATTTAAAAATTATGTTAAGCTCTTTCCTAGGTTCTGACGAGTTTAATATATTAGATACAGAAATAGGAGTTAATGGTTTAGATAAAGTTAAACTTGAAATACCCAGATATTATTTAGAGATTATATTTAAAGTTAAAGACAAATACTTTGTTTTAGATGAAATAAAACTAACTAATATTTCTGCTAAAACCATTTTCCATGAGATAACAGGTGTAGTACCAAAGGACATTAAGTGGAGAGTCGACAACGAACGAATCGTTTTAAAGGGAAAAGCCTCAAATGGATGTTACTACTTAGTAGTGGATCTCAAGAATCCTTTAAAACCTATGCCTCTCATTAAGAAAAAGAGAGGTAAGTTAATAGGTACTTTATATTGGTTCTTTAAAAAAATTTAAGACACCTCTCTAATTATCGCCACTATTAGTCCGATCACAAAGCCTATAACTAAGGGAAACACTGTAGTAGTTAGCCACACTGTTTGAAAACTAGATATCAATGCGTTAATCTCTTCCCAGCTAACTTTCTCCAGCCCTAATTTCTTAAGCGCCTCTCTTACAGCCTCCCAGGGTTGAGCTCCTCCCTGTGCCTCCCAGATGTTAAGGAATATAGCTACTCCCAATGCTATGAGCATAAATATTATGTACTTAAGTATTCTAAGGGAAACATAACCTATAGCAAAGCCCAGTAAGAGTCTAACTATGAAGAAAGCTAGTGATACCGGGTCAGACGCTATTTGTGAAAGTAACTCTGGTATACTTGCTTGCTGCGCTAACATGAACCATTGTAATATCTCATACATGTGTAGTTAATGTTAAATCCATATATTTAAAATTACCACCTCATTATAGGATAGTTGTGGGTTTTGAATAAAATATTGGTTTATCCTAGAGCTTATAATCTAAACACCTAGAACTAATAACTAACAGGGAAGGCAAGAGGCTCAACGGCAATAACAAGCTATGTTGATGAACAAGATCTTTATTTTATTTAATGTTTATATTAAAGAACCCGCCAAATACATCTAACCTTAGCTTCAACCTTGATGTACTTTCACGATAATCTACATCCTCATAAGGAAGCTGGATCTTGCTCCCCTTTAAAACTATCTCCCCCCATCCTCCTTCAATTTTACCATCAGCACTAATCCTAGTGTTCTCCTCTAGTTTTACATCCATTTTAGCAACTCCTCCTTCTAAGTTCATATGTATTTCTGACTCCTCCTCAAACTTTGCCCTTATTTCACACTCAATTATTCCTCCCTGTAATTTCACACTCAAGTTGATAGGTTTACTATTATTTAATGAAAACCTAAGCATACCTCCTGTTTCATCTATTTTTAATGTATCTAGATCAGAGATCTCTAGCTGAGTTATTCCTCCGCTCATATCTATGTGAGTCTCGTTAAGATAACCTTTGGGAAGTAATATTTCACACTCTCCTCTCTCTAACTCTATCTCTGTAATACCATTTTTTACATCTATGTTTATGTGAGGAATGTTATCTCCTATTTCCCAAACCTTTATCCAGGGTCTTTCGTCTTCCTTCACTCTAACAATGCCACCCGATATCCCTACCTTAAGTATACCTCCTTGCTTTATTCTAAGTTCTTCATCAACTACGAGTTTTTTAGGGAGTTTTACTGATTTTAACCCTTTTGCTACAATATCGGGTAATGAATGGAAAAGAGGCATTACGCCACTCATTACTGCGGATATTAAGCTTGAGATGCTTAAAGGAAGTCCTAGGAATCCCTTTACTCTTGGAGGTTTATCTTTGTAACTCTTAATCATTAATACGTCTTTTGATTTAAAATGCACTATGTCTTCAAGTTCCTTGGGTACGTATACAGTTACACAATCACTTATCTTCTCAACAACTTCATCAAAAACCTTCCTAGGGATTTTATGAATAATTAAGTTGACTATATCAGCGATTATAAGCTTCCTACCTCTCTCTTTACAAGAATTAATGATTTCTTCTGTAAGTTCAAAACTTATTCTATCTGATATAATCAGTGGCTCTCTTACCTCCTTAGTCTCACTAATAGTTGATGTTGTTACGAAAGCTTTTTCTCCTTTTAGAAGATTATAAGCAAACTTACCTAGTTCACTTAAAGTATATTTTCCTGAGCTAGTTTTCTCGAGAAGTCGCCTCATTTTCCTCATATGAAAGCCGAAGGTTCCTGAGTCCTCAACCCCTACCTTACTCATGAGCTCGCTATAAGTTAAAGGCCCCTCATTACCCAGCACAATGATTATCTCTCTTCTAACTTTATTGCTTAAAGCTTGAAATACATAATCTAAATTCTCATTTGAGTCTTCGCTCAATATCTATCCCTAGTTAGTAAATTCTAATGCATAGCCATAAACGTTCTATGGAGATTTCTTCATTAAGACCCCTTCACTAAGGTTTTTTAATCTTTTAGTAATAATGTATCTTGCGTAATAGTTCTTCCTGGTTGCTTTTTCCCTCCTCTCACTCAATAAAGATATACCGTCTAAATGTGTTGGCTCAGGTAAATTCATATAATCCATTATGGTGGGAACTATATCATGTGGATGAATAATTCCCAGATTCCTTCCCATCTCTGATTCTCCCAATGCTATGAATACTCCATAAGGATGATGGTAAGTAAATCCCTTTATTATAGCCCTTGAATTAAGCACATGAACCCTACCTGCAGGAAGCACTCCTATACCTTTCTTATAGAAAGGTATTAATATATAATTATTGTTTATTTCCTTTATTTCTTCAAAATAAGGAATGCCATTAAGAACACTCCTTAATTTTGCCTTAAATTTAGGTTTGAAACTTAAACTCCAGTATGATAGTAACACTTTACTCCTTGTTAAATCTAGGTAAATAGGAAGACCTGAATTTAAGAATTTATTTAAAAACATATGGATTCCCATCAAAAACCTAGGAGGTATGTATGCTAGAATACTTGATGTTAACCGTTTCGAGAAAATGTTATCCACTTTTTGATTATGGGAAGTAAGCTTTATGAGTCCATGTTGTTGTAACAGGTTTACTAAATTAATCATATATTGTATATTTTTAAATCCATGATCTGAAGCTATTATGACTAAGTCATATAACTCGTAAAGTCTTTTGATAAGCTTATCTATTAGATTAAAAAGTTTACCTATTTGTCCTTTAGCTTTGGTTACATAATTAAAGTCAAAATGTAGCAAAGAATCCGGTTCCTGAAGCTCTAACCAGAGTAAATCAAAAGGGTCTGTTTTATCCATTAAATTTACTATAAGATTAACGTTATGAATTAGCATTCTTGTTATGAATTCCAGTTTTACTCTCTTGATAGGAAAAGAAGGTTTTACCTTAAAGATATCTCTATATGATATGTATTCATGATAGAATTTTCTCCAGAAGTCTCTAGGCCAGAATCCTGTGGTAGGTACGAACCTATCACTAAATATGTATACGTTTCGTCCTCTTTTAATTTCAGTTTCGTATACCGGATTTATTACTAAACTCTTTTTACCTTCTAAATTTAATATATCATATATCTTAGGATATTTAATATATTTTGAATTTATAGGCACAACTTTATTATTTAATAATAGAAGATGATCAAGAACTCCATGCCTCTCTGGTTTGACACCTGTTTCAATACTGATCCACATAGGTGGTGTGGAAGGAGGTATTGCCAGAAGCGTTCCCTTTGAAGAGTTATTCATGCATGACTTTAAGAAAGGAGTTACTCCTTTGTCTAATACGGACCTTAATATATTCCATCCAAGCCCGTCAAGTCCTAAAAAAGCAACTCTGTTTTTACTCATTTACCATCTAATATTGTTTTTAGACAAGTTAATTAAGTAGTTTCTCTTTTGTAAAAAATAAAAAATAAAGTTTTAAAGCCGTAAAATAGTCACATTTTTATTAATATCCACTATTATTTTAGGAATAAATCCTAATTTTATTTCTCCTTTTCTTATGAATGGTAGCAATCGACCATATATCCATATTCTATCACCAGGTGTGAAGGTGTCTTTCACATCTCTCCAATTAGTTCTTCCTTTACCTACTTCAAACCACTTACCTATAGTAAGGACATTTATCTTCAGTCCTCTACTCATAATGATTAATCCTTTATTTGTTGAATTAATAACTTTACCTAAAATATCTATTACTTTACTTCTCAATGGAAGAGGAAGTATGTGGGTAAGTTTTCTTAATGATGGTCTGATAAGAACCAAATCCTCCTTCTCTAATCTTATAAGTATAGGCGTTTTTGTTCTATTTAACGCAACTATCTTCACTTTATCTCCTAAATTTACATATTCGGTAACGCTACTCCAGTTAACAATCTTATTTTCATTGACTATGAGCCATCTACCTTTAGCTAAAAAACTAGTAGTTCTGTTGTCTGAAGATATAACTAGCTCCTTCTCCGTTATCGCCATTACGCTACCTTCAAGCCTTATGACTCTTTCTTCTCTAACTCTTAAAGGTCTTAAGGTTCTCCTATCTCTGGGATATGGTAACTCCTTGCTGACCTTAGGCCCTTTAGGTATTAGAGGCTGAGAAGAAACATAGAACGGTAATATTAAAAATAATATAGCTATTAATAGTACAATAATTCTAACAGATTTGTTCACATTTATCACCAGACTTGATATCTCCTACATTATTTTTATAGGTAATGTACGTATCGTCTATCTGGAAATTTTAAGTACTATAACGATAATAAGTAAAGGTAATTATGACAACAGCTCAGTTAATCATACTAGTTTATGACTTGATAGGCTCACTTATAGTTTTTATAATAAGCTATTTTTCATTAAAAGCATTAAAAATGACAAGAATAAAAATATTCCTGTTCATATTTCTGGGTTTCTCACTAATGGGGACAGGGCTTATAACTCACGCCATAGGTACTTTAATAATACTGATTTCTTATCCCACAAGGCTGGTAGTCAACATTTTACATTTTTGGCTTAACAGGATTTCGTTAATATCTGAAATAGCATCATATCTTCTCATAGCTATAGGTTATTCACTACAATTTAAGGGTAAAATTCTATCCATTTCCCTGATATTTCCTCCTTTTAAGCGTGTAAGAAAGGCAGCATTACCTCAATTTATTACTGAGCAGCTAATAGGAAGCTTCATAAGCACCTTTCTTCTTATATATATAACTTTTCATTCATTCATAGTTTATAAGGTGAATAAGAAAAGACCCTCTTTTCTCATCTTTACAGGTTTTCTCTTAATGCTAGTTTCCCAGGTTCTGGGTATTCTCTCACTTATGATACGTTTTAGCTCCGGTATTCTGCTTTCTAAGTCTATCTATTTCCTAGCTCTTATCTCGTTCCTAGCGATGACAGCTGAGGTGACAAGGGCTAAATGAAATCTCGAAGATCTAAGCTTAGGATAATTGTTGATATACTTCAGGTGATAAAAGAGGAGGGCGGAGCTAAGATCACCCAGATTCTTTACGGAGCTAATCTTTCTTATGATAGGCTCATTAAATACATTGATGAGCTTAAAACTCTTCAACTTATAAGGGAGAAAAAAGTGAATGGAAATAAGTACTATCTTACTGATAAAGGTGTTAAGTTTTTAGAAGAATTTAAAAAGATTAAAAGATTTGCAGAGGCTTTCGGTATAAAAATATAACCCCTTAGAGGTTTATTTGTAGTAATGAAAGAACTGTTTAAAACGTTATTAGCGCTATCTAAAGCTATCGAATCCCTTAAAGAAGAGATTGCTGATGCTATATTTAGCTTAGTAGGGTTTAAACAACTTTTACTTAAGCCATTCTATGCTCTTAATCAGCCTAAGACTGTTTCTATTGAGGATAGGTTAGATAAGCTTTCGAAGATGTTAGGAGTTGAAAATAAAGGACTAGAGTCGATACTTCATGAAGTGTTAAATAAGAAGAAAATTCTAATAGGTATTATAGGAATTAATCCTTCTATTGTCTCTAAAATAATAAATAATTTAGAAAAAGCAATAAGTAATCACAGAAACGTAGATGTCGAAGACTTATCTGAAGATATACTTTCCTTGGCAGAAAGAGTCCGTGGGTACGATAGGCTGATAATGATTTCGGTAGCAGAAGGCTCCTCGTTCCTAATAAAAACGTACAAGGATTCCTTTAAACTTCCTCAAGATTCCTATGAAAGAGCTAAAGCATTAGTTCCTTCTTTAAGTGGAAGTCTTAGACCAATGGACCTAGCATTAGGACTTAAGGTTTTAAATGCATTACCTAACAAAACTACCATAATTGAAACTCAGCTTCCTAGCGATGAGGGTGAAGATGAAAGATGGATAAAAGAACTAACAAAGAAAATTCTAGAGGTGCTCAGAGAAGAAAGTTAATAGTAGGTATTGGTAATAGGTGTATGGGAGATGACGGGATAGGCTCTTATATAGCCGAAGTTTTACAATCCATGCCTTTACGTAACGTAAAAGTTATAGATGGCGGTCTAGGGAATCTCGAACTTATATACGAGCTCCGAGGCTTCGATGAAGTGCTTTTCATAGATGTTATTACAAGTAAGTACGGTAAACCTTGTGAAGTAAAAATGTTTAGTTTAGCTTTTTCTAACATAAGCTCGGAAGAACTAATGAAATTGCTTACCATTCATAATAGACATAGAATAACTCCCGTTCACATAGTTGCTTTAGCACGATCTCTCAACATATTTGATGGTAATGCCTATCTACTAGGCATTATCCCCTACATGATTCGGCTTTCTACATGCCCCTCAGAGAACATACTTTACTCCTCCTTGGATAAGGTGATCTTTTTCCTAGAAAAGTTCCTAGATATCGAACTGAATATGAAAGGCTATGAACTAGCTAATAAGATAATGAAGATATGCCAAAACAATAGATGAATGCTTAAATAAGCCTGTTAGTTAGTAATACCGATACATCTTTCCCCTAAGAATATTATTAAAATATTCAAATATTTAGATATTTATTAAGTTTGATATAGGCGAGAACATGACGTTAAAAATGTCCAGGCGAGAGTTCTTAAAGTTCTCTTCTGCTGCCCTTCTTCTTGCTAATATTAACTGGAGTAGAGCTTTACAGGCAGCTATAGAGAGTGTTAAAAGCTCTGAAGTGAAGTTAGTGTGGCTTGAGGTACAGGACTGTGCAGGGGACACAACGGCTTTGATTCAAGGTACTGACCCAGACGTAGTTCAAGTCTTAACAGGTGCTAGTCACGTTGTAGGTCCCGGATCGATTCATCTATCCTTTCATCAAACAATAATGCCTGAGTGGGGGGAAAATGCGGTAGAAATATTGAGAAAAGCTGAGAAAGGGGAACTGGATAAATACGTCTTAATTCTTGAAGGAAGTTTCCCCGATGAGGAGTTTGCCGCTAAGAGCGGAGGATGGTACTGTGTATTGGGCGAGGAAGACGGTAGGCTTGTGACGTGTAACGAGTGGTTAAAAAGGTTATTGAAGAGAGCTGTAGCGGTAGTAGCTATAGGTAATTGCGCGTGCTATGGAGGCTTAGTAGCTGATAAGGTATATGAGGGCTCTCCTGATCTCGAAATACCTACTCAGTCCCCCTCTCCTACAGGTGCTATAGGGTTTTTTGATGATCCTATAAGAGGGTATAAAGGAATGATAAGCAGGTTAGAAGAAGCTAGACCCTTTAAAAACTTTATAGAAGGTAGAGGGAGACCTAGGTTAGAACCTGATAGTGATTGTAAGCCAGCCATTGCGGTACCTGGCTGTCCAACGAACGGGAACGCCCAGCTTAAGGTTCTTGCAAACGTTATATTAGCAGTTAAAGGGCTTCTCCCCCTACCTGAGCTAGACTCCTATTGGAGACCAAAGTTTATTTATGGTTTAACAGTACATGAGACCTGTCCGAGAGCTGCTTGGTATTCCGCAGGTTTATTTAGAAAGCAGCCGGGAGAGCCCTCAGGAGCTTGTCTGTATGAGGTTGGATGTAAAGGACCTATAAGTAATTGTCCATGGAACAAAGTAGGGTGGGTTAATGGAGTAGGTGGTCCTACGCGAACTGGAGGCGTGTGTATAGGCTGTACTATGCCAGGGTTTACCGATGCCTATGAGCCCTTCTATAAACCTCTTCAAGCGCCTCTTCCTCCCGATCTAACAACTTTAGGTACTATAGGAGGAGTTGCCGCTGCTGCAGGTTTAGCTGCGGGTTTTCTCTTACCTAGAAAGCTTAAGGAAAGAGAAAAGGAGGAGAAGGAGGGTGAGAGTGAATGACAAGAATAATGTTTATAGATCCTATAACAAGAATTGAAGGTCATTTAGCCTTAAGAGCAGAGGTCGACGAGAATACGGGAAAAGTTAAGGAAGCATGGACAGTAGCAGCGATGTTTAGAGGGTTTGAGGTTTTCTTAAGGGGGAGAGCACCTCCTGATGCTATTCACATAACATCAAGAATATGCGGTGTATGTGGATCAAGTCACGCTAATGCCTCAAAAATAGCGAATGACATGGCCTTGGGAGCTGTTCCCGAACCCCTGGGTGTGTTACTAAGAAACATGGCAGAAGGTATGACGGATCATACGTATGATCACCCACTTATACTTAACATGCTAGGCGGACCTGATTACAGTGAGGTAATAGTTAGTAGGCTCACTCCAAGTATATGGGATGAGGCGGCTAAGACTAAAGCTGAGTTCTCTGATATACATGGCTTCTCAACTATAGCGGATATAATGAGGGGATTAAACCCTCTTCAAGGAGATATATATGTCAAGACGATTAAGTATCAGAGAATAGCTAGGGAGGCAGGTGTACTCATATATGGGAGACACTCTCATCCTTCAACGCTTATACCTGGAGGTATTTCAACAGACCTAACTAATGCGCAGTATCTTCTCATAGAATATGCATATAGGCTTGCAAAACTTACAGCTTGGGCTAAATATTTAGTAGCTGTGTGGAACGACCTAGCTAACTTCTTTAATGAGAACGGGTACCTCGAGCAGGGTAAAACGTATGAGAGCCCTATTCTTCTCTCCGCAGGGCTTTTTGATGATCCAGAGCTATACTCTATTATGGGTGAAGATTATGTCGAGATATATAGGAATATAGACAAAGCGTTTGAGGCTAGGACCATTAAACCAGGTCTTATTATCAATGGTGAGTTGGTAACTACTAAGTATACGGAGATTAACAGGAGCATAATAGAGTTTGTGGAAAGCGGGTTCTATGATGATTGGGTTGAGAAGAATATTGAAACATTTACCGAGACTGATCCACTGGGGGAGAAGCTTGCATGGGGATATGGAGACTTATATAAATGGCATCCATGGAACAAGATAACTTTACCTAAGCCGCAGGCCATAGATTGGGCGAGCAAGTACACATGGAGCACTGAACCAAGAATAATATGGAAAGATGGTAAAATACTGCCCTTTGAGGTAGGTCCCATAGCTAGGCTTTGGATAACTTCTTTACAGAAAAGTGAGTTTGGACAAGGTAATGGAACATTAAGAGTTACGCTCCCTAGGTCAGTAGTGGACGATCTACCACCAGGAACACATGAGGAGTTAGAGTTTGAATGGAAGATACCTAAGATTAAAGCGTCAACTACCATAGAGAGAGTTAGAGCGAGGGCCTTCAACATAGCCCTGGACATATACTCCATGTGGTATTCGCTTCTAAGCGCCTTAGAGGAGATCAAATCTGGGAGACTAAAAACCTCAAGACCTTGGAAGAAACCTACTTTCTCATTGGGAGCAGGACTTACCGAAGCTCCAAGAGGCACTGTGCGTCATTGGATGGTTGTAAAGAACTATAAGATAGCTAATTACCAGATACATGCACCTACTACCAATAACGCATCACCTATTAATAGGAAATGTAAAGGATATAATGAGAGGTATTGTAGAGGACCTTTCGAGGTTTCCATACTTAACAGCAGGATCACGGAAGAGGTTCCTCCAGAAGAATGGAAAGGCTTAGATTTTGTAAGAGCTATAAGAAGCTTTGATCCCTGCCTTGCATGCGCTGTACATATACAGGTCAGCAATAGGGTAATAAAGAGAATATTAATTCCTATTTAAAGCGGTGTAAGGTTTATGCCGTACGATCTACTTATAGATCTTTACAGCTTAGCTATTTATAACGTATTTCCTCTATCATTAACTATATTTATAGCGGGATCAACTTACAGGCTATTTAGATATTTAAGGTTTTGGAGAAGAGGCCCTAGACCTCATTTCAGGAATAGAGGAATACTGGGAAGGATTAAAGGACTTGCACTCACCTTTATTGAACCTTTAATAGATGCATTAAAGTACAATAAGCTTGACTTAGTATTTGGTCTTACCTTTCTACACGTACTAGGCTTGATACCTCTGATCTTCCTTTTCAGTCACCACATAGTGTTTTTTGAATACATTTTCCCCCCTTACTCGTTACTATGGCCATTAGCTATACCTCTCTCTCCAAATCAAGCATACATAACTGAGGCGTATTATTTGAGACCTTTAGTAAGAGGCATAGATACTTCCTCTATATGGGGCCCTTTAACTATCCTACTCAATGCTGACTTTTTAACAGTCTTATCTATGGCAGGTGTAACCTTTAAAATAGGAGATAAAATTGTTAAAAAAATGAAAGGTATACAACATATTAGGATAGGTGATTTTGCAGCCCTTATTCTTCTCTTCCTAATATTGCTTTTTGGCTTTTTAGCCGCTCATCACCTTCCTTCTAATGATGTGGTAACGTACAGAGCTATATTAGGAACTCATATACTACTTGCCGAAGCTTTGTTAGCTATACTTCCATTCACTAAGTTCTGGCATTTTATGTTTGGTTATTGGTATGGTAAACTTCACGAATGGTACGATTTGAGAGTGAAAAGGGGTGCAGAATGATGAGTGAATGGAGCTTTGAGGTTAAAAAGGCTAGGATGAGCATTAGAAGATTTATACGCTCCATTAATCCTGTAAAGCTACATTATCTAGAGAACTGCGTCTCATGTGCAGCATGTGCATCCGCATGTCCCTACTATCCTATTGAAGAGAGATATTCGCCTGTAAATAAAGCAGAAGAATTGAGGAAAATATATAGGAAAGAGCTTACCATAGCTGGTAAGATAGCAGGAAACCTCTTCCACGCATATGAGATAAGGAACGAGAATGACGTAAAGAGAATTTTAGAGTTCGCTTACCGCTGCTCTAACTGTAGTAGATGCTATACTATGTGTCCTTTCGGGATAGATAGTGGTGCAATGATAGTTGATATAAGAGGCATATTACTTAACATAGGGTACGCACCTTCTTTGCTAAGATTTTTAAGCGACTTAGATATGAGAGGTGAGTTACCTGAATCTATTTTAAAGTTATGGGAGGAAACCTTGAGTAAAGTCAAGGGGATTATAGATACAGAGTCTATTGTTGAAAGAAAGGGCTCAGACATTATCTATATTCCTTCGTTAATAGAGTTGGTATTTTATCCTGAAGTGATAGTTGACACTATTAGCCTTCTTAGTAAGCTTAATCTTAAATGGACTATTCCCAGTAAGCCTATGGGCTTAGGTATGGGCATGTTTATAGGCGACTTTTCTTCTGTTAAAACATCTATGAAAAAACTAAATAATTATATAAAAAGACTTGAAATTAAAGAAATACTGTTATCTGATGGTGGATACTTATATCCAATGTTAAGGTTTAGTTTACCAGAAATAGTAAATGAAGATGTAAAGTATATGATTACTCATATAGTAGAGGTGTTGTATGACAGGTTAAGCATGTTAGATTTTATAACTACGGAGGAAAAGATAACATGGCACAGTCCTTGTCAGTTAGGTAGGAAAGGTGGAGTTACTCGAGAGCCTTTGGAGATACTTATGAAGATAAGTTCTAACTTTAGAAGACTGCCTCATGATGGTTTAGAGGCTATATGTTGCGGTGGTGGAGGAGGTATGGCTTTACTAACCCGAGAAAAATATGATCATTTTAGAAAGCTGGGACTGGGGTTTGAAGTGAGTGAAGAGGAAATGCTTTTCATGAGAGATACTGAAGAGGCTTATAAATTATCTATAAGGGAAAAAATGAGGGATATCGAGAGAAGTGGGGCTGAGATAGTAATTACTTCTTGCCCATTCTGCATGATGACGTTAGAGTTAGGATCCAAACTTTACGGCCCCTCGATTAAGGTTATCCATTTCTCTAGTTATTTAATTAATGTTATTAAATAATTTTATTTAAAAATTAAATAATTATTGATTATAACGGTTTATTCTTAAATTTTTATTAAAGTTAAGTATATTTTTCAAGTTAATATAACGATTCATCAAATAGCTATCCTAGCGTTACAGAGGGTTGAGTGATGTCAAACGCCTCCATTCTCACAGTTAACTTAACTAGAACATTCAAAAGAGGTAAAAAGATAATTAATGCATTGAAGGATGTTAACCTAGGTGTTAACAGAGGGGAAATATTCGGGCTTCTGGGACCCAATGGGGCGGGCAAAACGACCCTTATAAGGATTTTAGCTACCTTACTGTTACCTACATCAGGAGAAGCTTACGTGGAAGGATATGACGTTACTAAGGAACCAGGTAAAGTAAGGGAGTTAATAAATGTAGTATCAGGGGGTGAGAGAGCAGGATACGGTATTCTAACTTTAAAGGAGAACCTTTGGTATTTTTCACAACTATATGGATTCAGTAGGAAAGATGGTTGGAAAAGGGTTGAAAAGCTTATAAGTCTTTTAGGGATAGAGGAATACGCGGATGTCAAGCTTAACAGGCTTTCTACAGGAATTATACAAAAGTATAATCTCGCTAGAGGATTAATAAATGATCCTAGAGTACTGTTTCTCGATGAACCTACCTTAGGTCTTGACGTTGAAGCTGCTAGATCTATAAGAAAGTTAATAAAGGAATGGATAAAGAGTGATAGAAAAAGAACCATTCTGTTAACTACACACTACATGGCTGAAGCCGAAGAACTCTGTGATAGGATAGCCATAATACATAGAGGTGAAATAGTAGCGCTCGGCTCCTCTGAGGAACTTAAACAGAAAGTCTCTAGGTATGTCATCTATAAAATAGGGATTAGAGGGCACGCAAGAATAGACTTTGTTAAAGAGGTAGATGGTGTTGAGGCTGTGAGTTACAAAGAGGACATAGCTAGGGGAGTTACCGTAGCAAGGATAGTATTAACGGAGGGAGATTACATAAGTAGTGTTATAGAGAAGATTGAGAGTAGTGAATTACAGATAATTGAGCTCTCAAAAGTTGAACCAACACTTGAAGATGTTTTCTTGAAAATCGTGGGTGCTAGCCTTGAGAAGTAGAAAAAGTACCTTGCTCAGGACAGCTATTGCTAGAGCATATGTAAGGATTAAGGGAGGCAATAGGGAACCTAGTTGGATATTATGGGAAGTGATATTACCTCTTTTAATGATATCCTCCGTTGTCTATGCTTACCATAGCCTAGGAGCCCCTCCAAAATACATAGGTTTTGTGATTCTAGGAG
Organism: uncultured Thermofilaceae archaeon; assembly: GCA_964553765.1. GTDB lineage: Archaea > Thermoproteota > Thermoprotei > Thermofilales > Thermofilaceae > CAZKLN01. Next base: position 40,318 of record CAZKLN010000007.1, read on the forward strand.
GAGCTATGATGAGCTTTTGGTTTAATGTGCTTTGGGGTATGGGAACAACTCTATATTGGGAGAAGGAAACAGGTAACTTAGAGGCTTTCATGGTCTCGCCTGCTCCGATAGAAGGTTTACTGCTTGGCATGGCATTAGGTGGAGCTCTGAATACTTTAACGAGAGCGCTTTCGATGATAGTAATGGGTATACTGTTTTTTGATGCTAAGTTCGATGTGAATGCTATTCCCTCAGCGTTAGTAATCTTTCTCCTCACACTCTCAGTTCTCTACACGCTAGGAATGGGACTTGCGAGTCTATATCTGATGTATAGTCGTTCTGGATGGAGAGCCTCTGAACTACTTCAGGAACCCATAATGTTCCTTTCGGGACTCTATTATCCACTAAATGTATTGCCGATGATGCTTCAAGTGATAGCCTCTCTTCTCCCCCTGGCTATAGGGTTAGATGGTATTAGGAAGACTCTTATAATAGGAAAGAAGATATGGGATTTAGGTCCTCACGTGTTATCGTTGATCACCATGACAGTTATTTTTACGTTAATTGCTAAAAGATTACTCAAATACATGGAACATAAAGCTAAGAAAGAAGGGAGGTTGATACTTAGATGGATGTAAATAAACTGCTTCGTAGGCTATATGCAGTATCTTGGTTAAGCTGGCAGGAGTTAAGTAATTGGACGCATCCCTTAGTGTTCATAGCTTACATAATAGTAAGGCCTCTATTTGGAATCCTTCTCTATGCTTACATATATGTAGCCATAGTGATAGCGTCAGGTAAGGTAGATCCCTCTTCAGCCTTTTACCTTATAACGGGAGCTTCCTTCTATAACTACATAGGAAATGGCCTTTACGGAGTAGTATGGGTAATTCATGATGAAAGGGATCATTATAGATTATTAAAGTACACTTACATATCCTACCCCAGTCTTCAAGGATATCTCATTGCCAGAGGACTAGTGTATTACTTAATAGGTATAGCACTGTCAACAGTAAGCTTAGTGGTTGGTTTAGCGGTTACAGGCTTAGGTATACAACTCTTACCTAATATTCCTCTCCTTATAGTCAATTTAATAATAGGAGCGATATGGTGTACATCATTAAGTATAGTGGTTTCCTCCCTAAGCCTTTTCTCCTCAGAATACGGTCCATTGATAGCTGAGAGTATGGGAGGATTGCTCTTTTTAGTAGGAAACGTCATATTTCCTGTAGAAAAACTGCCCTGTTGGCTTTATTTGATAGCTGAAGCTATACCAATGAAGGAGTGGATGGAGATCACAAGGTACTCTATTAATGTAAACTATCCAATAAGTAATATATTTGATTTATTATTTTCAGAGATAGTTAAAACTATGGTATATGTGATTTTTTCCTATGTATTTTTCAGGATAATGGATAAGTTAGTGAGGATAAAAGGAAACTTAGAAGCCAGCATGGAACATTAATAGCCAAAAAGATCATTAAAAACTCCATATAATTCTCTCTTATGACATATCTAAGGCTTAGGTTTGAGAATCTCGGGGAGATAATCATATATATTCATGATAAAGATGTAGCAGCTGTTTTTCTTGAGAACGTTCCTTTCTCATCAAGGGCTATCAAATGGAAAGAAGAAGTGTACTTTGATACACCAGTAAGAATTAAAGAGTTTAAGGAGCATATGACCGTGGATCCAGGTACGGTAGGTTTCTGGAGGCCTGAGAATAGTTTAGCACTTTTCTATGGGAATAATCAACCATATGGTCCTATAGTAAAACTTGGGTATATTCTAGGCCCATTTCACTATCTTAGGTGGGTAGAGAATGAAAGTGAGGTTAAGGTTGAGGAATATAAGGATTATGGAAAGGAAGCTGAGTTAGCATCGTATTTAAGAAAGGAAGGATTTCTCGCCGCTACTAGAATTTGGGAGGAATACCCCTCAGTTGTAACTTCAATTGTTAAGGATTATCCTATCGGTGTTGAGATATTTGTGGAAGATTACGGGTATATTGTTGAGACCACTCCTCTTTTCTTCTTTGAGCAATGTGCATCAGCGAGTGTAATGTTTGAGATGTTTAAAGATAAGATACATAGTCCTTTAAGACTAGATTTAAATGAGGAAGGTTATGTAATACTTTCCGCTTATACAGACAAGGTAAAAGAGATACCTGGTATGTTAATTAATATGGCTGCTAATTATAGGTACTTGAGAAGGTTAATGGCTAAAGGTTATGGAGTTTCCTTATAAGCCCCGTCTTTATCAGCTCGAGACCCTAAGGAGAATAAGGAGCGGTCTTAAAAATCGATATATATGCCTTAACGCTGCCACAGGTTTCGGGAAGACACCTGTTATACTATCAGCATTGCTTCCATTAATAGATAGAGGTTACATTATCCTATGGGCTGTAAGGACAGGTAATGAGACTGATAGGCCCATAGAGGAACTTAAGGTAATAAATGAGAGGACGAGAAGCAGGGTTTTTGGACTATCATATAGAGGTAAAAGGGACATGTGCTTATTAGCTAAGGAAAAGTTTCCTGAAGGAGTAGAACACTCAGAGGTCTCTTACCTATGTAAAAGAATGATGAAGAAATGCCCTTATTACAACAAATATTTAGCCAATTTTAGGTCGATGCTCCCACTTTACATAAGTAAAAGTCCTTTAACTTATACGGAGATATTTGACTTAAGCAGGAGGTTAGGCATATGTCCTTATTATGCTCAGAGGGGACTATTGCGGTTTGCCGACGTAATAGCTCTCAGCTATAATTATATTATAAACCCTTTTTATGAATGGAGTATTAAATCCATTATTCCATTTAATAAAGCTATACTCGTAATTGATGAAGCACATAATCTTCAAAACATAGAGATAAATTCTGATCATATAACTTTAGGAACCGTTAATAGGTCAAAATTGGAGGCAAAGGAGTATGGAAGGAAGGATCTTCTCAGGTCCCTAGAATATATTGAGGAAAGGATGCTTGAAATATACAAATCCCTCAGGAAAGATGAGGATAAGGAATATGACCCAGAAACATTACTACCCGAATCCTCTGACATCTTCCTTGATGAACTATTGTCATTAGGGGAATATGTCAGGAGGAGAAAGCTTGAGGAGGGTAAAAGACCTAGATCATCTACTTATCATTTAGCTAGGTTCTTCGAGTTAGCAATTAAGGTTAAAGGTATTAAAGGTATAGCTTTTATAGCAGAAAGAGAAAATTCTAACTTAAGGCTCAACATATGGGATATGAGATCGTCTGAGGTGCTTTCAGCTAGGTGGTCTCTTTTTAAAAGATGTATATTTTGCTCTGGAACACTGGAACCCATCGAAGCTTTCGCAGACATTATAGGAATTGACAGTTACATGAAGATATCTGTACCTAATTTCTACTCAAGAGAGAAGGTTAAAGTGTATCTCCTTAAAGGTGTCAGCACTAGAGGGGAAACTTTAAGTGAAGAGATGGTAAGACGGTACACTAGAAGCATTGTAAGTTTTCTTAAAATTGTTAAATCTAATTCAGCTATATTTACTGCTAGCTATAGAGTCCAGGAAGAATTGCTTAAAGGAGGGCTTGAAGAGCTTGTGATGAACATGGGATATAAAGTCTTTAAGGAAGAGAAAAGTATGAGCGGTCAAAAATCCAAACGAACTCTAGAAGAATTCAAGAAGACTGCTGACGAAGGTAAGGCCGTCCTCATAGCTCCTATGGGAGGAAGGTTTGCGGAGGGAGCTGATTTTCCAGGAAAGGAGCTTCAGGCAATCTTTTTAGTGGGTATACCCTTTGAAAAGCCTAGTGTTAAAGTAAAGCTCTATATAAAGTACTACAGTGAGCTATATGGTAGTAAGGGCAGAGAGTATGCTTATATAATACCTGCGTTAAAGAGGGCAGCTCAGGCTCTAGGAAGAGCCATAAGAGGACCGAATGATAGCGCTGTCCTAATACTAGGTGATGAAAGATATAGAAAATATATGAGATTTCTTCCTGAATACATTAAAGAGTGGTATGTTGACATAAATTATGGAATGATAGAGAAGATAGACGTTCCTTGGATCTGTAAGCCTGTTTAGTCATTTATAATAATATAAATATGTTGAAAGTTATATCTTTAGAACAGTAATGAGCAATAGAGTAGAGATTAGAGAAACGATAGAGAAGCTATCCAAGATTTTGAAAGCGCTTAGTGACCCTACTAGACTTGAGATAATATTACTTCTTTCGTTATCAGAGCTATGTGTAAACGACATGGTTAAGGAGGTAGGTCTTTCTCAACCCGTTATCTCTCATCACCTCAGAATACTATGTGAAGCTGGCCTTGTAGAACCTGTAAGGAAAGGAAGATTTAAGTACTTTAAACTAGTAAGTAAGGACCTGATAAGCGCTCTTAAGGCTATATTTAAGGCGGCAAAAGGAGATGAGAATGAGATAGCCTCGCGTATTTACGCATTGGAAGAAGCTACAGAAGGAGATTAATAATTAAAAAGAGGTAACTATGAGAAAGATCAATACCATACTCTTTGATTTAGGTAAAACACTTGTAGAATACCGTGTACCTCCATATGTACTCATCTATGAAGTGCTTCGTAGGTTCGGATGCGATATAAGCCCTTTTAAGGTTAAGGCCGCTTTAGAGGAGACAGAAGAGGCTTTTAACCCTCTTAAGAGGAAGATAAAGAAGAGCGCTAAAGGTAGGTTCACATATATCCATATACCTAAGGATTTCTGGTTTGAATACAATGGTTATCTCCTTAAAAAGCTAGGAATAGGTTTTAGAATGGAGATCGCCGAAGACCTCTTTAACACTTTTTACAGCGTAGATAACGTGACTATATATGATGATGTACTACCTACATTAAAGAGGTTAAGAGAGGAAGGGTATAAGATGGGGTTAGTGTCTAATAATACAGAGTTTGCTAAACTTATAGTAAAGTTTTATGGATTTGAAAAATTTTTCAACACAATAATTATATCATATGAGGTTGGATACGAGAAGCCGGATGCTGAGATATTTAAAACAGCGCTTAAGAATTTGGGCTCAAACCCGTCAAGTACTGTCTATATAGGAGACGACTATTTCTTAGATGTATTAGGAGCTAGGAAGGTAGATATAACCCCTATACTCTTAGATAGAAAACATAAATTTAGAGAGATAGAAAGAGAAGTAATTGTAATAAACACTCTATCACCTCTCCCTATTTTATTAAAAAATATTTAAAAATATAAACAAACTATACTTTAGACTATGGAGAGCATCGAATACGGTAGCAACATAATAGTTATAACCTCCTCTATATCAGCTAAAGCCTCATTTATTAGAAAAATAATAGCAGAAGCTGAGGGGAACACAGGCAGTATATATGTTACAACAAGAGATACCGCTGAAGAAGTGCTCGATAAATACAAAAATAATAATGTAGAGCTAAGAGTCATCGACTGCGTCTCTAGGCTAGCTATACCTGATTTAGCTGACAGTGAAAGTATTAGAAGAATATCAAGCCCTATAGACCTTGCTGGCATCTCAACTGCTATTAACAAGTTTCTTGAAGAGTATTTTAGAAAAGGAAAGAAAGTCATATTAATTTTTGATTCTTTATCAAATTTATTAATATATTCTAATATAAAAAGAATCCTTAGATTCTTACATGTATTAACTATAAGAATAAAAATGGCTAAGGCTAAAGCTTTTTACATTGTAGATAAAGAAGCTTGTGATGAGAAATCTTTGATAATGTTAAAACAATTATTTAATGGAGTTATAGAGATCAAAGAAGAAGACAACAAGAGAATAGTTAAGTTAATAACACCCAACATTAGAAAGGAATGGGAAGAACCTTTAAAAAACATGTTTTGACAAGTTTACATAAGTCAGCAATCTTATTAAATAAAAGGAAAAAGATTTAACAGTGGATTTAATATGAGACTAGGCATTCCCGTGCTTGATGAAGTACTAGGGGAAATACCCATAGGAAAATCGTTAACTTATTACATTGATCCAGAGGTAGAGGGAGATATTTTTGCCATGCAAACGTTGTTCAGTAATTTGAATAAGCATAAATGTGTCTTTATGACCACATCAATGAACCCTAGCAGCGTTAGGGCTAAGTTTAAGGAATATGGATGGGATGTAGAGGAATCAGAGAACTTCTCGATAATAGATGCTTACTCTGGATATGTTGGAGACACATCTGATGAAAGGTATTTTGTGACTGACCCCTCCAACTTAAAGGAAATTGATCAAGTAATTTTAAAATCTACTGAAGAAAACGATTTAATAGTAATAGATTCACTATCTACACTAATAGACATGTGCGGTGAAGTGGCGTTAGACTACGCAGAGAAATGGAATAAGTATGCTAAAATAAATGATTCCGTAATAATTTACAACTTTGTTGCGTGGCCCTATGAAGAAAACGTGAGTGAGAAAATTAAATCATTATCGAATGCTGTAATAGAGGTAGGAGGAATACACCATAGGGTGATTCTTGGACAGTACTATGGCGTAGTTAAGATAGATTGGAAAGATACTGAGAGAAAACTCATCCTGTTTAAAATCGTTAAACCTGGGGGTGTTAAAGCTTATATTCCTAAGATATTAGTCACCGGACCCTATAACGCTGGAAAGTCTACGTTCGTACATGCTATCTCTACTAGAGCAGTTTCGGTTGATAGGTTAGGGACGACAGTTGCCCTAGACCATGGACATGTAGAGTATAAGGGTTTCTCCATAGACGTGTTCGGGACGCCTGGGCAGGAAAGGTTTGATCCTATACTGAAACTGCTTGGTGGTGAGGCTTTAGGTGTGATACTCATAGTTGACTCTACTAAACCGGAAGACTTCCCAAGAGCTAAGCATATGCTTGAAATGACCGCTAAGTCAGGTCTACCCTACGTTGTAGCAGCTAATAAGAAGGACCTTCCTAGCGCTCTCAATGTAGATGAGATAAGGAAGAAGATGGCTCTTCCAGACGAAATACCGATAATCCCATGTTCAGCACTTAAAAAAGAGGGAGTGTATGAGGTCTTAGAAGCCTTACTAAACCTGTTAACTGGTGGGTAAGTTATGGCTAGTTTAAGAGAAACTCTTGAGAGGATTTTAAAAGACTTAAAAAGCATAGGAGATGTAGAGGCTTCAGCTATAATCTCAAGAGATGGCTTACTCATAGCCGCTGATATATCTAAAGATGTTAATGCTGAGGCTTTCGCAGCTATGACAGCTACAATGCTTGGAGCCGCTGAGACTGCGACCTCTGAGCTGGGTAGAGGAGTGCCTGAGAGGGTGATAGTTGAGGGTAAAAATGTTAAAATTATTGCTTGTGGAGCGGGGAGTAAAGCATTGCTTGTATTGATGACAGCCCCTGATGCCAATCTTGGACTAATACTATATAAAATGAGTCAGGTTAGTGAAAAAATAAAGGAATTATTGAAATAAACTTTAAAACTAATTTAACTTTATAAAATAAATTTTATTATATTGAAACTCTATACTAAAGAATTAGAAAAGTTATGCACATTACGATAATCTCTGAAGGAGCTTATCCTGTTACTTTAGGAGGAGTGAGCATATGGACGCATAACTTAATTACTAATCTTAAAGGACATAACTTTGCGGTTTTGTGCTTCACTATAGAACATAGAACTCTGATGTATGACTCTGGAAACATAGATAGGATCTTCATCTTCGATCTTAACGAGCAGCCGTTAACGGGTAAAGGAGATAAGGAAGTCACCTATAGGTTTGTTAAGAGCCTCTTAGAAGGAAAAGCTGTTGAGAAAGAGGTCTTAATTAACGCTCATAAAGTTTCAATAAACTCCGAGGGTTTCTGGAAAGCTATCGAAGAGTTTTACATGAGAGAAAATATGGATATGGAGTTTTCAAAGTACTTCTGGACATGCATAGATGTTATTTCATACGTTCTCAGAGCTATTAGAGCTATTAAGAATTATGAAAAGTTTAAGACAACCGATATTTACCTTGCGTTAAACTCTGGTCTCTGTGGTATTATAGGTTCTATGTTAAAACTTAGAAATTCAGTTCCTTTAATAATCACGGAACATGGCATACTTCTAAAGGAAATAGAGATATGGTTTGAAAAAGCTAATTTGGAGGAGCCTATAAGGAAGATCTGGAGAAATATATTTCTTTCTATGGTAATGACTTCGTATAATAATGCGGACGTGTTAAACCCTATTTCTCATTACCATATGGATCTGGAGGTTAAGCTCGGCGCTGATAGGAGGAAAATATGGGTTATATATCCAGGTATTAACACGTTTAGATACCGCCCTTCTTCTACTCCTAAAAGGAAACAAAAGCTTACTGTAGGCGTGGTAACTAGGATAACACCAGTTAAAGGAATTAAAGAATTTATAAGAATAGCATCAAAAATTAAGAAAAGCATAGACTGCGACTTCACGGTGGTAGGGCCTGTGGAAGATGAAGAGTATTACAAAGAGTGTATTGAGGAGATGGAAAAACTAGGGGTAAAGATAAATTTCGTCGGAAAAAAGGACCCTCTGCCTTATTATCACATTTTTGATGTATACTTGAACGCCAGTCTCTCTGAGGGAGTGCCCTTAGCTGTTTTAGAAGCGATGTCATGTGGAGTTCCTACGGTTTGCTCTGATGTAGGTGCTTGTAGGTATATAGCAAGCGCTGTTTTTAACTCAGAAGAGGAAGCCGCTAGGATAGTCATAAGATTGTTAATGGATGAAAGAAGAAGAAAAGCGCTCGGAAACATGGCTAGAAAAAGGGCCGTAAGGGAATTTAGCTTAAGGAGAATGGTTTCTGAATATGACACTCTATTCTATAGTGTGTTTTCTTCTAAACGAAAGGAAAGAATTACCGAATATGAGAGTCCTGTGGTTAAATTAGTTAAAAATATGCTTAAAGTTAAAGAGATAGTTCTTAATAAGACAGCTATTTTAACTAATAGAAGTTAAATATTTTTATAATAGACGATAAAGCTAATTAATAATAATTTTTATTTTGTATATTTTGAAGCGAAATTTATTTTAAAAATAGCAAAATATTATATGAAAATTTGCTATGACTAGCATCACTATTAACTTTAAGAGACTTTTGAAAGGCTGGTTTAGAAGGAGAGCTGAAAAGTTGGGATTATCTATCTCTATTGAATCAGGAACGTTATACGTTGTAATGACTGCTTATATAGTGATTATATTGAACATAATATTTTGGCTTTCAGAAAGCTTTTCCGCAAAGGCTTTTTCTACAGTGGTAAACGTCATAGCATTCTCTGCTATATTCTCGTTGATACCTACATCTTGGGTTTACTCTATAGTAAATAAGATGTACATGGATGGGTTGTATCTAAAAAGTGAAGAGCTTAGGAAAAGCGCTATAACCTATGGTTTACTACTTTCATTATTAATTACATTAATTATGTATATTATTACAATTGCCATGGTAAGCCATAACTTAGTAGATTTACCCTTTGACATTTACTTACAGGCTATATTTCTTTCATTACTTGTTCTTCACTCTATCTTCTGGGTTCTCTCTTCACCTTTTTGGGCTATAAAAATGTATGTCAAACTTGCTGCGTACACATTCGTGGCTTACACGTTCATAGCGCTTCTTTCCTTGACTATTGGAAGAATAAATCACGTTTATATGATACTTTCTTATCTAGCAGGTATCCTGGTACTAGATTTAATACTTACGTACACTCTTTTTGAAAACTTCTCCTTGAGAGCAAGACTAGGACCATTCATTTATTATTTGAGGAAACATAAGCTCTTAGGCCTGTCTACTACGTTATATACATCTATACTATTCCTGGATAAAATGCTTGTGTGGCTGTCTGATTATGGAATATTGACCGTAAAGGGTAAGTACACTACCATAAGTTTTCTTTCGATGATTCCCCTGTTTTTAGCTCTAATGATCCATTATAGATACTGGTATAAGATAGAGGATTTAACCTCAAACATTGAGAAGGGGAAGTACTCAGAGATGCAGGAAAGAGTTAAAAAAATTTTTAGAGAATACATAAATTCTATTAAAATATTATTAATAATGCTTCTTATCTTCTCGCTCTCATTAACCATAGATATAACCCTTGGCATTCTCATGATAGGTTTCTCCTTATTTGGTGTGGTTGTATTAAATTCATCTATTTTAAGCATAATAGAGTATAAGAAGCCTCTTCTATGCTACTCTATGGTAGCCTTTCCAGAGGTTTTCGCCTTCCTATTCAACCCTAGCTATATACCCTTATCATTTTTATTCTCCTCTTTATGTTCATCGATTATTAGCTCTCTGCTAACCTTAGATTTGTTTGACAATCTTCTAATGAAACTGTTCTTCAAATGGTTTAAGGATGGGTTAGAACTCATGGAGCATAGGACTGAAAAAACCGAAAAGAAAGGAACTATCGAGATTACTAGGGTAATTCATGAATCGTACGAAGAGAGATGATCATTTAAACGGTAATGCTTTAAAATTGGTTTGTCTCTTTATAAAGAACAAGGTGCAGCATATGAGTTCCGGGGCTAAACCTGTGGTACCTCCTCCTGATCCAGTAGTCAAAGTGCCAGTGCTTATAAGGGAGGGTGGAATACCTCCAAAAAACTATAAGAAAGGTAGAGGGTATTCGGTTGGGGAAATAGAGAAGATTGGATTGACCGTTAGAGAGGCTAGATTACTAGGGATATATGTCGATGAGAGAAGGAAGAGTGTATACGAGGAGAATGTTAAAGCTCTTGACGAATGGCTAGATAGGGTTAGAAAAGGAGAAATAGCCCCTCCAGATCCAGCTTTACCTAAACAGGTAGTTATCAAAAGAGATCTAAGGAAGGTATTTAAAGGCAAAACCATGGCTGGTAGGAGGATGAGAGGGTTATTGAGGCTTAAGTACAGGCTTACTCAGCATTACAAATGGAAGAGAAAGCAGAGAGAAAGGGAGCTAAAGAAGAGACATGAGGGAACTAGGCATAAGGGTGGTCATTGAGTGTTAACTATGAGCCCTTTTCTCCTAAGTTCTTCGAGAACCTTATCCATGTGCTCCTTTATTATACGGGATCCGCATTTATAGCAGTAGTATTTTCCCTCTATCTTAGCTATAACGTCCCTGCTCCCACACATTACGCATCTTATTTCCTTTTCCAAGGCTTGCTCATCTAAACATATTCATTAACTATTCTTATGAAAAATGTTACGGGGTCCTCCAGCTCCCTTAAGGCTTCCTTTGTGTTAACCCTATAAGCTTTAGGGTTTGTCGCTATTTTAAGGGATAGCTCTGTTAACTCCTCGAAGCTAAGTCCAAAGTATATTGGAAAGCCTTTGGATTTTAAGTAGTTAAAGGTTTCAAGAACCTGTGGGAAAAAAGTGAAGGACGGAGTACCTATGAGGGCGCTTTCCTGAGCCATAGAGGAACCTCCTGTGATCACTAGCCCTGCATAGTATTCAAGAAGCATCATATTAAGTGCTCCCTTAAGCATCTTAACCCTCTTGCTTTTAATTTGAGCGCTTAAAGCCCTCTTTAGATACTTATACTGGTCTTTATACCTAACATATACTATTACTTCTAGCTTCTCACTAAGTGCCTTTATTAGGGGTGTTAAGACCGTAGGCTCACTTCTATTCCATTCATAGTATGCTGCTTTGCTTTCCTCGGTTCTGACTATTGCGTAGCTATAAGGTCTTAGACCTAGGTTCTTTAGCATCCTTTCATTGGGTTTAAACCGTTTAACCCACGTAGCTTCGAAAATCCCATCAAACGCATATATCTCGGTGTCTGGTCCTATGAACCTCTCTATTCCTTTAGCAGTACATTTCGGCGTTATCACAACATCTGCAAGCGGTAATGTTAATTTGTTAACATAGAGAGAGTGTGGTGAATCAGTTAGGAGAGCTAAGGGTATGCTGAGTCCAAAGGCCACTCTCGCCGCCTCTGGAGATGTAAATGAGACAGCTAGCTTTACTCCACTCTTTTTAACTAAATGAGCTAGCTTCTCCATACGCTTTATACCTGCCCTAAGTTTCTCATACCTACCTTTACCGCCATATCTATAGACAGTAACGAAATCCACGCTATTAAGCTTGAGTATATCTACTGTGTAATCATACTTTCTAGTGGTAATAAGGTACTGCGCATCTACTTCCTTGATAAGGGTTGAGAAAAGTAATGCCTGTTTAGGTGTTAAGACATCTATCCATACATTTGCTGTCAACTACTTCCCCATTAAAAAGAAAATTAGGAATGGTGGACCGGGCGGGACTTGAACCCGCGACCTCCCGCATGCCAAGCGGGTGTGCTCCCAGGCTACACCACCGGCCCTAAACTTTGGGAGTAAGTAATTATAATATAAGCTTTTCTTCCAAAATTAGTACTCGAAGAGAAATATAATATAGGGCGACGTCAAGACTATGAGGGAGGAAGCTAAGCGATGGCTAAGTGAGAGCTTATGGGATCTGGATACAGCTAATATACTACTTAGAGAAAAAAGATATAACTCAGCTGCTTTCTACGCCCATCAG
>CAZKLN010000008.1:0-41233 GCA_964553765.1 uncultured Thermofilaceae archaeon
CACACCGGCCTGTGGAGCCGGGGATCCCGGGTTCAAATCCCGGCCCGGGCCCCATCCTTTCACAATTCTCTCCTTTTAGCTTTCTTATTGCTTCCTTTAGCGCGTTCTCACATATTTTCGAGATGTTCAGGCCGAGCTCCCTAGCCTCTTTTGCTATCTCTTTGTCAACGTAGATTGTCACGTAGCCTTTTTTCCCCATCTTATCAATCCTAAATAGATCTAAATAGACTAACAAATAAGGATTTCGCATCTAGAGGTATGCAACAGAGAGTTACAGAGGCTACACATCCAATGTGAAGAAAAACAATAAAAACTTAAAGATAAAAATAAAATACAAATCACTAAAAGAACAAATAAAAAGGAACCGATAAAGCAGTGAAGAGGAAAGTCATTCAAGTTGCTTTAAGAGACTATATTACATTCATCCATTTGAGTTACACTTCATAATATGATATGTAGAAGTTAGGTGAACCAAATGACAAGTTCTTTTAAAATAATAAACACTTTTAAAGGAATGCCGAGAATAACTAAAGGAGGACAGAATATGATTGAAAAATTCATAAATGGATAGCTGATGATCCAGTAGTAGTTGTTTGAGAGAGAATGATTATATCTTATTAAAAAGCAAGGGAGAAAATGCAGAATAGTATGAGATATCCCAAGGCAATCGTATTCATGAAAATCGGGTATCATTGTGATGAAAGTTTAGAGGAAATTATCAAAAGAAAAAAGGAAGAAGAAAACAAAACTGGTAAGATCTTTTGGGGATATGGAGGATCATTCCTTCATCCTCTCACTCAATTAAAACCGTTCATTCAAAAAGCTTTACAAAGAAAATTAAATCCTGTGCTTTTACTTTCTCTTACTCCTTCAAAATATATTGCTCAACCAAAATTGGCAAAAGAATATTCTCCTGATAGAAAAATTTGGTTTCCTCTTCCTAAAGGAGTTTTAGTAAAAGGAAGTAAATTTGCTATAATCTGTAGAAACTTAAAAAAAGTAAACGTGAAGATAAATCTGAATGTGTATGAAGTAGCTATAGGGAAAAATAAAGGAAGACCTTTAGGAGAGGTTATTAAAGCCCGAGTTGATAAAGCATGTGGTTTTTTAAATCCGCGATATGCTCATTATAAAAGAAGAGAGGTGAAAATTTCGTATATTGCTGAAATTATTAGACCATATGCAGTATTCCTTAAATAAATGAGCGGAATGTAAATGTAGAGGTTAAAAATGAATGTGGGAAAGGTCATTTATATAACGGGTGCTCCTGCAACTGGTAAAACCACCTTGGCGAAATTAATAGAGGAAAAATTTGAACCGTTTATGCGAATTAATTATGGGAAAGCACTTTTGGAAAGGAGAATCAAGACTTTTTCTGAATTAAGTTATGAAGGTCTTCGTAAGAAGTCTAGTAAAATTATTAGCGTGGAAGATGTAAGATAAGAGGACGAAAAACTTATTGCGAAAGTAAATGAATTAAAGGCTTCTACAAATGTAATTATTGATTCTCATCCAGTAACAAAAGAGATTCGCTCTTCTGCTTTTTGGTGTTTTTCTTGTTAAATCTTGTTACTGTCTCTTGTCTTGACCGTAAGACAATAGTCTAGAATAATTCCATTTTCCCTAAAACAGTTGGTTAAACTTAAAGTAGAGCGTATAGGAATGTATTAAAAACTTTAATTGAAAAGCCAGAAGGCCGACCATTAATTACCGTCCTCTTGTCTTACGGTGAAGGCTCAGTAGGGAAGGAGGGGTTGCTCCAGAAGGTGAGGGAGTATGAGGAGGAAGAGGAGAAGGTCGTGTTAAAAATGGCCGAGCTGGAAGCCATGCTTCAGCAGAGAGGAGAGAGGTTAGCGGTGATGAGACACCTCAGGCATTTCTGCGAGGAAGCTAGGAGAAGAATCCATAGTCTAGATCAGGGGCAGAAGGCACGGTTCATACGCTACCTAGTGGATGAGATAGTCCTCGACTCCAACAGGAGGGAGGCAAAGATAGTAGGTCACATACCGCTGAAAAACGAGGAAGCCCCATACTACCAACACGGGACACTCTCTACGATTTCTTCAAGCCATGGACAGTGTCCCAGCAGTTGGCTTAGATTTGAGATGAAAGCAAAAGTGTAGAATTCTCATTCTCTCCACATATTTAACCTAATTTCCTGGTGTTTCCCAATGAGGTTCACTCCTAAATTGAATAAATGTGAACCAGCTTCTCCTACTCTCTCTCAAGGGTAAACATCACATGCAGTGACCTTCTAGTAAGCAAGTCAGAGCAATTCCTAGGTAAACACAACTTCTTCTTTCATTATTTTTTATTATTAGGTGCAACTTTATGAGAAATAAAACAACACTAATTTTACTTATTTTTCTGCTAGTTTTAACGTTCCTACCCCAGGAGAATGTCAGAACGTATAATCCCTCTAAGGAGCTTCTCGCACGGCTCACGTACGCGTGAAACGAAAAGTAGTAAGGTTTGAGGTAGACCCGTTAGCGTGCATAGAGACGGCCATAAAACTACAGAGCCATGAGTAAAACTATCGTCCATGAAGCTGGAAAAGAGGTATGGCTGTGGAACTCGCGGAAAAAGGGTGGAATACTCGGAATCATTTTATGCATACGAGGTATACTGCTTGGCCCTGGTGAGACTATGATGGAAGCTGAAGCCCTCGGTATACCTAACTGGGAGTTTTATGCAGGAATAGATATTCTCCTCAACATACTTTTGATAGTGCTGATCGCTCTCGGCTGGCACATTTTAAAATAGAGAAGTCCAAGTCAACTTATCAATGTGTATAAATTTAAATAGCTTCGCTTAATTTTTCAGTAGGTGAGGTAAATTTCTAAGGAGAGACCTATAGGGATTGTTCCTTTCGAAAGGATTGCCATATTTATTGATGGATGGAACCTTGCTAGAATTACTAAAGATTATTTGAAAAAAGAGATTGATTTCAGAAAGCTTCTTGATTATTTTTCAAAAAACACTTTTGTTCTTCGAGCTTTCTATTACATTGGAGAAGTTACAGAGCCAGAGGAAGCTAAAAAAGAGTAGCATAGGTTCTTGACATGGCTTAAGAGAAACGGTTTTAAAGTAATAACTAAACCAATTAGGGTGTTTATAGATAAGGATGGAAAACAGGTAAAGAAAGCTGATCTTGATGTGGACATCGCTATAGACATGTTTGATTTAGCTGATAAAGTTGATAAAGTAGTACTTTTTTCAGGAGATGGAGATTTTGTAAAAGTAATAGAAAGAATAGGTATGAAAGGAGTAAGGACTCAAGTAGTTGCCTATTGGGATCGTGGAAAAGGGTAAAGCAGTAACTTCCGCAGAGCTTATGGAAATAGCAGGGGCCCATAAGGTGAAGCTATCCCTATAGCCCATAAGAATCCATAAGAATCATAAATTCCTTTAATGATGATACCACATAAAAGGAAAATTATATTCCATAAAAATCCTGACCTCGTATTTCCCTCTTTCATATGAATGCTATGTTCAATTCCCATATCTAAATTCTCTTTTATTCTAAAACCCTAAGGTTTGCCCTGTCATATATCTCCTTCAGCTTCTCTGGGCTGAAGTCTGTGTAGTGCCTAGCTAAAACTGTTCTTGGCACTCTGCCACAGAAGGCATCTACGTACCTGTTTGGAACACCAAGCCTACCCATCTCACAGGCAAACCACTCCCTTAGAATTTTGGGAGTGATCTTTATACCTTTTTCTCTCTCAAACTCCTTATACCGCTTTCGAAAATAGGTTTCAGAGATAGGAAAGAGCCGGGGATCCTGGGTTCGAGTCCCGACCCGAGCCCCATTATATTTATATTTACTGGTACTGACTTAAGGAAGTGAATGGTGAATCCTTCTATGCATGATATTTTTGATTTTAACTATAACATACCTACAAGGATCGTTTTCGGCAAAGGGATTCTCAGCAAAGTTGGTGAAGAGGTAAAGGAGCTGGGCAAGAAGGCTTTAATAGTTATAACTAGCGGAGGCTCCATGAGAAGATATGGTTATTTAGATAAACTTACTAAGTCCTTGGAGGAAGCAAGTATTAAATGGGTCGTGTATGATAAGGTATCAACAAACCCTACTGCCGAGACTGCCTGGGAGGCTGCTCAACTAGTTATAAAGGAGGCGTGTGATCTTGTCATAGGGTTAGGTGGGGGCAGCCCTATTGACGTAGCAAAAATAGCGGCAGCATCAGCGGTTACACATATTCATCCAAGAGATTATACCCTGGGAATTGAAAGGGTAAGTGATGCATTACCTATAGTAGCTATACCTACTACTCATGGAACGGGAACAGAGGTTAATAGGTATGCTGTCCTTACAGATACGAGAACTAAGGCTAAAAGAGGTATAGCATCCCCTAAGATATATCCAAAAACAGCTATTTTAGATCCAGAGCTAGCGGTAACTCTGCCTCAGAGGCTCAGCGCTGCAACAACAATAGATGCGCTCAGTCATGCTACTGAGTCTTATGTAAAGAATACTACTAACAAGCTCTCTATGATGTTCTCGGAGGAAGCTGTAAGAAATATATTTACCTATGGCCCTCTTCAGATGCTCGCTCCTTATAATTTGGAGGTTCGTGAAAAGCTATTATGGGCAAGTATGTGCGCTGGGATAGCAATAGATATAGCTGGAACAACTCTGTGCCATGGAATGGAACATCCCCTTAGTGCATTGTTTAATGTTCACCATGGAGAGGGGTTAGCCGCTCTTCTCTTAACTTGGGCTATGTTTATCAGACAAGTTGTCAAAGAGAGGTTTGCTAACTTAGCACTTATACTTGGTAATTCAGGTAATGATGTGGATGAGCTCTCATTTAAGTTCATATATGCGATTAGTCAGTTAGTTGAGAAGATGAACTTAAAAGTGAGATTAAGGGATTTTGGTATAAAAGAAGAACATATAGATCTTCTAGTTGAAAATGCTTGGAGCTTTAATAAATATAATATTGATAATAGTCCTAAACCTGTAAATAAAGAAGATCTGAGAGAGCTCTATTTAAAAGCTTTATAGCTTTTCTTCTTAAACCACTCAATTGTCTTCTTTAATCCCTCTTCTAAGCTAGTAGTAGGTTTAAATCCTAATTTTTCTCTTGCTAAGGATATATCTGCATAGCTATGGGTTATATCCCCAGGTCTTTCTTCTTTAAACACTTTATCCAGCTTGTAACCTAAAATATTACTAATAAGTTCTGCTAGTTCAAGAACACTGTAAGGGTGTCCTGTTCCAATATTAAATATGTTAAACCCCTTCATCTCAAGAGATCTTAGAACTGCGTTAGCCACGTCCTCAACGTAAACAAAGTCTCTAGTCTGCCTACCGTCCCCGTAAATTATGAGTGGTTTCTTACCTAGACCCCTTCTAATAAAGTTAGTTATTACACCACTATATTCCCCTTTCTGACCTGGTCCATAGACATTAAAAAATCTTAGTATTATAGCTGAAAAATTATAAATATTACTAAACAGTCTAAAATAAACCTCACCCTGAACCTTAGTTGCTCCGTATACTGAGAGAGGATTAAGGGGATGATCTTCAGATATAGGAAGTTTTTTTGGCTCTCCATACACAGCAGCACTGGAGGCTAAAACCATACGTTTTACTCCTCTTTTTGAAGCTACATATAGGATATTTAACGTACCTTGCACGTTAACTTCGTGATATAGAAGGGGTTTTCTCATCGATTCCTCAGCGTTGATTAGAGCTGCGAGATGTATAATAGCATCAATGTTGTTAATGACGTCCCATAACGCATATACATCCCTTATATCAGCGAGAACTAACTTTACATCTAAACTTTTTACTTCATTAAGAAAACTACTTCGTGACCCATTATCCACTACAACAATATCGTATCCTTCTTTTAGAAGTCTTTTCGTGACGTAATAACCTATGAACCCCGCTCCCCCTGTTATGAGGATTCTCATAAAATTAACCTCCAAAAACTATATCTGCCATTAAATTAGTTAATTTATTATTAAATAATCTCTTAGGAGCTATATTTACAAATATCTCTCTAGCTTCACTTTTTGAAACAATACCTAGTCTTCCATATGTTATAAAGCTGATTGTAACTAGTAATAAACTACCCATTATAAACGGTATTTTGGTCATGTAAAGAGGTATGCCTATAATTAATGGTACTAATAATAGTAAACCTAGCATCTTCCACTTAAATTTAAGATTCATTTTTCTAGCTACTATCAGTGAGGTAATAAATCCTAAGAGAGAACCTATATTAAACGATAAAGCGGCTCCTATGCTCCCCAAGTAATTTACAAAAGGAAGATAAAGAAATGTTCTTGTTGCATTGGTTAAGGTGTTAATGAGTAATACGTTAAGATATAACCCATAAGAGTAAGCTAAACTCACTATGGCTGTTGTCACAGCTACCAGGGGAGTGTTTAAGGATAATAAGGATGCTTCCCAACTTGCTTCTGCAAATTCCTTCCCCATGATTCCTAGTATAGATTTAGAATATAGAATTAATGTAACCATTAAAGGTGATGAGATGGCATAATTAAGCTTTATCAACCTTAATGTATCTCTTTCTCTGTCATCTTTAGAGCCGCTTAATAAAGGATATGCTACGTTAGATATGAATGAGGGGATCATTAGTATCATCATAGCCAGATTATATGCAATATAGTAGGCTCCAGCAGACTCACTACTTACAATTCCGTAAACAAATATTACACCGAGCCAGCCTCCCATAGAAGATAGGAGGGAAGGTATGTAAGATGCTACTCCTGCTTTAATTTCCTCAAGCATCACATTTCTTCTTAAACTTTTAAAGCCTGTTAAGTCTTCTTTCATATAATAAGCTGAAAGAATTAATAATAAAATATAGAAAAACACGTAACCTAGTATAGCTCCTGTCAGCTTGTAACCTAAGTAAACTAACGTTATACCGATTATGAGCTTAACTATTCCTGAAAATAAGCTTATCAACGTATTATATTCTGTTTTAACCTTCGAGATAAAGTATGAGATTATATAAGTCTTAAGACCAGTAAGTAAAGTTAAAAGTGATATAAGAAATAGAATGTTTTCTTTAGCTAATACAGGCAAAGAGTATGAGTAAGTTCTCCCAAGTAGATAAACGATACTCGAGACTAGTAATCCCAAGAATGAGATAAGTGTTAGTCCGGTCCAAAAATACTCGCTAAAAGTCTCCTTATCACTTGAATACATTCCAAGAAATCTTTGAACTCCCCGCGGTAAGCCTAATAAGTAAAACGTTGAGAGAACAGATGATATTCCTATAACAGTGCTTGCTTCTCCCACTATGCTAGATGACCCGGCTATTTTAGAAATTACTAGCCAATATATATAACTTATAAACATTGAGGTAATATTACCTATGTAAAGCCATAAGCCGCCTTTAAATGCTTTTCCTATTAACGTAATATTACACCTTATATACTGTTTAAAAATCCTAAAAATGATTTAAGTCTCTTGTTTTTTAAAAACAAAATGTACAATTATCTACTTTCTTTACTTTCCTTCTTTTCTCCCTTTTCCTCTTCTGTTTCTTTTAACTTTTTCTCCTCCTCTTTTAGCTCCTCTTCAAGCTCTTTCTCTATCTCTTCTACAGAGGGAGGTGGGGGAGTAGTAGCTAACGTATACCCTATCCAAGCTATTATACCTAAGATTCCCGCTACTGCTATAAAACCAGTAAGCCTAATAACGAGCTCTTGCACCCATTGTTCAGCAAGGAAAACGAGCCAACCATATGCAGCTATCGCAACGATTGAGCCTGCTGTTAATGCAGCTCCTAATATTTGATCCTTATTCATAGTTACACCCAACTGGCGAGTAAAATAAGTAGTTAATATTTAAATTTAATTTACTCGAGTTCATCCCATAATTAGCTTTATTTTTATGGGAGGTGTAAAAGTGTAGCTCAGAGATGAAGAAGAGAAAGTGAGGAGTATGAAGAGAATAATACTAACTACGGACAAGACTTTAGCTTCAGATTATAACGGTAGCGAATTTTTAGGATTTGCAGCCTGCTCTCCAACATTTTTACCTACTTTTCTCTTCGAAAAAATATTCTGTCCCCCTTTGCCAAAGGAAAACGGAAGAGCGAAATTCGCGAATTGTGGTGTGAGAAAAATCGAGGCAGCTTTGCTACAGGCAGGATTCAATAAAGAAGAAGTATTGGTAATAAGACCCCAGGATATCAAAAAATTCCTGAACGAAAAAACCATGGCTATAGGTATAACGACAAACGATCCTCTAGGCTTAGGACCTGCTTCCTCTACTTTTAGCAGCTTGGTGGAGAAGGAAACTTATTCTGCAAGATGCTTTAGAGAGCTTTTGGAAAAAATAAGACCTTACGCGAGAAAGTATAAAATAAAGGTTGTTGTTGGTGGGCCAGGAGCTTGGCAGTTAGAAGATGAGAGACTATTAACGAAGTATGGGATAGATTGTTTATGTATAGGGGAAGGAGAAATTACCGCTGTAGAAATTTTTAAGAAAATTGTAAATAATGAAGAAATTCCGAGGATAGTTTATGGGGAAGTAGTTCCTTTGGAGAAAATTCCGAATATAGTGAGCCCAACAATAAACGGCTTGGTTGAAATTGCTAGGGGTTGTGGAAGAGGTTGCAGGTTCTGCAACCCTACAATGCTCAATTATAGGTGTAGGGAATTAAAAGATATACTGGAGGAAGTTAGGATAAATGCCTCTTACGGCTTAGGAGCTTTATTGCATGCGGAGGATGTTTTAAGGTACAAGGCAAATGGCGTAATACCAAGGGAAGATAAAGTTATTGAATTGTTTAAAGAAGTGCTGAAAATCGTAAAAGTGCCTTCAAAAGTAGGAATTTCTCATTTTACGTTTGCTTCTGCTTTAGCAAGGCCTAATTTGGTAAAAGAAATTTCAGAACTTTTAAATGTCGGTTCCAAGGATTATCCCTTCTTTTCTGGGCAGGTAGGAATAGAAACCGGTTCTCCAAGATTGGCAGAGAAATACATGCAAGGAAAGGCTAAGCCCTTTGATGCTAAGGAGTGGCCCTCTTTGGTAAGAGAAGCTTTTAAACTGCTTGCCGAACATAATTGGGTGCCTTGCGCAACTCTGATCTCTGGCTTACCTGGGGAAGAGGCGGAAGATGTTGTAAAAACGATCGAACTTATAGAAGATTTAAAGGATTACAAATCTTTAATCGTTCCTTTATTTTTCGTTCCTATAGGAACTCTTAGAAAAGAGAAATTTTTCCTAGCAAGGAATATGCTGCCGGAGCACTGGCAATTACTAGCAAAGTGTATTAAACACAATTTTAGATGGGTATACACTTTAATCGACAAGCGCCCAAGTTTAAGGAGGATGAATAGGATAAAAGTACATGCTATAAAATTATGCGCTAAAATGATGGAGAGAAAATTAAGGCCTTATTTGAAAATAATGGAAGGAGGAGGCGATCCTTTTTCATAAAAATCAGATTTATAATATCTTTAACGACGCTCCTGGGCCTGGAAGCTGAAAGGGTTTAACCTAAAGTAGTTAACAAAGCTATATTATCTTAATTATAGGATGAGCTCTAATATACTCTTATATTCTTTATAAGTCACTGGTTTTAGGATTAATTTAATTATATTTTATTTTTTAAATAGTATTAGTGATCTAAAAATGGATGTAAAGAAAGCTATCATCATGGCTGCTGGACTTGGTACAAGGCTTATACCGTATAGCAAGGAAATGCCAAAAGAAATGTTACCGTTGTACTTCTTTGATAAGGGCTCTGTTATTCTCAAACCGGTGCTTCAAGTAATATTCGAGCAGCTCTATGACGCTGGTATAAGAGAGTTTTGCTTCATAGTAGGAAAGAACAAGAGACATGTAGAAGATCATTTTACTCCTGACTGGGATTTCGTTGATTACCTTGAAGATAATAACAAAAGCGAGCTTGCACATCTCCTTAAAGACTTTTACGAGAAAATAGAGAGCTCACTCATAGTGTGGGTTAATCAACCCAAGCCTATAGGCACAGGGGATGCTGTATATAGAGCTAAAAAGTTTGTGGGAGATAGTGTATTCATGGCATTAGCTGGAGATAATCTTTTCTTAGGAAGAAATATTTTCATGGATATACTTGGAATATATGATAAATACAAGGAAAACATAATGGTTGTTAAGGAGGTCGAGGAGCCTGAAAAATATGGAATAATAAGGTATGAAAAAACTCAAGAAGAAGATATCTTAAAGGTTCTAGATGTTATAGAAAAACCTAAAAAACCACCCTCTAATCTAGCTAACGTTTCTATCTATGTATTTCATTCCGAAATTTTTAAGTTTATAGAAAATATAGAAGTGAGCCCTAGAGGAGAGAAGGAGATAACAGATGCGTTAAGGATATTAGCGAAGAGAAATAATCTCTATGCATACATTGCTAGGGATATTTACTGGATAGACATAGGTACTCCTAAGACTTACCTCGAAGCACTAATAACCTCCCTAAATGTGATATTATCAAAGGAAGAGGGAGACTTTGCCTCGTTAGCCAAGGAACTTTTAAGGAAAACTTTAGAAACTTCTCCCTTGCCGGGTACTCATCATTCAGCTCAGACTACTGAAGACCGAACATCTGAAATTAAATGAGCTCTTTAAGGTTTATTTATATTATTTTTAATATAAATAATTTTTTTATACATATTTCTGATAAATTAACAAGACTGAAGACTTTAATATAGTTTTTAATGAAGGAGGGAAATTAGATAAGCTATGAGTAATTGGAAGTACGAAATTAGCGTTATAAATTTTGAGAGAGGGATCAAAATAGATGAAGAACTTAGAAGAAAGATGGAGAAGCTTAGACACGGTTTAGGCAAAAAAAGGATAGCTAAAATGAAGAAAGAGGCTGTGGAGTGTCCTGTGCTTAAGCAAAGGGTATCTTTTCTTCAATGTTTCTTCTGCCCTAATTTTTTAAGAAGAGTGAGGGGAGTAGTTTACTGTAAGGGTAAACAGCTTAGGGAATAGTTTAATGTGGATAGAGGAAACTTACAGAAAAGTGCTTAACGGAGATTTTGAGGCGTTAAAACTTAGGCCAGGAAGATTGCTAGAGCTTTTAGACGAGGCTAGCTCCTTTTTACTAAGGGAGAGACAGTTAATTAGGGTATATGTCGAGAATAAGGATAGGATATTGGTGGTGGGAGATACGCATGGAGATCTTCAGTCTAGTTTAAATTCTTTTGTAGTAAAAAATATAAAAATACGAATATTTTTAGGAGATTATGTAGATAGAGGTTTCCTGCAAATAGAGAACATAAATTATTTACTGCTAAGGTTACTTAATGAGGATAACATTATACTTCTTAGAGGTAATCATGAGTCTCCTTTAATGAACAAAAGTTATGGTTTCCTGGATAAGGTCTTAGCAACTTATGGTAATGAAGGAGATGAGGTCTATAACGGATATGTCAAGGTTTTCTCTAGAATGCCGTATGCGGCATTAGTTAACGATAGGATACTTATGCTTCATGGGGGAATAGCTAAGGGTTTAAGAACCTTGTCTCAAATAGAGAGGCTCCCAAAAAATGATGTAGAGCCTTTTGATCCCATAGCTTTTCAGTTACTGTGGAATGATCCTGATGAAAGCGTAGAGGAGTTTGCTCCCAGCCCAAGAGGTAATGGAATATTTCTTTTTGGTCATAAGATAGTTAAAAAATTCATGGAAGATAATGGATTAGAGAAAATCATCAGAGCACATGAGTTTTATCCAGCGGGTTTTCAGACATTTTTTAATGAAAAACTAATTACAGTATTCAGTTGCAGATTTTATCCTATACAGGGACCTAAAGCCATTATAATTAAAGGAGATAAATGGGAGGTTATAGAGCTTTAAACCTCATTTACTTTTTTAGCTATAGTCTCGGCTATCAGTAAATCTCCTTTATATGTTGATAGATAGCTGGAAATTTCCTTAGCTTTTTTAGCCATATTCTGGTCTTCAATAAGTTTAATCAGTAATTTACAGAGAGAGTGGTTCCTATTGCTTGCTATTAATACTTCAGCTACACCTAACTCTTCCGTCGAAGAGGCATTCAGATAACGTTCGGTATGACCTGGATTAATTAGATGAATTGCAGGTACACCGTAAACTAGGGCTTCAAGAACGCTGGTATGTCCCCCATGGGTTATTACTAAATCAGAGGCTTTAAGCAACGCATGTTTATTATCTAGCCACTCCTCAACATAAATCACCTCATCTTCCTTTCCAATATTTCTTAATCTTGAAGAGTGTGAGGAGTTCCCTTTAGAAACTATAATTACTATGTTTCGTTTTTTAAGCTTCTCCTTACATTTTTCTATACTTTTGATTAAATAAGAAAAAAGATGTTCCTTTTCTTCCTTTAAACCCGAAAACGAGGCAAGAACTACATGTTTATCTTCAAGGCCTAGATTACTCTTTATCACATCTTTATCAGGTAGATCCTCAGGCCATACTGGTAGCAATGGACCCGTAAAAACGATTTTATCCCATAAATCTAGTTCATTGTCAACAGGTATGTTACCTTTAGATACAGTATAAGGAGGCGGGAAGTCAGGTATGAAGATTCTCTCTGCGTAAGACCATGAAACGTCAAGAACGCCTAATAGACTTCTTTCTAAGATGCTCTTAGCTCTTTTGGCTTTCTTAAAAGGTAATATTACTTTTAGCTGATTAATAATAAGGAAGCTCGGGCACTTCCTAACCCTAGCTGCTATCACTGAGGAAAGCCTACTATCTGAGAGTACTAAATTGGGTTTTAATATGGTCTGAAAATATATTTCATCTCCTACTTGTCTTAGAAAGTTATAGATGTTACGTGGACCTTTAGCTAAGGTTAATCTAAGATCTATCTCTCCTTCATCGTTTAAAGCATATGATACTGATCTCTCTATTAAGCATCGATAGCCATGCTTTTCTATAAGACTTACAGATTCCCCATAAGTCGAAAAGATTAATTCCACGCTAGGTAATAGGGATTTTAACCTTTTAGCTATAGATAAAGTTCTGTAAGTATGACCTAGTCCTATGCCGCATGGTGCTATATATATTAAATGATTATTTACTTCCTCTGCATTCATATAAGCACTCTTTCGATCACTTTATCTCTAGGGAAAATTTCAGCAAATATCTGCGCTTGAAAAACATATATATTTACACTGCCGTTCTTCCAGGAGTTAGGAGGCAATCCTGCCTTGATGCATGCATTAGCTAGATACTCTTGAATATCCCATTTATACTCAACGGGTACTTGAGGAAGCAATAAACCCTTAAACATGCCTTTTTCAACTATTATTCCATCTCTTCCTATTTTTATGAGTTTAAGTAACTCCTCAGGCTTTGAATACCTGACTTTCTGAGGGGGAGTTAATACGCTTACTTCAAATATAACACTATCTAACTCATTTGCCCTCATAGGAGGGAATCTGGGATCTTCAACTGCAGCGGCTATAGCCGCATCTATAGTCGCTTCAATTAACGGTTTTAATGGTTCTGGATATCCTATGCATCCTCTTAAGGCTCTTTCCCATTTTCCTTGATCATTCTTGATGATCGTTTCTATAGTTACAAAAACACCATACTTAGAGAGTAATTTCTTAGGAACATCTTTAGGTGGATTTATCTTTATGAAGTTTAACAAATACTCCTCTACAGCCCTTCTGGCAAGCCTAACTAAGAGCTCACCTTCATTTAATGTTAATAACCGCATTTTACCTTCACCTTATTTAACAAGGCTCTCATTCTTATCAAATGACTTCCGGGCCAATAAATATGACCACAGTTGTTGCATTTAAGGAATATGTTATATTTCTTAAAAACATTAAAGGGAACTTTATCAAATATTTCTATAGGTTTTACCTTAACTAAAACGCCATTACATATTGGGCATCTCGTATTATCAAGATCTATCTCAAGTTTTAAATTAATTCTTTTTCTTAAAAAGTATAGAAATTCCTCGATATTATTAGTTTTTACGAGAATACATCTCACCTGTCTTTTAATAGCTTTTTTAAACAATAATGTATCCTTAGTTATTAGTATAGAGCTATTTTTAAAAGCTGCCTCAATAAGGTAGTTATCTTCAGCCTTCGGAGAGTAATAAACACTATATCCTAGGATCCTTAACCACTTGGCTTCCTTTCCTAGCATAGCATCTAAGATAAAGTCATACATAACGTAAGTACTGTTCTATTATTCAACATAAAATACAAAAATATATCGTATGTTATTTAATTAATAACCGAGATTGCTAAATATTCCATCGGGGGAAAGGTTAGGGAATATTGTAATATTTAGGTAAGAAATTAATTTCGCATAAAATAAATATATATGAGGGATTAGATGTTAGAATGGGAAGTGCTTTCTAAAAGAGAATTAGCTCCTCATGTAAAGGATTTACAGATATTTGCGCCAAAAATAGCAAAAGCTGCTAAGCCAGGTCAATTTGTTATTCTAATGGTGGATGAGAAGGGAGAAAGAATACCTTTGACTTTAACTGATTGGGATGTCGAAGCAGGTTGGATAGAGATAGTTTTCCTCGAAATAGGTGTTTCTACATTTAAGCTAGGTATGAGATATCCTGGTGATAGGCTTTATTATGTAGTGGGCCCTTTGGGAAATCCCTCTGAGATAAAGTACTATGGAACGGTAGTGATTGTGGGAGGAGGTGTCGGTATACCTGCTATCTATCCCATAACGCGTGCCCTTAAAAAAGCAGGTAATTACGTTATTTCAATCATAGGTGCTAAAACATCAGGTCTTTTAGTATATGAGGAAAAAATTAGGGAAGTGAGCGACGAGATATATATAACGACAGATGATGGTAGCAAAGGTCTTAAGGGTTTCACCTCTGATGCTTTAAGGAAGTTGTTAGAGGAAGAGAGAAAGATAGATAGAGTATGGCTCATAGGTCCCGTTCTCATGATGAAGGTTTGTAGTGATATTACAAGGCCTTATGGTATACGTACTATCGCTAGTTTAAATCCGTTAATGGTATGTGGTGTAGGAATGTGCGGTGCATGTAGAGTAAGAGTGGGCAATGAAATAAAATTTACCTGTATACATGGGCCCGAGTTTGACGCTCACAAAGTTAACTGGGATGAAGTAATATTTAGATTAAATATGTACAAGAAAGAGGAAGAATACGCCCTTAACTTATTTAAGCAAAAAATTAAAATTAGGGGTAAATATGGTTAAGGTAAAACCTAGAGAGCTTATGCCCAAGAGGCCGCCTGAGGAAAGAATTAAAGATTTTAAAGAAGTAGCTCTTGGGTTTACGGAAGAACAGGCTATAAAGGAGGCTTCTAGATGTTTGATGTGTCCTCATAAACCCTGTGTAAAGGGTTGTCCCGTAGAGGTTGATGTCCCTAAGTTTATTAAATTAATAAAGGAAAAGAGGTTTAAGGAGGCTTACTTTGTTATTAAAGATAAATGCCCTATTCCTGCTATAACAGGTAGAGTTTGTCCTCAAGAAGTACAATGTGAGGGGGTGTGCACATTAGCTAAGGTTAATCAGCCGATTGCCATAGGTGCTCTTGAGAGGTTTGTGGCTGATTGGGCTAGAGAACATGGTATCAAAAGCAATCAGCATTATTCTCAATATAATAAGGTTAGTGACAAGAAGATAGCTGTGGTAGGTTCTGGACCTGCAAGCATTGTAGTTGCTGCCGACTTAGCTAAAATAGGATATGAAGTAACTATGTTCGAGGCTCTTCATGTACCGGGAGGCGTGTTAGTGTATGGAATCCCGGAATACAGGTTGCCAAAGGATATAGTTCTTAAGGAGATAGATTATCTGGAAGAGTTAGGTGTATCAATAGAGTTAGGAATAGTTATCGGTAGGACCATTAGTATAAGCGAGTTGTTAGAGGAATATGATGCTGTGTTTCTAGGAACAGGAGCCGGACACCCCCGTTTCCTTAATATACCTGGGGAAAATCTCTCATATATATACACGGCTAACGAATTCCTCACAAGGTTAAACTTAATGAGAGCATTCCTATTTCCCGAATATGACACTCCTATACATAAAGGTAAATATGTTGCAGTAATAGGAGGAGGTAATACAGCTATGGATGCAGCCAGATCAGCGTTAAGGCTTGGAGCTAAAGAAGTTACTGTAATTTATAGGAGAACAAGAAAGGAGATGCCTGCACGAGCAGAGGAGATAGAGAACGCAGAAGAGGAAGGTATAAAATTCCTGTTTTTAGCTCAGCCTATTGAGTTCCTTTCAAATAACGGAAGCTCGGTGAGTGGTGTAAAACTTATGAAAATGAAGCTCGGTCCACCGGATGAAAGTGGTAGACCTCGCCCCTTACCTACCAATGAGACCTTTACATTTGAAGCTGACATGATAATAAATGCGATAGGGTTTTACCCCAATCCTTTAATCCCGATGAGCACTCCTAAGCTTAAAATCGATTACAAAGGAAGAATAATAGTCGACAAATTTGGTAGGACAAGTATAAAAAGAGTTTACGCTGGTGGTGATGTAGTAATAGGAGAGGGAACAGTGATAGAGGCTATGGGATGGGGTAGGAAAGCTTCTAGAGCAATTCACATGGACATCACAGGATCTATTTACTCCTAATTGTTGAGGGTAAAAACAATATGGTATAAGTAAATTTTTTCGAGAAGACTAAGATAGGTTTATTAACCACTTTCATCTTCAAGGGTTTAGTTATTAAGAAAAAAGGTTGCAAAGATGTTTACACTAGACAGTGAAGCATACTCATGGATTTTAAGGTATATTCAGATAGGAGGATATTTAGGTGTATTCTTAGTTTCCGTAGTTGGTAATATAATTCCATTTTTGCCTATACCTTACTTAAGCTTCATCTTCTTTTACAATGTGTGGTTTCCTGATTCAAGCCCGTTACTAATAGGCTTAATAAGTGGTTTAGGCGGTGGGATAGGTAAATTAGCGGTATATTTTGCGAGTTACTATGGAGCATCCAAGTTATTACCTCCCAGAAAACAAGAACAATTGAACGCGTTCAAAACTCTTTTAGGTAATTATGGTGCATTGGCTTTATTCTTATTAGCAGCCACACCATCTCCAGATGATGTACTAGTGACTATACTTGGTATAGCTAAATATAGTATAACTAAGTTTTTCTTAGCGATAACTTCGGGAAAGATAGTCATAAGTCTTCTTACTGCATATTTTGGTAAAGCTTTCAGCTTTTTAATATCTGAGGAAAATCTTTTAGTAAGCGTTTTAGCATCCATCATTATATTTCTCATATTAACATGGTTTATATTATCAATAGACTGGATAAAGGTGTTTCAGGTAGTTCAGTCGGAAGGATGGAAAGGTTTTCTAAATAGATTAGCTAAAAATGGTTTAAAAGAATTTAAAAGCGAGAAAAATAACTTAAGCAGAATGGTTAGAGGAAAAAGGAAAAATAAGGAAGATTAGTATTTAAAACTTACCTAAACTAATTCTTGGTGGTAAATACTGTCCTTGGATGAGTTACAAGGTTATAGCAAAGAGGTTAGGGACTTTCTTAAAAGTAAAGGTATAAAAATATTTGATAAAATCAGGGTTAAACATAAATCAGGACTTATAATTGAAGGTGTCTTATTACCTAGACCACAGATTGGTAATTATAGATCTATTATTATAAAGTTAGATAATGGTTATAATATAGGAGTAAGAGTAGATAATATAGATGATGTAGAGATTATTGAAAAGAGCAGACCATCACCGCTTATAGAGGTAAAAGAGCCTAAGCTGAGACCAGGGTTACCTTATGTACATTTTATAGGTACCGGAGGAACTATAGCCTCGAGAATAGATTATAAGACGGGTGCTGTTTATCCTTTCTTTACTGCTAAAGAGATTTACTCGATGCTACCTGAGTTAGAAGATTTAGCCTTTGTTAAGGCTGAAACATTGTTTAATATCTTTAGCGAGGACATGGAGCCTAAACTTTGGGAAAGGATAGCTGAGAAAGTGGCAAAGGTATTTGAAACTGAAGGACCTAAAGGAGTTGTCATAGCTCATGGAACGGATACTATGGGGTATACTGCCGCAGCATTAGGTTTTGCTTTACAAAGATTGCCAGGTCCTGTAATACTCGTTGGAGCTCAGAGATCCTCAGACAGGCCTTCAACTGACTCAGCATTAAATGTTATAGCTGCAACGGTAACGGCGATTAAAGCACCGTTTGCTGAGTCAGTTGTTGTGATGCATGGAAGTATCGAAGATAACTATTGTCTAGTTCATAGGGGGGTTAAAGTAAGAAAGTTTCATACAAGTAGGAGAGACGCTTTTAGAAGCGTAAATGATTTGCCTTTGGCAATTGTTAACTATTTTGGTGATCTTAAGTTAATTAATAAAAGATTTTTAAGGAGAAGCGATGAAGGCATAATAGCTCAGACAAAGTTTGATGAGAAAGTGGCTTTAATCAAATATTTCCCGGGAATGAGGAGTGAGATGATACATCTCTTAGTAGATAAGGGTTATCATGGAATAGTGATTGAGGGCACGGGACTAGGACATGTGGGTCAATGTTTACTTTCAGCCATAGAGAGAGCAATCGAGGAAGGTATCATAGTTGTAATGACCTCCCAATGTATATGGGGAAGGATCAACATGAATGTTTACAGACGGGGAGTAGAGCTATTAAATATAGGAGTTATACCTGGTGAGGATATGATCCCTGAAACAGCGTTTGTTAAGCTTAGTTGGATACTGGCTAAAACAAGAGAGCCTAAAGAAGTTAGGAAACTTATGTTGACTAACATGATTTACGAAATAAATGAGAGAAGTGAGAATAGGGTTTATCCTCCTCTCATAACTAAAGGTGTGTTGTCTTGAAGATAGATTATAAGAAAATAGGTCTTAAATGCGGTTTGGAAATTCACCAAATGCTTAACACTAAGACTAAACTTTTCTGCAACTGTCCTACTTTAATAAGGCAAGATAATCCTGATACGGAGTTTGTGAGAAGGCTCAGACCTACTAGGAGTGAAATGGGAGAGATGGATCCCGCAGCTCTCTTCGAGTTTAAAAAAGGTGTAAAGTATAGGTATCAAGTTTATGAGGATTCGGTATGCCTAGTGGAAATGGATGAGGAACCTCCTCATGACATAAATCCTGAGGCAATTAAAATAGGGCTAATAATAGCGTTAATGCTAAGATCCATGATAGTAGACGAAATTCAGGTTATGAGAAAGATAGTTATTGATGGATCTAACACAAGTGGTTTTCAACGAACAGCATTGATAGCATTAGGGGGGAAGATAAAGGTTGGAAAAAAGGAAATACCTATACAGACGATCTGTATAGAGGAAGACGCCTCTAGAAAAGTAGGAGAAAACAGGGAAGGGGGAGAAATAATCTATAGATTAGATAGGATGGGAATACCACTCATAGAAATAGCTACTGCTCCAGTAATAGAGACGCCTGAGGAAGCCGAAAGAGTGGCATATAAGATAGGACAGCTACTTCGGGTTACAGGAAAGGTGAAGAGAGGGCTTGGTACAATAAGACAAGACCTTAACATATCGATAAGAGAGGGGGCAAGAATCGAGATAAAGGGTGTTCAAGAGCTTAGTCTTATAAGTAGAATAGTTAAAAATGAGGTTATAAGACAGATTAATTTGATCAAAATTAAGGAGGAACTTATAGCTAGAAACGTTAAGCCTAGTAGTTTAAAAAACGAATTTATTGATGTTACTGATATTTTCTTAAAAACTAGTTCTAAAATAGCTAAGAGGGCATTAAAGAAAGGAGGAGTGGCGCTTGCAGTTAAGTTACCTGGGTTTGCTGGTATTATAGGTTCGGAAATACAACCAGGAAGAAGGCTTGGAACGGAGTTCGCCGATAGAGCGAGGTATTGGGCTGATGTAGGAGGGATATTTCATAGCGATGAACTTCCAGCATATGGAATAAGTAAGGAAGAGGTTCAGCTAGTTAAGGAAAGGCTTGGTTGTAAGGAAAAAGATGGGTTTGTCTTAGTTTTTGAGGAAAAGACTAAAGCAGAAAAGGCTTTAAACGCCGTGATCGAAAGAGCTAGGGAGGCTTTAGAGGGTGTACCGGAGGAAACTAGAGGAGCTAATCCTGATGGTACAACTAGATTTTTAAGACCCATGCCAGGCAAGGCTAGAATGTACCCTGAGACGGATATACGTCCTTTTATAGTTACTGATAGCCTATTAAGGGAGATACGGCATTCTATGCCTGAACTACCTGAGAGTAAACTAGAGAAATTTAAGCATAAATATGGGTTAAGTGATGAGATGGCAAAAAGGATGATAGAATCCTATTATCTTGATCTTTTTGAGAAGGCGGTTGAGGAACTTAAGGTATCTGCAAGTTTGGTGGCCTCTACTCTTGAAAATACATTAGTTAATCTTAGGAGAGAAGGCTATCCTATAGAAAGACTCACCGATGAAAAGATATTCGGTGTTTTTAAGTTATTAGCTGAGGGTAGAATAGCTAAGGAGGCTATACCAGATATACTAGCGTTTTTATCCAAAAACCCTGATATGAGCCCAGAGGATTCTATAAGAAAACTTAACCTTGTTCAGTTATCAGTTGAGGAGATAAAAAACATTGTAGATGAGGTTATTAGGGAAAATATTAAGGAAGTAAAGGCTCGAGGTGAAAGAGCAGTAGGTTTAGTTATGGGAAAAGTTATGCAAAGGGTTAGGGGAAGAGCTGATGGAAAACTAGTCAGCGAGATTGTTAAAGAGATGCTTAGCGCCGTTCTTTCCTCATAATTTCTTTAAGAGCCGTGCCTATTTTTCTTAGAACTTTTTGCTTACTTTCATTAGAGTAAACAATTATCCTACCTTTGTATTCAAACCATGTAGCTGGATGTCTAGAATCTTTATCTACCTCAATATTATTATATCCTGCCTTTATAGCTGCTTTAGCTATAAGTTCCAAAGAGGGGTTCTCTACTGAGAGATTCTTACTTACCCTTCTTCCCTCGTTACGGGATTTCTTGGCATCAAAGTAAAGAGGCCATATTATAAGCTTCTTGTCCATAACTATTCTTCTATTAAAATAGCGTTTATAACCCCATCCTGACCTGGCCTGGAGATAACTTTAGCTTTACCGAGCTCTGTCTGTATTATAGCTCCTTTAGTAATTACTCCTCTTCTATCGTAGTCCTTATTAGAAGGATTACTTACTACCTTTAATATCTTAACACTTCTCGTTTCACCTGTCTTAGGATTTAATACGTTAGCCTGGGAAGCCGTTTTGACTCTTACCTTAATTCCTCCCCCTCTCACTCTTATGACTTTAGTGACTTGCTGAGTACCTAATTGTGTCTCTGTAGGAAATCTGCCCATCCAATACTTTCTTTTGACTTTTACGTGTCTCCCTTTTTTCCCACCAGTGATTTTCCGTAAGTCATTACCGTGATAGATCGCCATTTAAACCACACCGCTGTCTGTTTCTTAAAAACAGGACTTATAAATATTCTCTAATGTAGTTAGAGGGAGTTTATTGTGGTTAAAGTAGGGGTTAAAATAAAGAACGACAAGGAAATAGCAGATAAGATCTTTATTACAGGTTTTCATGGAGTAGGCTATGTAGGTTGGATATCGATAAGGCATATAGTTAAGTCATTAGATGCTAGGAGAATAGGTTTCGTATATACACCTTATATGACACCTTACGTTTCCATGGGAAAAGGAATAGTAACACCTTATGAAATATATTGTACAGAAAACCTTGTCATATTTGTTCCTAATGTTCCATTGTCAAGTAAGGAGATAACCGAACTCCCTATGAAGTTAGCTGAGTTTATGGTTCAGAAAGGTATTAAGGAGGCAGTATTAATAGGAGGTCTTGATAGTAGAGTTTCTGATGATAAGTTCAAAGTTAAATATGCTGCTACTTCTGTATATCTAAAAACTAAGAAAGATTCTCTAAAACAGTTCAAGATAGGGAAAATAGAAGACTATTTTTACATAGTGGGGCCTCTTGCAGTTATGCTTTCAATGTTTGAAATTCTTGAGTTTCCAGCTATAACTTTACTACCATATGCCAACGTCACTAGGCCTGATCCTAGAGCAGCTACAGAGGCGATAAAGATGTTGAATAAGCTTCTTAACCTAAACATAGATGTGAAAGACCTTTTAGAGGAGGAAGAGAGAATAGAAAGAGAAGTTAAGGAGATAGAGGAGAGATTTAAACGAGCTTATGGAGAGAGTAAGATGCTTTATGTTTAAATATTAGCTATTTTTTTAATAAAATTTATTGTTTTACCAATATCATCATGCTTAAGGCTTATCTTGAGCGGATATATTTTTACCCCTATTCTCCTAATTTTTTCACTAATAGAAAGCACTATATAAGCCGGTAAACTATAGTAGATTAAGAAAATAGTTTTAAAATTTTTATTCCTAATATACCACTCTACATCACTAGCTATTTCCTCATAACTCTCTATAAAGACGTTAGATGAAACTTCATATTGCGAAAGAGGATAGTAACCATCAAGTTCAATCGGTATTACACTAAAAGCCGAGGAGATGATAGCTACATGAACCTTTCTTAGAAGTTCTTCCTCATCTATCTTCCTTAGTAATTCAGCTATCCATCCAAACCTTGTAAATGGTTTCTGAGGAGTTTCCTGTATTAAAACGAGAATATCCTTTGAAACAATAAATCTTTCTTTCAGATTAGATAAGTGCTTGTAAACTTCTGGTCTCCATCTACTTGAGCTTGAAGGGAAGAAAAGACCCGTTACTATCCCTCTAGTCTCTGGGTGATATTTTTCAATAAACTTTATGTATTTCCTGAATTCTATTAATGCTTCCATCGCAGAAGGGTGCGCAGTAGCCTTTATCTCAAGTAATTCCCAAAGTCTTCCTTCATGGATAGCCTCTTTAATTTCTCTAATCTCACCTCTAAGGACATGAAGATTATGCTGGGAAAGTTTCTCAATAAGTTCTTGAGAGGGCATTTCTATAAGATCTTTTATATCATAAGAAGAGCACACAGGGCAATTACATGGAAGATCCCTCATCTCCTCCAATCTAAGTGTACCATAGGGTGTCATATACCTTTTATTCTTAGCATATAACGCATAGGAGGCGGAATCAAAGGTATCTACTCCCATAGCAACTGCTAAAGGAAGTATAAGGGGATGTCCTGCTCCAAATAAATGAAGCGGCTTGCCAAGTGGAAGGTTCATCTTAGCGGTCATTACTAGCTTAACTAGATCCCTAAATTCGTAATTTTCCATTATCTGAACAGGTCCCCCTACAGCATACACATCAAACTCAAGCTTCGAGAGTTTGCTAGCTGAGTAAGCAACTAGATCGAGATATAATCCTCCTTGAACAGGTCCTACTAGTAACATCTTATCTCTTTTAACGTTTAGGGCTTGTTTGGCTCTTTTGAGAGTTTCCTCAACTTCCTGTCTTACCTGGTCTTTAGGTATGCCCTTTCTAGTGGGTATATCTAATATAACTCCTATATCACTTCCCAATGAGACTTGATATTCTACTATCTCGAGGGGATCTACCTCTATACTGCCATAGGTCATTAACTGGTAGGCACCCGAGTCTGTCATTATAGGAGTCTCTACTCCTAATAGATTATGAACGCCCATCTCCAAGGCAAGTTTATCGTAACTTTTCTTTATTAGGTATGCATTAGTCATTAGTAAAGTAAAACCTATTTCCTTTATACTTTTAGGTTCTAACACGTTCTTTGAAG
The DNA here is from genome assembly GCA_964553765.1 of uncultured Thermofilaceae archaeon. Lineage (GTDB taxonomy): Archaea > Thermoproteota > Thermoprotei > Thermofilales > Thermofilaceae > CAZKLN01. The sequence goes on from CAZKLN010000008.1 coordinate 23,695, forward strand.
GATTTATTACAGGAGCCAGTGTTGGCGTCTCAACTACTCCATGATCAGTGAATAACTTCCCTATCCTACCTAGAAGATCCTTTTCTTCGATCTCAAATACTTCTGGGCTTTTCATGTCTTTTTTCTTTCTTTCCACTCTGTGACAAATTTTTCATATATACTCTTTACTCTCTCGGCTATAGGACCTGTCCCTTCGACACCGTTCTCAGTTACTTTCACCCTATCCATTATAGTTATAAGTTTAGCTTCAGGGTAATATCTTATCATTCTTGGAAATAATTCCTCTAATCTTCTTGCAAGCTCCGCCATGTCTAAAGGCTCCTCTACGAGAAAAAGTTCTGTTATCGCATGACCATAAATAACTACCCTAGGATATCTATGCCCCTCATTATCCTCCGCATCAGATAGCACAACGCTATAGTTAGATGTTGAGTATCCAAGTAACGTGCCTGTATAGCTTTTATTAGAGGATGTATGAACAATTATTTTTTTATTAACCATGGATGATAATTCAGCTGTGAACTTTCTCGACCCTACATCTATATAACTCATTTAAAACACCTATCAGCTAAAACCTTGGTTAAAGATTAATCTTTACATTTGTTTACAACCTTTATAAAATATAAACACAGTGATACTAATGAGAAAAATACTTATAACCAATGATGATGGTCCTTATAGTCCTGGACTTTGGCTGTTATATGAGGCAGTCAGAGATTTTGGGGAGATAATTATAATGGTTCCTGAAACACCTAAATCTGCCAGTGGACTTGGAATAACCCTCCATAAACCTTTAAGAATCAATAAAGTTAAAATATACGGAAAAACTGTCTACATAACTAATGGAACACCTAGCGATATAGTCTACTTAGCTTCAAAAGCCATAAACGAGGAACTCGATCTTGTCCTTTCAGGCGTTAATATAGGGGATAATACTAGCATGCAAGTTATATTATCTTCAGGAACTGTGGGAGCAGCTGCTCAAGCTGCATTAGAAGGTATACCCGCTATAGCTTTCTCAGCTGCAGTTAGATCTACTGAAGACTTTGAAAATGATAAGTTAAGGAGTTTTATGAAAAATAACATTAGAAAACTGGTAAAAGGAGTGCTATTAGAGAAGTTACCTGAGGGAGTTGATATGCTTAATGTTAATTTTCCCAGTGAACCGTGTGAAGAGTATGAGATAGTTCCTACCGCTAGACTTAGATATGCAAGTATTGTAGATAAAAGAGTTGATCCTAGAGGAATAGAGTATTACTGGGTATATGGAGAGCCTCTTGGTCCAGAAAAGGATACAGATGTTTACACTGTTCATGTCGAAAAGAAAATAGCGATTACTCCTCTTTCAATAGTCTTTAAAGTGAATATATCAAAGAGTGTCATAAACCACTTAAAACGTTACTTTAATACCTCTTTCCAATAGAGGAGGTTATTCCTCATTACCCTTAATGCTTATATCTTAATTTCAATACTTTCTATTAATAAAATAGGTATTTTTGCCCTTCCTTTACTGAGGAGTAAGGCAAACTTATTATTTACAAGGAATTTTACATCATTGTATACATTTGAGGGAGAGCGGTTAAGTTTCTTAGCTAACTCACTTATGCTATACCTCTCTTTCTTTATTATCTCTAAAAGCTCTGTCATCCTAGGGGTTAAAAGTCTTCTTACAGTTTCAAGGTCATACTCTTCACTCACGGTAAGTATAGTTTCTCCCTCCTCTTCATATTCCATATAAGCACTTTGTAGATCTTCAAGCTTGATATGATATCTTGGAGGAAGCCTTCTTTGTATTAGGTTAAAAATTTCCTCATCGGTAACTTTACGTTTAACTAAGATTTTCATTTTATAGTCATAGTATAAGTTTATGATATATGTATAAAAATGCTTAATAACAGTAGTTAACTTCCAGAAGTTAGGTGAGTTAAGTAATGGTAGTTAAACTTAGGAAAGTAAAGGAGTACACGTGGGAAATACCTAGAGAGGGGAAAATGAGGGTTCCAGCGAGAATATTCGCTGATGATATATTGCTTCAAAAAATGAGAGGTGATGAAACACTTACTCAGGCTGCTAACGTGGCTCAATTACCTGGTATATATAAGTACTCTATAGTGCTACCAGACGGGCATCAGGGATATGGCTTTCCAATAGGAGGAGTAGCCGCGTTCGATGCAAATGAGGGAATAATAAGTCCTGGAGGAGTGGGCTATGATATAAACTGTGGTGTTAGAATCGTTAGAACAAATCTTAGAGAGAACGATGTTAGGCCTATTTTAAAGGAGTTAACCACTACCTTGTTTAACTATGTGCCTTCAGGATTAGGATCTAGAGCTCAGTTAAAGTTAAGTGATAGGGAGTTAAACCATGTTCTTGAAGAAGGTGTTAATTGGGCTATAAAGAATGGATATGGGTGGAGTGAGGATCCTGAGTTTATTGAAGAAAAAGGAGCTATGGAGGGAGCTGATGCGACTAAGGTTTCTCAAAGAGCTAAGGATAGAGGGAGAAGTCAGCTAGGTACTTTAGGTAGTGGAAATCATTTTCTCGAAGTACAAAAAGTGGATAAAATCTATGATCACAAAATAGCAAAAATTATGGGAATAGAGGAAGAAGGACAGATAGTTGTAATGATACATACAGGTAGTAGAGGTCTTGGGCATCAGGTATGTAGTGATTATTTAAAAGTTATGGAAATAGCTGTAAGAAAGTATAATGTTCCTAGGCCTGACAGAGAGCTTGTATCAGTTCCTGTAACTAGTAAAGAGGCAGAGGATTACTTCTCAGCCATGAAGGCCGCCGCTAACTTTGCTTGGACTAACAGACAGTTAATTACTCACTGGGTTAGGCAAGCATTTGAGAAGGTGCTTAAAAGATCTGCGGAAGATTTAGATATGCATATAATTTACGACGTCGCACATAACATTGCTAAGTTAGAAGAACATAAAGTAAACGGTTACAGAAGGAAGGTTTACGTTCATAGAAAGGGAGCTACAAGAGCCTTCCCATCTGGACATCCATTAATACCTTCTAAATATAAAGAGATAGGCCAGCCAGTTCTAATACCTGGATCTATGGGAACAGCGTCTTATATACTAGTTGGCACAGAGACGGCGATGGAAATAACATTTGGGTCCTCACCTCATGGAGCTGGAAGGGTTCTTAGCAGAGCAGCAGCTAAGAGAGAATATAAAGGAAGTGTAGTAAAATCACAGTTAGAAAACAGGGGTATAGTTATCAGAGCAGCAAGCTTAGCTGTTGTAGCTGAGGAAGCTCCGGGAGCTTATAAAGATGTCGATAGAGTAGCTGAAGTAGCAGATGCTGTAGGAATGGCTAAGAAAGTTGTTAGGATGATACCTCTTTCGGTGGTTAAAGGCTAACCGCCCATATTATAGCTGTTAAAATACTTGAGACGGCTACATCCGTGGCTAAGGTCATTCCTGGAGCAACATCTATGACTAAGTCAGCAAATCTGAAGACGCCTGTAGGTATTCCTTCTCTTGATCCTATTAATATATTAATTACTTCCTTTTCTTTAAAAACTCTCTTTATGTCTTTACATACCTCATTTAATGATTTACCTCTGGTTGAAGTAACGATTATTCCTTCATTCCTATGATCTCTAACAAACTGATAAAGGTCTTGAAGATAGACAGGAGTTAGCCTTACGTCCTCCGGTTTAGCACTTGTCTTTTTTTGAATCTCAAACCTTGAATATATCCCTTCCATAACTCCATCAATAAACTCTCTAAGCTCTAATGCATTAACCCTGTAATATGGAGCTATATATAGAGCCTTTACACGAAATGTTTGTACCGCTCTACCTATTCTAACTCCTATAGCTTTAGCTCCCTTTAAATCCCCTAGATAAGGCATTTGAACGACTACAATCTTCTCAACTAATTCCTTGATATCAGGTTTACCTGGATACTTTTTCTTATGTTCTAACTCACCTTCACTACAAGATAGGTAAGCTTTATCATTTATAATCTCCACCCAGATAATTTTATCTGGATAGGTAAGGTCGACAGGGTTTCCCATAGCTTCCTGTATACAAGCACCGGCTTTAACATTTACATCTATGGATGAAAAGTCGTGTTTACCTCTCCTAGTGGTTCTTACAGCGAAGCTCTCATCCTTGCCTATGCATTTCTTAGCCACTCTTACTGAAGCTTCACATATTTCATTAAGAGTAGCTTTTACCTCTTCCTCTATGATAAGTAACTTCTCTATTTCAGGTATTTCTCTCAAAAGAACAGTTGGTTCACACCTTTCTACTTCAGCTAATACTATACCTAAATATCCATGAGGTTTTGATATTATAGAGGACTTTGTGTTTGATAATATCTCCTGCACTCTACTAGCTACAATATTTTCTAATCCTCTAGGAGTTTTAATAAGCAGTTTCATAGTTTTGTCCTATTTCTGATACAAATTTCTCATATATTTAGGATTATATACTTAGGAAATTTTTCAAAACTATAACTAAGCTTAATATTTTTATTTATATTTTAAATAACTAACTAAGAATATACCTTTATATTGTTAAAATTATTTATCGAAGAGATAAAGTTATTAACCTGTGGTTAAAATATACTTATTGAACGGAGATATGTCAAATAAGCTTATAGGGGGCTTAAGTAATTATCTTAAGGAAAAAATAGAGGGGCTTCAGGATCTTCTTGAGATGTCTAATGCTGAAGAGATTTTAAGACGTTACTTTGTAATGAATGCTTTTGACGGAGCTTTAACTATGTTAGGACTTGTAGTTGGTACCTATATGTCAGGTTCTAAAGATCCAAACTTAATACTTTCAGCTGGTTTAGGTGCAAGTTTCGCTATGGGAGTCTCAGGATTCGTAGGTGCGTTAATAACTGAAAAAGCTGAGAGAGAGAGGAAAGTTAAAGAGCTTGAACATGCTATGTTAACTAAACTTAATAACAGCTTAATAGACAAAGCTTCTGACACAGCTGTGATATTAGCTGCATTAACCGACAGTATGGCACCTATGATGGCTGCTTTAATATCAGCTTCGCCTTATTTACTTTCAAAGATAGGACTAATTAATTTCGATATAGCTACATATTTCTCGGTCTCAATAACCTTAGCTTTAGTGTTCTCACTGGGCTTATATTTAGGTAAAGTTTCTAAAGGAAACATGATACTGTATGGTATCTATATGCTTCTAGCTGGTCTAGCAATTTCACTATTAATACTTTTAAATACAGGACTTGGTATCTGGATAATGACCTTCAGGTGAGGGGCTGGGTGCCCTCGAACTCTGATATAGGAGTAACTAAATTAACATTAGATGTTCTTAAACCAAGAGAAATAAGTATCACTGATTTAGCACTAGCACTGGGAGAGATCAAGGGTATAAATAACGTCGAGATATATGTGACAGAGGTAGATGCCAAGACGGAAACGCTTAAGATAACTATAAGTGGTTGGAACATACCTCCTGAAGAAATAGAGGAGCTTATAAACAAATATGGTAGCATCAGGAGTATAGATGCTGTGGTAGTTAGTAGGAAAAGACAGTAATGAAAAGAGAAACACTTAAGTTTTATTTAACCCGACCTTCCTTATACTTTTCAGGAATTGAGATAGATTATAGCAAAGCTAAATACATTATAATAGGAGTACCTTTCGATTCAACCTCTTCCTTCAGACCTGGATCCAGGTTTGCACCAACGTCTATAAGAAATATCTCATTAGAAATGGAGTCATATGATGTAGAGACTGGTATAGACTTTGATTCCATTCTTGTACACGATGCAGGAGATTTAAGTTTTGTAATTGATCCCAAAGAGCTTACAAAAAAATTGTCTGTAGTCATTAAGGAGATTATTAAGGATGAAAAAATCCCCGTAATAATTGGAGGAGAACATACACTTACGTACGGCTCTATCCTTGGAATATCTGAGATTAAGGACGTAACTTTGGTTTTCATGGATGCTCATTTAGATTTAAGAGATCAATACCCTATAGGTGCTAATTTAACTCATGCTACAGTATTAAGAAGATGTGTTGAGAAAATTGGTTGTAATAAAGTTGTGGTAATAGGAGCTAGAGCGGTATCTCCTGAGGAGGTAAGTTACGCTAGAGAATGCGGATTAATGGTAGTATATAGTCATGAAATAAGGAAAAAAATAAAGCAACTGCTAAACAAACTTAATGGAGGAAAAGTTTATTTGTCAATAGATATTGATGTTATTGATCCAGGATTAGCACCGGGTGTGAGTAATCCTGAACCTCTAGGTTTATCTTTAAGAACTATATTAAAAATTTTAAAAAATATAATTTTAAAAAACAAATTATTAGGGGTTGACATAGTGGAGGTTAACCCGTTGTATGATAGAGCTAAGATTACTTCAACCTATGCAACTCTATTAATTAAGAAAATAATACTTTATAACGAGATAAAAAATGGGTTTTAAACAGCTTTAACTCTCTTAGCTATAGGTGGTCTTAGTTTTATGACAACCTTGTATCCGCAATACGGACATCTAACACCAGGTAACGTCTCCATTTCGCTTCTTGAGAATATCTTGCCACATTTTAAGCATTTATATACAAGTTCCTCGTGAGACATTTACCTCGAACCTTAAACTAAGAGTTTTCCTTAAAAATATTATGTTTTTTTCCTAATTTAGAGGTTAGTGCTAGAATTCCATCTGTTATACCTAAAAAAGCGCCAATGAAGAAGCCACTCATACCTAGAAAGCTAATCACTGAAAATATTAATATCAATGTTCCTCAAGTGACCCGTTCTGAAGTACGTGTATTAAGCACAATAGCACTAGCTAGAATGACTATGCCTGATATTAAGGCTACTAATGAAGCGATTATCATAAAGTTATGTGAATGGCCATACATCCAGCGATGCATCATCCAAGGACCCATCTCTTCCTCTTGTTCAGGAAAGCCATAGAGGCTCTATGATAGTGAGATTATACTATTTATAATAATGATAACACTTCCTACTAGAGATATAATGAATGCAGCTCTAAGATAGTCGTTCGAACTCATTCTCACATTTAATTTATATTTTTAATACTATATATAAATTCTGTTTAAGAAACCTAACTTATTTATTTTGCTTTATTAGAATATAGAGGAGGTCACACAAGGTATCTACCTTAATATATGAAGTACATAAATCCTTCCAACCAAGCTTTAAGGGACCCTTAAATTCGACCTTAACCGTTAGGAAGCCTCTTTCTGTTGCCTGATTTATAGGTCTAGGCTTATCATCTATAAAAAGTACCTCATTTTTCTTAACGTCATATTTTCTTAAGATAAATTCTAATCCTTCTACCTTTGAAGGTACATCTTCTCCTGCCACAAATATATCGCTGAAATAATCGTACATGCCCGAAGCTCTTATTCTAAGCTTTTTAAAAGATCTAATACCATCATTTCCTGATATACTAATTAACACATATTTTCTCTTTAGATAATTAAGTAATGCATGAGCACAAGGTGTAGGTCTTGAATTTTTAATCCTTAAGCTCCAATAAATGCCATTTATAAACTTGATGTTCCCTTTAGTTACAATTCCTAACTTTTTAAGAGCTTTTAAAGCGACCTGCGATCTGTCAAACACTTCTTTACTATCTGCTTGGTCTTCTTCCTTAAGAGCCTCACAGAGGAAGGCGAAAAGCTTATCATCGCTTATTCCCAATCTTTTACCTATCTTAATCCATATCTTAGGTATACAGGAATAACTATCTATTAACGTACCATCAAAATCAAAAGCGAACACTTTGACGTTATCGAGCCTCATCAAATGGTAGCTATGAGATATAATTAATAAAATTACGATGTTTTAAGGCTGGAAGACTATAAAGGGTGGGATCTAATGAAAAAAGGATATCATGGTCTTGTAAAAGTAATCTACTTGTTGAGTGTTTTAATTGGAATAATTTTAGTTATTTTATGTCCAAATAAGGTAATATCACAAGGTATTACAATTAAAGTTGGTGAAATTCAGTGGTTAAGGAAGCCTCTTAAAGCAGGTGATATAGGAGTAGTAAAGATAGGAGTAGTTTATTTAGGTGAGAAACAGGTATTAGGAGCATCTATTAAGCTTATGCCTAGAACTGAATATGTGAAGGTGATAAGCGAAGAGAAAAGAGTGTCATTGTGGAGACCCGGAGAGATTAAATTCTTTGATTTTACGCTTGAAGTACTTAAAATCCCTCTAGAATTTGAGGCAAAAGTCATAGTTGAATGGGAGAAAGAGGCTGAAACGGGAGTTAGAGGACTTGAAATAATCTCGGTAAAAAGGCATTTAGAGGAGTTTGTAATTTTTAATGTAACTCCGGAAGCCTTAGTTGAAATAAATATAAAACCTTCTAGACTTATTCTCAACAACATTAACAAAATTAACATTATCATACATAATAATAGTAGTGATCATTTAAGAAGTTTAAGGATAATCTTACTACCTCAAGGATTAACCTTTCTTGATACACCAGTTCCTTTTACAATATTTATAGAAAGAATGGAACCTCGGGAAAAAAGAAATTACTCACTATTGGTAGTTCCTACAAATCCAATGCCCGTTACTAGTTTTAAGGTGAGTTATATCACTAGTGATGGTAGCTTAGTCACAAGGGATTTCTCTAAGAGTTTGTATGCGTGTACAAGCGGTATAATAAAAGCTGTTTTCAATCCATCTACTGTAATAGCCGGCGCTGAACAAGAAATATTTCTCGAAGTCGTAAATAACGGTGATTTAGAAATTAAAGAAGCCGTATTAACCATCATACCTTCTCCAGGATCACAGATACTTATTAATAACTATCTAATAAAAATAGGAGACATAAAACCTTTAGAGGTAATAAGAAAGCCTCTCAGAGTAATAGTTCCGTTAACTACGGTAAGCTCTCAGGTATTTAACTATGAAATAACGTATAGAACCACGAATGACATAGTAGAGGTAACTAAGGGAGCTTTAAGTTTAAACATATTAGCTTTCCCCGAAGTTAAAGTATCGTCTATAGACATGGTTCCAAGCACACCATTGTTAAACACTACCTTAACCATATCTGTAGGATTATTTAACACGGGTTCAACTTCTGCTAATAATTTAAATGTAAGTATAGTGACACCTCCTGATATCGAAGTCATAAGAAGAAGTTACGTGTTTCTAGGTACATTAGCTCCTCAATCACCCGTTAGTGTAGCATTTTCTATAATACCTCATAGTACAGGTTCTCATAACATAACAGTTAATATAACTTATACGGACCTTTACGGTGGTCAACATATAAAGAGTAGAGTTATAAAGCTTAACGTATTTCCTCAGGAATAAGGTAAAATAAGGGAGATTTGGTTTGAATATTATAGACTATTTATCGCTAGCTTTAGATAGCATTAAGGAGAGAAAAGGAAGGAGCATAGGAGCAATAACAGGGATTATAATAGGTGTATCTGCTCTTTCAATAGCTTTGGGAATAGGTAGTTCCTTTAATAGGGAATTCTCACAAAGATTAATGAGAGTGTTAAGCTCAGACATAATTTACATAATTCCTAATACTAAGCTTTCTGAAACTGATGTGTTGTTAGTTTCAGACCTACCTAACGTAGAGGAGGTAATTCCTATAGCTTCAGCGCAAGTTATAATAGAGGGAGGAGAGAAGATAGGCACTACAATTTATGGAATAAAACCAGGCCAGATAAGATACATACTTGGTACAGATGATCCTAAGAAGGCGCTGTTAGATGGTCATATTACGCTTTTAGGAAGTAATGTGCTTGTAGGAGAGCTTATAGCTATAGACTATGAGAGAGGTATCAAAAGGTTTGAGGTTGGTCAAAACATAGTAGTAAGAGGAGATAGAACTCATATGATAGGTACTATAGAAGGTATTATAAAGTCTACAGGAGTAAGCATAGCTTTTATAAGACCTGGAGCCTCTATATTCGTCAACTTAGAGACCTTCTTTCAATATTTTAATCCTTCAAGAAGTTATGATATAATTGTAGTCAAGGTCCAAGATGTTAATAAAATAGATGAGACGAGTGATAGAATCAAAGCCTACTTACCTGATGCTACGGTAGTTAACTTAAGTTTTCTTCTAGAACAGTTCAATATGTTCATGCGCTCAGTGGAGATATTTCTCGCTTTTATCTCAGGAGTAAGCTTGCTCATAACAGGGCTTTGGATGTTTGACACAATGACTATAAGTGTCATACAGAGAACTAGAGAGATCGGGGTTCTTAAGGCATTAGGTTTCAGAAGAAGACAGCTAATGACCATGTTTCTTTCCGAATCTTTCTTATTATCCATAATGGGGTCATTCATAGGGATACTTGTATTTCTAGTGTTATCAGAGTTTGTAGGTATACCAGCGTTTGATATAACTCTTAAGCCTGAGATGGATGTAAAAATAGTTTCATTAACTTTCGTAATACCGGTCATCATTAACATCGTAGCTACCTTAGCTCCAGCATACACAGCTGCTAAATTAGACCCTGTGGAGGCTCTTAGATATGAATAGAATTATAGAGATAAATGAGGTTAGAAAGCGTTACAGAATGAACGAGGTTGAGATATGGGCTCTTAAAGGAGTTAATTTGGAAATTTCAAAAAGGGAGTTTTTTGGGATAGTAGGTCCTAGTGGTTCAGGTAAATCTACACTAATGTACGTGATAGGTGGTCTCATGAGACCTGAGACTGGTAAGGTGATCATCGAGGGAACTGATATAACAAGGTTGGATGACGATGAGCTGAGTGTATTTAGACATAAAAACATAGGGTTTGTGTTTCAGATGTACCACTTGATACCTAGAATGAGTGCATTAAAGAATGTAATGCTTCCTTTAAAGCTAAGAAACGTAGCTAGAAAGGAGGCTGAGAGAAAAGCTTTAGAAGCATTGAAAATGGTGGGCATGGCTCACCGAGCTAATCATAGACCTTCCCAGATGAGTGGAGGAGAACAACAGAGGGTTGCTATAGCTAGAGCAATAGTTACTGAGCCTAAGATAATACTTGGTGATGAACCTACAGGTAATGTGGACAGAAAAAGTTCAATACAGATCATGGAACTCTTTAAGAGACTTAATAAAGATCTCGGAGTAACAATAGTTATGGTTACTCATAATTTAGAACTTATTAGTTACTGTGACAGAGCCGCCAGAATGGTTGATGGAAGGATAGTAAAGATATATTCGCCTAATGAATATAGCAAACTTATAGCTGATATGGCTTCAGGTGAAAACGTATAAGGTCGAGGGAAATAGGGCTTATTTCCTCTATGACCGCTCTAGCAATAGTAAGTAACTATATCCTTATCTCGATACCTAACGTTAAGTTAATGGATTTGATCGTGTTTGTAACAGGGTTCTCCTTTGGACCTATTAAAGGAGCCTTAGTAGGTGTCATGATATGGTTAGTTTATGGTGTTATAAACCCATATGGGTTCTCTTTTCCCGTATGGATCTCAACAATGATAGGAGAAACCGTCTATGGTATCGTTGGAGGAATTAGGGGAAACATGGGAATTAATATAAAAAGGAAAAGAGACTACCTAATCAGAAGTTTTGAAATGAGCCTTTGGGGAACATTAACTACGATAATTTACGATGTTTTCACAAATCTCGTTTTCTCGTACTCTCTCGGAATGAATTTTATTCAGACACTAATAATAGGTTTACCCTTTACACTATTACACCAGGTAAGCAATGCCGTAATTTTCTTCTCTCTCTCGCTTCCATTGATACTAGGAATAAGGAGAATTAAACTGCAAGAATAAATATTTATAATAAGGGAATTTGAGAAAAGTGTGGAACGTTATGAGCAAGATGGAAATCAAGCTATTCAGGCTCTTATTGGTAATTAACATAGCTCTCACTATAGCACTAGTAGCGATTTCCGTCTATGCATTTACTAGGGCAGGTTTCAGTAGCTTTGCTGAGGAAGCTCCTGAAGCGAAAAAAGTTGCTACAGGAATAACGGATTTCTCATTTGTAGCTCTAGCAGCAGCAATATCCGTAGCAAGTTCTACCATAGCTTCAGGTATAGCCCTTAAGGCTGTAGCTTCAGCAGGTTTCGCAGCTGTGGCCGAAAGACCAGAGCTTAGAAGCTTCCTACTAATACTCAGCGGATTAGCTGAAGGAATAGCTATTTACGGGATACTGATGGGAGTAATAATACTTGGTAGGATCTAGAGAGAGGGAGGGAAAATAAGAGCAGGTTCTATTAATTCCCGTGTTAAACCTGTTTTCTTTCCTATAATAATTCTTTCCAAATTACTCATTTCAAACTTACATAATAACATATAATAGTAAACATATTCCTGTGACATAGAACCTCTAAGAGCAGCCTTACTTACTTTTCTTAAAAAAGCCTTATATATCATGGACATTAATCTTGATATCTGTTTGCTATTAATAATATATTGTACATTATCATATTTAATATTATATAATTTAAGTATATTTTCTATATTATCTATTACTTTAAATGTTTTTGGAAGAAATTCTTCAATTAAGCGTATATTCTTAAGTAAAGCAATATCCTCTTCAGTGAGATTAAGTAACCAATAAAGATATTTAATTAATATTTCCAAGTCCACAAGCCTTAACGTTCCTTTTTTAATATGAGCAATTTTAGCCTGGTATCTGTAATAAGAACAATATATGGCATCCAATATCGCTTCAATAACCTTTAGGGAAAGATTAGACACTTTTATTCTTTTAATTTTAGGTTCTAAAATAGTGATGTAAGGTGTTTTACTAAGTAAAAACATGAGTTCTTCTTCGTCACTTATTGAAATTAATCTGTCAAAGGGTATAAAATGCGAATAAGGAATATAGTAAATGTCTCTTGATGAACCTCTTAAGTATCTGAATTTATATTTAACATTATTTATTTCTAAAAAATCAAGAAATGCCGTAAAGAAGGGAGTCAGAGACCCCCCTATCTTCTCTAAGAACTTTATTCGTTCTATAAATTTTCCGTAAATACTGTTTATTTTTCTCTCAAGATCATATTCTTCATTTGTATAACCTAACTCATTTAAAGTCACTTTTTCCTCTAAAAAGTTTATATAGTCTTTAGGTTTAAGCAAATGCTGTAAAAGTCCGTGAACTCTCACAATTAAATAGGTCTCCATTATTCTCTCCTCGATACTTCTCTCAGTCTAACGAACTCGCTTATCATCTCCTCGTCAAGTCTTTCCTCTATATAGGATATCATATTCTTCAGCTCAGGCAATAAATTTCGTTCTAGACTATTGACAACTCTATTAATATAAGATAGGTGCTTACTAAGTCTCTCTATACTCATCTCTATGTTAGCTATTTCTAACAAAGAGCTAAATATGTCCCATAGCTTCTTAAAGGAACTAAGAAACTCAATATCACTTATCTCCGTTAAATTAGGCTCTTCAAGTATTCTTGCTTGAGGAACAGGAACCCCTTGTACACTTACAAGTAATACATCTATTTTAGGTGGTTTAACAAGAGCTGACATTGATTTAAATTCTCCTTCTCCCTTATATACTCTTAATTTAGAAACATCCTCTAATATGTTCAAAATCTCTTTCTCTAATTTCTCTCTTTCTCTAAGTTTATCCATGAGGAAAAAAACCTCTCTAATTAGCTGCTCTCGTCTCATCTCGAGTATCTCTTTCCCTCTTCTGGACACTTCATATCTTTCCCTAAGTTTTAGTAATGTACCTCTTGAAATGGGTAGAAACCTAAGAGAGCTCATTACAGATTAACCTTTGTAATACTTATTCACAAATTCTTCAGGTATCCTGACTAAATCCTCTCTAGGTAACACAGATAGTACTTCCCATCCTATTTCCAGGGTTTCCTCTATGCTTCTATTTTCATCAGCTCCCTGACTTAAAAATCTATTTTCAAACTCATCAGCAAACTTAAGGTAATTTCTCATTCTCACACTCAGTCCTATTTCTCCAACTATTCTAGCTAAATCTCTTGCTCTTACACCCCTCGAGTATGCGTCGTAAAGCTGGTCTGAGACGTAAGAGTGGTCTTCTCTGGTTCTGCCTGAGCCTACGCCGGCTCTCATAAGCCTGCTTAGGCTGGGTAACACGTTTATAGGCGGATATATTCCTCTAGTGTAAAGTTCCTGGCTAAGTATTATCTGTCCCTCAGTTATGTAACCCGTTAAGTCAGGTATAGGATGTCTAAGATCTCCACCTGGCATGGTTAATATAGGCATTAAAGTTATACTTCCTTTACCACCTTTTACTATACCTGCTCTCTCATAGATGGAGGCTAAGTCTGAATACATATAGCCTGGATAGCCCATTCTACCGGGTATTTCACCTCTAGCCACACTTATTTCCCTGAGAGCTTCACAGTAATTAGTCATGTCAGTCAATATAACTAACACATGCATCCCTAGATCAAAAGCTAAGTATTCAGCCACAGTAAGGGCTATTCTGGGGGTCATTATCCTTTCAACTGCAGGATCATCTGCTAAGTTAAGTATAGCTACAAGCTTCCCCATAGCTCCAGATTCCCTAAACTCAGACATGAAATACTCTGCTTCTGAGTTAGTTAATCCTATTCCAGCAAAAACAACAGCGAACTCCTCCTCTTCTCCAAGCACGGTTGCTTGCTTGGAGATCTGAGCGGCTAGAGTATTATGAGGAAGGCCAGATATGCTAAAAATTGGAAGCTTCTGTCCTCTAACTAAACTTAGCATACCATCTATAGCTGAGATACCCGTCTGTATAAAGTCGCGAGGATACTCTCTAGCCATAGGGTTTAATGGGTTTCCGGTTATCTCCCTTCTCTCCCTTGAAAGAATAGGAGGTAAGTCATCGATAGGTTCAAATCTTCCATTAAATATCCTGCCTAATACCTCCTCTGAGAGTGGTATGGAAAATGTCGTACCAGTGAACTGTACTAGTACGTCTCTTTCAAGTCCTTCCTCATCTCCTAATACTTGAACGACCACCAAATCCCTGCCAGTCTCAAGAACCCTTCCGAACCTCTCCTTACCATCTCTACCTATTATCCTCACAACTTCCTCGTAGCCTACCTCGCCGGCACTCCTAATAAACATGAGGCTGCCTCTTACCTCATTAACTCCTCTGTAAAACTTCCCTTGATACTTAGCTAACTTAAATATCTCCATAAAAAACCCACCTTTTACGTTAAAGGAACACCATATTTACTAGACAGTTTCATAAGAGCTTCATTAGCTTCCTCATATACCTCTTTGACGGCTTCAAGCCCTCTTTCATCTTCTTTCACCCTCATCATCTTAGCTATAACAGGTAGTCTAATTATCTCTTCGATCGAGACTCCCTTTTGAACAAGTTTGTAAGATTTGTCGAAAAAGTCCATTATCATCTTTAACATCCAATATTGTTTTTCTGGCACACAGAATACGTCTTCACCTGTAAGAGCTGTCTGCCTAAGAAAACCTTCCTTCAGCACATCAGATATAAGAAGTATTAGTCTCTGATCATCGGGTAAAGCACTCTCACCTACTATAGAAGCTATCGATTCAAGCTCAGAGGCTACTGTTAACAATCTTAAAGCTCTTCTCCTGTATTGAGGGAAGTCAGGGGATATATTTTTGGACCACCATCTCTCTACAATCTCAGCATAACGACTAAAGCTTCTTAACCAATTTATAGCTGGGAAATGTCTTCTATAGGCAAGTTCTGTGTCCAGAGCCCACATAGTCCCTACAAATCTTAATGTATGAATAGTTACGGGTTCGTTAAAATCCCCTCCTGGAGGAGACACGGCACCTAATATTGTTACTGAGCCTTCTCTCCTGGGTTCTCCGAGACACACTATTCTCCCTGCTCTCTCATAAAACTCTGCTAGTTTATCAGGTAGGTAGGCAGGGTATCCTCTTTCAACAGGCATCTCTCCAAGTCTACCTGATATCTCTCTTAACGCCTCAGCCCATCTTGACGTAGAGTCTGCTATTAAAGTCACATGGTAACCCATATCTCTATAATATTCAGCCATTGTAACCCCCATGTATATGCTGGCTTCCCTTGCAGATACAGGCATGTTAGAGGTGTTAGCTATTATAATGCTTCTCTCAATGATAGGCTTACCACTTTTTGGATCAACGAGACGAGGATACTCCTTAAGAAGCTCAGCGATCTCGTTTCCTCTCTCTCCACATCCTATATATATGACAATCTCAGAGTCGCTCCACATCGAGATTTTGTGTAATGTAACTGTCTTGCCTGTTCCAAAGCCTCCAGGTATACATGCTGCACCACCTTTAGCTACCGGGAAGAACGTATCTATGACCCTTTGACCCACTACTAGAGGAACTTCGCTTGTTAATCTCTCCCCAATGGGTCTAGGAGTTCTCACAGGCCATTCTTGCATCATTGTTAACTCTAACTTATCTGATCCACTCCTAATGACCGCTATGGTATCTTCCACTGTCATATCTCCTTCGTATATCTCTACAATTTCCCCTTTAGCTCCTGGTGGTACCATCACTCTATGCTCGATTAAAGATGTCTCCTGAACAGTACCTAGTATGTCTCCTTCTCCAACCTTAGTTCCAGGCTTTACCCTAGGTTTAAAGAGCCATTTTACATTTCTAGGAAGTATATTAACCTTAACCCCTCTCCTTACAAATGGTCCTATGTGCTCCATGATATCCTTTAAAGGTCGTTGAATACCATCAAAGACCCTTGACATTAGACCAGGTCCTAATTCAGCGGTGAGAAGCTTTCCAGTACCTATAACAGGTTCCCCAGGTTTTATTCCACTGGTATTCTCATAAACCTGAATTGTAAAAAAACCCTCAGAAACTCTTACTACTTCTCCTATAAGTCTCTCCTCGCCAACTTCCACAACCTCTCCTATTCTTATGTCAGGTATTCCTCTGGCAATTACGACGGGTCCGCTTATCTTCTCTATGCTTCCCTTTCTTAAACCCATTAAATCTGACACCTAGATTTCTTAACAATGTACTCTTTAAATAAGTGATGGAGGTATCATCGTTGAGTTTTATAAAGAATGTTCGAGAAAGTATGTAAACATCTTATATGTAAACTCTTTAAAAAATAGTTGTTTTTAATTTTAATATATATTAATATGAGTGAGATCATACTTCCTACACTAAATCCTAAAGATGTTACTGTAAGATCAACATTGAATATTTCATTAGAAATAAAAGAGTAAAACATTAAGATTATATTTGTCTCTAAGGAGCTGGTAAGGTATAGGGAACATTAATCTAGCAAGATATCCGCATAATGTGGAAAATAAAAACGCTGAAAATATTTGTGAATAAGCCCGTAATGTACTAATACTGAAAAATTTAAGAAAGCAAAAGACAGTATAGTTCCAGTAATAAAAAACACAAAACTTTCCGCTATGTTCATTATTTTAGTTTAAGGTTATTAGATAATACACTATAAAAACTAGAAGTATTACGGAGTAATAATTTAACTTAGCAAATTTATATATTATATTTCTACTTTTTAAATAAAAAGCATCTAAGACTATTCTTACCTCATAAAAATAAAAACCTGAAGGAAATAGTCCACTAATTAATAACAGAAAC
>CAZKLN010000008.1:41333-52310 GCA_964553765.1 uncultured Thermofilaceae archaeon
TACCTCATAAAAATAAAAACCTGAAGGAAATAGTCCACTAATTAATAACAGAAACGCTAAAAAGTAGAAGAGCGTAAAGATAAATTTATTAATCGTTGATCTATTTAAATTATCTAATATATTGTTTATTTTAAAAAACAAACTTTTCATTCAGTGCGTTTTACTAAATAAAGCTGTTACCTGTTTTCCATGAGTAAAGGTAATGTATGGTTCTTTTCTTGTTACTAAATCATGGTAAAGTTCTATGTACTTATAAAAGGAAAAATCTTCATTAAACCATCTTTCCGCTAACCTTCTGGCTTTCTGACTCAGTTCCTTTCTTAGTTTCTCGTTTCTTATAAGCTTCACTAATTTTTCTACAACCTCCTCCTCATTTTTACATACAAAACCTGCATCATTAAATAATGTGCTACCTCCATTTTCGAGACAAACCACAGGAATCCCACATGCAGCTGCTTCTATTAAAGCAAAAGGAAGACCCTCGGAGTAACTAAGGTTGATGAACACTCCGATCTCACTATATATATCTAATGATTTCACATATCTCGGAATTATAGTAATTTTTTCTTTTAACTTTAATTCATCTATGAGAATAAGACAATGCTTGTAATATTCCTCATCTGTGACAGGGCCGGCAATTATGAACTTTGTATCTATTTGTGATAAGACTTTGGATGCTACTCTAATAATCCTATGGATACCTTTTATAGGATCTAAACGTCCTACGTATCCTACTGTTGGAGAGCTGTTATTACATATTTTAGGGTTAAACTCTTTTAGATCTGTACCATTTAGTATTACAATAGATTTATTAGTATCAAGACCTAGCTTCATCTGATACTTTCTATGTACAGGAGTAACTGCGGTAACTATATCCGCATATTTATATACAGTTTTAACTAATGAAAGGTAAATATTTCTATATATCTCTCTCCATTCTTCTCTGATATTTTTTAATCTAATATCCAACTCCTTCATATAAAATCCGTGTTCGCTTACTATTAAATTCTTATTATATAATACTTTACCAATCACTCCCACTAAACCCGCTAATCCTACGCTTGTGGAGTGAAAAATCTCAGAACCATTAGGTCTAGCATAAAAGAGGATTCCAAGTATAGGGGTTACAGCATTCATAAATGTCCAGTAAAAATCTTTAAAAGGAAGAGTTGAGTATCGTTCCTCATAGATAGCCGTCATTAGATCAAATAATTTTTTAGATTTTAGGAAATACATTAATTTATACTTCTCAATGCCTATCGATTCTAAGTTAAGCTCATAACCATTTAATAGATTTTCGATCAAGGAACAGAAATATTCGATGTCAGGCTTTTCCCCCTTTTTATACATATCAGAGTTAAGAGGCATAACATAAATGTGATGTCTTTTAACATTAGATGGAACTTCGTAAACAAGTGTATTTTTCTCCTTATTTATTATTGAGTATATTTCAAATGATAGTTTAGGAAAATGTTTATCACACCAGTTAAGAAAACGATGAACCCATGTACTTAAACCACCTATTACATGAGGATATGCTCCTTCTGTTATTATCGTAACATTAACCATCCGATAACCTCCCATTCTGCTAAAAATAAAACAAGAAAATATAAGCATTACGTTATTTTAACGATTTATAAAATGAATTATTTAATTTTACTTTATACGATAAAATTTAGTATAAGTCATAATATATCAAAAAAATTACAAAAATATTTAGCAAAAAGAGATGAGCTAATTTTCCATACTCCTAAGATCAAACTAATAAGATCTTAATCTTTAATCGACACATATAATAATTCTTTCCCTTTATTCTGCTGGGTAGCAGTATGTATGTTCTCAACGATGAGAGACTTAAGTTTTTAAAAGATATAGTTGATGAAATAGGTCCTTCAGGTTTTGAGGCATATGTCTTAAGAAAGATAAAAGCCTATGGTGAAAAGTTTGCAGATAGAGTAAAGAGTGATAACCTAGGTTCAGTAGTCTTTGTGAAGAAAGGTAGTGAAGACAGGCCTAAGGTACTTATAGCCGGTCACGTTGATGAAGTAGGGTTTATAGTAAGTGGAATAACTGATGAAGGATTCATCACGTTTAATCCTATTGGAGGCTGGTTTGACCAAGTGCTTCTTTCTCAAAGAGTCGTCATACTAGGGAGGAAAGGTGTTGTAAGAGGGGTAGTTGCCTCAAAGCCTCCTCATCTTCTTAGACCTGAGGAGAGAGATAAAGTAGTTAAAATGGATCAAATGTTTATAGATATAGGAGCCATAAGCAGGAAAGAGGTTGAAGATTTAGGAATAAGAATCGGAGATCCTATAGCTCCCTGGTCCCCCTTTACTGAGAGTACAACCGGTAAGACATTTATGGGTAAAGCTTTTGATGATAGGCTAGGAGCCTTTGCGGCATTAGAAACTCTAAGGTATTTAAGAGAAAATGATATAGAGCATCCTAATACTCTTTACGTAGCTGCTACTGTTCAAGAGGAAGTGGGACTTAGAGGAGCATCGACGGTGGGATGGACTGTTGATCACGATATAGCTATAGTTACCGAAGTAGATATAGCTGGCGATGTCCCAGGTATCAAACCCCATGAAGCTCCTACAAAGCTCGGTAAGGGACCTTCAATATTAACTTTCGATTCATCGATGATACCCAATCAGAAACTTAAGGAGTTTGTGATAGAGGTTGCTGAGGAAGCAAAAATTCCTTATCAACTTTCCATAGTATCTAGGGGTGGAACAGATGCGGGAAGACTCCATCTCTATAAAGAAGGTAGGCCTAGTATAGTGTTAGGTATCCCTACTAGACATATACATAGTCATGTGTCAATATTTCATAGGAATGATTTTGAAAACATGGTTAAATTATTAGTTGAATTAATAAAAAGATTAGATGAAAATAAAGTAAAAGAGTTCAATACTCTTTAAAATTTTTAAATCTTACTCCTTTTTAAATGAGGGTTTGTTCTCTATTTTCCGGAGGAAAGGATAGTACATATGCTCTTCACTGGGCTTGGTTAAACGGTTTTGATGTAAAGTGCTTGATAACTATTGTTCCACAGAGCTATGACTCATTAATGTTCCATAGGCCTGCGCTTGAGTTTACTCCCTTACAGGCAAGGGCTTTGAACACACCTCATATTCTAAGTCTAGTAAAGGAGGGGGAGAATGAGTTAGAGGTATTAGCTAGTTCCCTGAGGAAAGCCATTAAGAGATTTAACCTGGATGGTTTAGTGGTAGGTGTATTACTCTCAGATTATCAAAGGATGAGAATAAACTTTATCTGTGAAGAGCTCGGACTAAGGACGTATTCACCTTTATGGAGGAAGGACCAAAGATTATATTTAATGGAGCTTATAGATCAAGGTTTCAAGTTCATATTAACAGCTATCAGTGCGCTTGGGCTAACTCCAGAATTTTTAGGAAAGATTGTTGATCGGAAGTTAGCTAAAGAGATAATTTATAGAGCTGAGAGGTATGGATTTAATCCGGGGTTTGAGGGAGGAGAAGCTGAAACCTTAATCCTAGATGCTCCTCTTTTCAGAGAGAGGTTAGAAGTAGCTAACTCTGAGATCATGAAAACAGGAATTAATTCGTGGAGATTGCATATTAAAAAGATAAAACTTGTTAAAAAGTCTGAAACACCTTCTTAAACTTAAATTAAGAAGTTTACGTATTTAATCTCCTTACATGATATTATCCACGGTGTAATCTAGTTGAGTAGGGTGCTTGGCTCACCAGGCGAAGAAAAACTTTTACTCGGTAACGAGGCTGTAGCTAGAGGAGCACTTGAGGCAGGAGTTTGTGTAGCGACGGCTTATCCAGGTACCCCCTCTACTGAAATAATCGAGGCATTAGCTGCTGTAGCTAAGAGGACCGGTATTTACGTTGAGTGGAGTGTTAACGAGAAGGTGGCTTTGGAAATTGCTATAGGAGCTTCAATAAGTGGGCTTAGAGCACTATGTTGCATGAAGCATGTGGGGTTAAACGTTGCTTCTGACCCCTTCATGAGCTTAGGGTACACTGGCGTTAAAGGAGGACTTGTAATAGTAAGTGCCGATGATCCTAACGCTCATAGCAGTCAGAACGAGCAGGATAATAGAATTTACGGCATGCACTCCTACATACCTGTTATAGAGCCTACTAATCCTAATGAAGCTAAGGAGTTAACTAGAAAAGCCTTTGATATCTCCGAGAGATATGAGACAGCCGTACTTCTGAGATTAACAACAAGAGTATCCCATACCCGAGGTAAGGTCACGTTTAGGGAATTAAGGAAACCTATGCATAAAGGTAAGTTTAATAGAGATCTTTCAAGGTGGGTTCTCCTACCTATTAACGCTAGAAAATTACACTCAGACGCTTTAAATAGGATTAATCAGATAGCTAAAGATGCGGAAGAGTTAGGTCTTGTGGAGCTTTTCCCCGGAAATGATGAAGTAGGAATAGTTACTGGGGGGATAGCTTATCTATATGTTAGTGAGGCTCTTAATAGGATAAAACCTGAGAAGAGACCTACGTTACTCAAACTCTCTCTAACCTATCCTTTACCGGAAAAAGTTGTAGAGCAGCTTTTTACTATGGTTAAAAGGATAATAGTTGTTGAGGAACTAGAGCCTTTCATAGAGATGCAGCTAAGGTCGTTAGCATACGAAAAGGGTTTTAAAGGCACTATAGAGGGGAAAAAGTACATACCGAGAATCCTTGAACTTGATGCACATAAGGTCTTGAAGGGACTCTCGAAAGCTTTAAGTTTAGATATCTCAGAGAAGAGACATGTCGACTTAAAACTTAAGCTCCCTCAGAGACCGCCTACGCTATGTCCTGGATGTGGACATAGATCAACATATTATGCCGTAAAGATGGTATCGAAAAAGCTTAAGCTGAACGCTGTATATCCAAATGATATAGGATGCTATACTCTAGGATTTTTCCCACCGTTCAATACTGCTGATCTTTCATATTCTATGGGTTCCGGTCTAGGTATAGGTATGGGGATAGCTAAATCAACAGATCAAGTGGTTATTTCCTTTATAGGAGATTCAACATTTTTCCATGCCGGTATACCAGCTTTGATCAATGCTGTTTATAATAAGTATAGAATGATAGTGATTATCATGGATAATTCGTTAACCGCCATGACCGGTCATCAACCACATCCTGGGACAGGATTTAATGCTGTTAAAGATAAGGCACCTGTAATAAGGATCGAGGATATAGCTAAAGCTTCTGGTGTAGAGTTCGTTAAGGTAGTTGATGCATATAGTGTGAAAGAAATTATGAAGGTTGTAGAGGATGCTGTCAGTTATATTAAAGAAAGAAGTAAACCTGCTGTTATTATAGCTAGAAGGCCTTGTGCCCTTTGGGAATATAGGGAGAAGTTGATAAGGGGGGAAGAAATAGTTCCCTATCAGATAGATAAAGAAAGATGTACTAACTGCGGTATATGTGTTGATTATTTTGCCTGTCCTGCCATAGTTAGGAAAGATGATGAGGTTATGATAATAGAGTCTCTCTGTGTGGGATGTGGAGTATGTGCAGAAATATGTCCTGTTAAGGCTATTGTTAAGGTGAAGAATAATGATTAGAAACGTAGTGTTAGCAGGTGTTGGTGGTCAAGGACTTATAACTATAGGTAGGATTATGGGTGAGGCACTACTGTCTAAGGGATATAATGTTTTAGTCAGCGAAGTACATGGTCTTTCTCAAAGAGGTGGATCAGTAGTTATTTACCTTAAGTATGGTAAGGAGAAAGAGATATCCCCTATAGTTCCAGAAGGATATGCGGAGGTTGAAATAGCTTTAGAGCTCATCGAGGCATTACGTTATTCATATTTATTGTCCAAAGAAGGAATTATGTTAGTTAATGATTTCCTATTACCGCCTCCAGGCGTTAAGGATGCGCCTGGTAAAGATGAGCTTCTTTCAGCTATTGAGGACCTAGGAATGAAATACTTCCTGATAGATGCAAGCTCCATAGCGGAGAGCATTGGTAATCCGCTTTTAGCTAATGTGGTCTTAATGGGAGTGGCTAGCGGAATGGGTTTACTTCCATTATCCTTAGAAAACCTTGAAATAGGCGTTAAGAAGGTATTGAGAGAGAAATTCTGGGATGTTAATATAAAGGCTGTGAAGCTAGGATTTAAAGAAGGTCAGAAAATAGCACCGGCTAAAGCCGATACTAAAGGAAATAACAGCTGAGGATTTAATAATACTTTACCTAAGCCACTTAACATTAACTTACCTATAATATTGCTTTGAAAATCCATATCGCCCTTAACTGAGGCTATTCTTTCAAAATCTGTATCTTTTAAGATCTTATAAAGTGATATTAGAGCATTATCATTAAGGTTATTAAGGAAAAGCCTCAGTGCTAGCTGTATCTTAAGCTCTTTTTCCATAGCTTTCTTCCACATTTTTTCGTAAAAACCCAGACAATTTTTTGAGATAGCGTCGGCTAAGTAAGATGCGGCTAGACTAAGGTAATACAGTCCTCCTCCTGTTGTAGGCTTAGTCTGACCTGCTATATCTCCTATAAGGGATACGTTATCTTTCACGATCTTCCTCTTAGCTTCTAGGGTTATTACGGCTCCACCATAGGTTTTAATCCTCTTAGCATGAGAGAATCTTTGTGAAAGTAATGGGTGACGAGTAACCATGTACGTCAATCTACTAAGAGGATCTTTCAAGGTAGCTACTCCTACTCTAGCCTTTCCTTCATCTAGAGGTATTATCCACGCGAATAATCCTTCACTAAATCTACTTCCCAAGTAAATCTCTACTATTTTAGGGTCTAAATCCTTAACACCTACCATGTCCCATTGAAGAGCTGGTAACTTACCTTTAAGTTCTCTTAAACCTAGCTTTTTAGTTAGCCTCTCTTTGACACCTGATGCTATAACAAGGGTGTTAAACGAGTGAGTTTCCTTATTGGAAAGGAGAAGCTTATGTCTTACAATGTCTAAATCACATACCTTGATTCCCTTAACTAAATTAGCTCCTCTAAGCATAGCTTGCTCTGCAAGGTATTTATCTAAATTCTCCCTGTCTATGACGGCAGCTATATAACGATTTTTACTAACTATAAGTTCTCTATTATTAGGAAAAAATATCTTAGCTCCTTTAATTCTATTTACAATAAGAGTTCTTGGTATATTCTGATCTAACATATTTATACAATCTAGACTGACAAGCCCAGCACAGTGAGTAGGTTTACCTATCTCTTTATCCTCCTCAAATATTGTGATTGAGCCCTTAAAGTTTCTCTTTAACAGTTCTATAGCTGTCTTAAGACCTGCGGGACCTCCGCCAATAATAGTTACTGAATTTACCTCTTTTCTCATTGATTTAATGCCCTAATTATGCCTTATATGCCTTGTATATTTTCTTTAGATAACTTAACTCCTTACTGTTAAGCCTTACAGTGAATATGTTACTGGTTGAATTAAGTTGATTGAGCATAAGCCTAAGCAGTTCTGCCGGACCTCTACCATTATAGGTCTTCTTAAGAGCTGTAAGATCCTCTATAACTTTACTACCCTTTCTTATCAGAACATCCTTAAATACTATCCAACCTTTTTTAACTCTTTTAATAACCCTTTCTGCTATTATTCTTCCTTCATTAGTAAGTTTAAATACCTCTTTAAGGGTTAAACCGGAATAGTCAAAATCAAGTTTTAAAAGGCCTTTTTCCCTAAGCCTATCAAGAGCCTCAGATATTTCTTGTGCATATACTGAGAGAAGTAAAGGTTTAAAATTAAAGGAAACATAGGGATATAAGAAAAAGCATGTATGAAACACTTCCTCTCCTATAATAGGAGAAAAGCCATCAACGGCTAGTAGGAGAATAACCCATTCCTCCTCACACAGCTCTAAACAGCTCATTTCCATATCTATTAAAGTTTCTAGCTTCCACTTTTCAATCACTTTATATCTCACCTTTAGATTAATCCTAGATATTTACTCTTTCTACTAAAACTATTACGTCTCTTTTTTTCTTAATAAGCCATACACTAATCAAAACTACTATTAACACTAGTGCTAATAAAATAAGGTAAAAGTCATAGCATTTTCCCCCAATTACCAATAGGCATGGAACCTTAACTTTAAGTTTGGTAGCAAAGGGAGTTACTTTAAAGTGATACTCGTAATTTAATGCAGGAATTTTAAGCATGTAAGTTTTATTAATTAAAAGATAAAGAGAGATCGAGGCTTCGTGGGAATTGGTAATTTCTTTTATAGTTCTTCCTTCAGAGTCTATTATAAGAGCTTTTAAGTTACTAATAGGATGACCTACCATATTAAAGAATCTGATATATACCTCTTCAATATCAGATTTTATACTTATTTCAGTAAAGCTAGCTAAGCTTACGTTTCTCTTAAGGAAAATTATTCCATCTACTAGAAAGCTTAATGTGTAATTACCTAAGGGTATATCCTTTAAGTACACTTCCCCTTGAGTTCCATTACTTTCTACAGTTAACGGGCCATTCGCTATGAGTTTAAAATTTTTAATGGGATGACCGGAATAAGTTGTTACTCTCACTTTTAAGGAAGAAACATCGCAATAACATGGTATTTCTTTATTTTTGTTTAACTTAAATGTACCTCTAAAGATCTCAACTCCCTCTTTTAGGACGACAATTACATATTTTCCAGGAGGAAAACCATTAAGTTTCAAAGTTCCATTTTTAATTTTAAAAATTTTTTCTGAAAAATCTTTATATAACTTAATAATAATATCGTTATTAATATACTCACCTTCTTTATTAAAGAAGGTAAAACTTACATTGTACAACTTGGGTTTTAAATGTATTTCTGGTATAAGACTTGTAAGTATGTATTCTCCTATAAGTTCATTAAATCTGAACATTTTTAAGTAAATTAAGCTAACAGGAAAACTAATATTTAAATTTAATGATCCTTTATTTTTATAAATTTTACCATTAACACTGACAATAAGAAGAACATCTTTATCCGTAGTTATTTTTATAGGTTTAAATGCAAAGTTAAGACTATTTATTTTTTCAACTTTTATCACTAAAGGGTTTTTATTAAATAATTTTAAAAAATTATTTTCCATAATTGGGGTAAAATTAGTTATCCTCATTATTCCTGGAACATTTATGTAAATATATTTCTTTTCTAAATTTTTTATAAGTTTTTCAGGAATAAAAGGTTTTTCAGTAGAGTTTAAAGGAAAATAATATAATGGTATATAATACATGAGTACAACTTTATTCATAGCTGATTTATTTAACTTGAATTCATAGTTTGAAACTATATAACTTAATTCAAATAATATATTTGATTTATTTACATAATTAAGTGATATTTTATGTTCCGATATATTAATTAATGTATATTTACCTTCGATTAGTGTTTTCCATAGATCTTTGTCAGTAACTAAAGCAATAACATATGCTCCCCATGGCTTAGCAGGTTCCTTATCCTTTAATATCACATGATCCTTCTTAATTTCTCGAATTTCATTCTTTGAAAACATTAACATATACACTATAGGTTTAGGGGGATATTTTTCGAATTCTACCCTTAAAATATTTCCTTTAACGCTTAATTTAGATAAGTTAACTTCAAGAAGGTCTTCGCAGATGAAAATACCTTTATTAAGTGATGGAAAAAGACGCTGATCATCTAAGAATACTTTAGAAGGCTTTAAAGAGGATAGAGAATCGACACGAACTCTAATAATTTTATGATCTTTAATAGGGATTTCAAGGAAATTTCCTTTTATTTCAACATACTTCTTTATGCCATCTATCTCTACCTCAGCAAATGTCAGAATATCTTGGGCTATTAGTGACCTGGGAATAAACGAACATATTGCAATAGATGTTAACGTGATCACTATGGCAAGTTTTAACATTATTAACACTTTTTCTCTTACGTATATGAAGCTTATTTTCAGGGAGTTTCTAATATAAGTTATATTTTTTTACATTTAATTGTTTAGTTATAATCATCATGTAAAGATTTTAATATGTGATTTTGGGGAGAATGATGGTGACATATCTTGAGTATGAGAGCTGCTCTTCTTGAGGCTGAGTTCTCTCCAAGACCTGGGTATAAGCTTCCGGAGATAGAGGCTAAGACAAAAAAGGTAAGAGAAGGGAATAAGGTGTGGAAAAAACCAAGACTTGTACTAAAGACAGATTATCCTAAACCTAATGTTAAGCCCGATGAGGTTCTGATACACGTAAAGGCTGTTGGTATATGTGGCAGCGACGTACATTTCGTTGAAACCGATAAGGATGGATACATAATATATCCTGGTTTAACTAAGTTCCCTGTAGTAATAGGACATGAGTTCAGTGGGGTGGTAGAGGAGGTAGGTAGCGCAGTTAAATGGATTAAACCCGGTGACCTAGTGACTAGTGAAGAAATGATGTGGTGCGGTGTATGTGATCCTTGTAGGATGGGATATCTTAACCACTGTATATTACTGAATGATCCTGGAGATCTTGAATATGGAGAAATAGGATTTACACATGATGGAGCCATGGCTGATTACATCGCTGTTAAAGCTAAGTACTTATGGAAAATAGATAGCCTGGCAAACGTGTATGGAAGTGAGGAAAAAGTGTTTGAGGCTGGAAGCCTTGTAGAGCCTACTTCGGTGGCTTACCATGCAATATTTAACAGAGCAGGAGGTTTTAAACCAGGCGCTTACGTGGTCGTGTGGGGAGCAGGACCTATAGGGCTCGGTGCTATAGGGTTAGCTAAAGCTGCAGGGGCTGGTAAAATAATATCGTTCGAGTTATCACCTATAAGAAAGGAGCTGGCAAGGAAGATGGGGGCAGATTACGTTTTTGATCCCCTGGAACTATCAAAAAAAGGAATAGAGCCTTATGAGAAGATTATTGAAGTGACTAATGGACAGGGAGCCGATCTTCATGTCGAAGCCGCAGGAGCTCCAGATAAGACCCTACCCCAGATGCAAAGAAGCTTAGCTATCGGAGGT
>CAZKLN010000009.1:0-28531 GCA_964553765.1 uncultured Thermofilaceae archaeon
TTTGGTTATTTTCCTTATTTCTCTCATGTAAGGTTTCTTGCTTTCTGAGCATTACGCTCTAAAAAACTTTTTAGAGGATTAAGATCCTTATAATGGATACTCTGGAGGTGGCTATTTCCTAATGAAGCTTCCAATATGTTACTTCTGTGCAAGGACCAAGGTTTTATGTCTCAGGGATTTAGAGAGGCTTGAGAAGGGTGAGATAACTCAGCTTGACGTAGATATATCTAATGAGCTAGTCTTACTTAAAGAAAAGAGGTACTCAAGCCTTGATAATTTAGAGTTTGTTAGGGCTCGTAAATCTGATAACTTACTCGTATTGATGGTTAGGAACATGGATAAGCTGGACAGAGGAATCCTTAGAAAAGTTGCTAGGGATCTTGAAAGAAAGGGATATGGTAGGGTTAGGTTTGTTGAGGAGACAGGAGAACCCAGAAGGATCGTGGAGCAAGTTGTTTCCCCGAGTAGAGTTTTAGGTGTTGACATACTGTGGTTACCTGATGGATCGTCTCAGTTTACGGTTAGGATACCCCATAGGGATGCTAGAAGGATGCCTGTTAAGAAGGAAGTTGCGGAAGATATCCTTACGAAGCTTTTAGGTAAATACGTTAAAATCGTGTTTTCATGAACTTTTGTATTAATGACTAAAATTAATGTAACTAAAAAATTCTAATTTAAGTAGTCCGGGTTTTACATCATACGGGAAGTGAGTAAAGCCTCTAACTTCCTTCTTATACTCTCCAGGGAGTTAAGCACCTCATACTCTCTTATTAAAAGCAGAGATTGAAGCCTCATCGAATCGTAGCTTGAGACATTAGTGAGAATGTTTCTCTTCTTAAGCTTGACTATCTCATTTTCTAATTCCTTTTCATCCATATCCAGTGATTTAGCTGCCTGCTTAAACGTCGAGGAGCGAGCAATCGCATTTAATATGGCTACGTCCTCGGGATCTATAGCTCTCACATCTCCACGTAATAACCTTAGTAATACCTTTTCCACGGCTCTCTCTATAATTTTACTTAAATCCTCAGGTGAAGCGAAGAAATAGTGTGAAGGGAAAGATATGACTTCCACACCTAGTTGTTTGGCTGTCTCCTCAGCCCCTTTATCCGAAAAGCCTCTGCATACTATCAGAGGCTTAGCTTTCACTAGAACAGCGTTAGCATAAGCCTGCCTTACGTCGGAGGTAGAGGCTTTTCCCGTCTTTACCTCTACAGCATAGACGACTCCCTCCTTTTCCGCTAAGATGTCTATCTCAGCTATAAACGTGTCATTCCTCGTGACTCTTTTTCTTTTCTCCTTAATCTCGAATCCTAGCCCTCTAAGAAGCGACTCAGCTAGCTCCTCAACCATCAACCCTCTCATGGAAACTATCCCTGCTGTAAGGTCAGCCCCGCGGTTTCATCTTCACGGGTTATCCGTCTCTTTCCTCATCACCCCATATGATTAATAAGCTCGAGTATTTAATTAGCTTGACTGAAGATTTACTCTCCTGAGCTTCTCCCCATGCTTCTCAATGAACTCAGCTAAGGCCTTTTCCGTGCCAGCTATGTACCTGACCCGTGTATACTCCCTTACAGGTAGTTTCCACGGTCTTAAATCCCAGCTGTAGAATAGGTTTCCGGATTCTAAAGCTATGAGATAGCCAGCCGCTATATCAATGTTCCATGTATCACCTATTGCCACCCATGCCGATCCTTGTGCAAGTGCGCATAGCTCTAAGCTCGAACATCTCATTGTCATAGCGTCAACTCCAGGTAATGACACGTTACTTGATATGACATCATAACGATACGCTCTTCTTAGGGCCATTTCCCTTAAGTCCTCTCCATTTAGCGTGGAACCTTTCCCCTTTTCAGCCCTGTAAACAGACATAGTTTCTAAGTCAACTACAATAGCGTACACGAGCTCTTCCCCCCTCGCTAAGGCCAGGCTATAGGAGTAAAACTTTGTACCTGCGAGAAAATTCTTAGAACCATCTAAAAGATCGCACAGGCATACCCATGCTCCCTCCCCTTTACTTAGCCCGCTGTCCTTACCTAGTAATGTGACTCTCTCTCCAAGGAACTCTGAGACCACTTCAGCCGCCTCAAGCTCCCATTTCCGCTTGTAAACAGAGGATAAAGCTATGGGAGATATCATCCTCTCCTTAAGCCTAATAGCCTCCTTCAGAACCCTTTGAGAATGTTCCACTATCCTCTTCTCTAATTCGTCGAAAGTCCTCACTTCGCTAACCTCTTACCCACTTGAGTTTGTCTAGTGCCTTCTGTAGTGGTGTTGTGAATACGCCTGTCGCGTAGTCGCTCACCCCTCCTACCCAGATCAGCGTGTCGTCGTGCAGCACTAGCCCGTCGCCGAATATGACGTGTGGCCTGTCGCCGTACTCCTCGACAAGCCCTCTGGGTGACAGCAGGTAGTTGCTAATGGCAAGCAGATCCCCCTGCTCGTCGACTAAGGCAAGTCCGTTCCTGTAGGACAGGTCCTCCTTGACAACGCCGTGCCAGCCAACCAGGAACTCGTTGCTAGAGACCCTGACAGCGTTGGTGGACCAACCAACCTTAAGCTCCCAGCTCTCGTTTACAAACACGGGTTCCAGTGATTCACCTTCAACAACAAACTCTTTAAGCTCAACCACTCCCTTCCAGCATAAGCTTATGTGCTCAACCGTAGGCCTGGTCAGCAAAAAGGTTCTGTTTTTACTAGTGATGATGGCTGAATCCTTCACATTTAGTAAGGGGAGTGTCTCACCTTTGTGACTTACCTTAAGGAACCCCCTTTCAACCTCCTTACCTTCTTTATCAAAGACAGCTATTCCCTGAACGGTTGTAGGCTTTAATAGGTACTCCCTTTCTAACTTTCCAGCATAACCATAACCGGTATAAAGCAGGAAAAGCCGTTCTCCTTCCAAATATGCCCTCGCATCCTCACATCCCTTAAACTCCCACACGTTCCTGGGCCATAATATCACATCAGTCTCCACAGTACCCTTTAACCCGCTCATTACTCTCTCGATATCTAGCTCAAAACGGCCTATACTGGAAGTATAATTATAGTAATCAAATATTAACCTCGGAAATACGTAGAGGACATCATCCTTCAATACTGCTCCAGGATTGAACACAGCCACAGGATTCTTACCAGGAAAATTCCTTACCTTTAAATCGCTCGGAAATATGAACACAACCCTCTCAAAAATGTCGTCAACCTCATTCCTTCTTAACCCTCTTTTACCGTTCAAAGCGTTAATAGCCTTCCTGAACATTCTCTGCCTAAAAGAATCCCTAAACTTTCTCCTCAACATGCTTAAAACACTCATCGGAGCAAAGCCACCTATACATCCTCCTAGCGAAACCTATAAAACCTTAACCAAGAGAATGATCCATTAAGGAATCAGAAATAACCTAAAAATTAAACATAAAGCCTACAAATCCTATAATAGATCACCTTTGCGGAAATTTAAACCATAGAGGAAATACATAAAACCCATAAAATAATCTTATAGCCAGGCGGGGGTGCCCGAGCTAGGACAAAGGGGGCGGACTTAGGCTCCGCTGGCGTAGGCCTGCCCGGGTTCGAATCCCGGCCCCCGCACCATTAAGGAATGTCTTGTTGAAAGATGCCTCATTGTCTCCTGGCTTTACTGGTAATGTAGAGAGATCACGCTCAGTTCATCAGTTATCTTCCTGAGCATGGCATAAAGCCTCTCACTGACGGTTATGATTGTAAATACCGGTAAAAACTGCGATCTAGTTCCTACTACCTAGCTAGGTAGCTCCTCACTGTAGACCTTCTTTATCAAAGTTAGAACGTTGTCCCAGCTGTATCTTTCCTCAGCTATTCTTCTAGCGTTTAGGGATAGGTTTTTCCTCACGTCCTCTCTCCTGTAGAGGTATATGAGTTTCTCGGCTATGCTCTCCGATCTTGCGTTTCTAAGGAGGAGACCGTTAACTCCGTTAATCACTATCTCTTTTAGACCGCCTGTGGATGTGGCTACTACTGGGAGGCCAGAAGCCATGGCCTCTAAGGAGACTATACCGAACGACTCACCGTATAAGCTGGGCATCACTAGAACGTCCGCCGATCTATACAGATCAGGTAGCTTTAAGTCCTCCACTTTACCCAACAACATGACATTCTTGTCTACCTCTAGCTCCTTTACCCTTTTTTCTATAAGCATCCTGAGAGGTCCCTCACCCACTATCACAAGTTTGACCTCTGGTATGTTCCTAGCAACCATCCCCATCGCGTTAATCAATCTCAATACTCCCTTTCTCTGGACAAGTCTGCCTACATATAGCACGATGAAACCATCGCCTATCGCCTTTCTTAACTCTCTGGAGCCTTCAGGCCTGAATCTATCCGTGTCCACACCGTTAGGTATAACCGTTATGGAGGTCGAGGGGGCAAAAGCCCTGATAAACCTCGCAGCAGCCTTGCTGACTGCTATAATTCTGTCAGCCTTATCTATGATCAACTTAAGAGGGAACGACATGTATCCCAGCGCTTTAAGCAGGTACTTATAATCGTAGAGATACGCGCTGTGGTTCGTCAATATAACAGGGTATCTGCTTAATGACGCAGAGACTAAGGACGCTAGTGAGATAGGCGTAAACGCGTGGTGAACATGAACTATGTCTGGATCAACGACTTCCATCAAGTCCCTGAAAGGATTTCTAGACCATATAGCCTTACACGCTACCCTTAAGTACTCCTCTGGGCTTACCCTTATCACCTCGAAGGGCCAATCACTGCATGAAACGTTAGAGGCCGTGAATACGGTGACCCTGTCACCTCTGCTATATAAGTTCATAGCTAGGTCTCTTACGTGACTGGCTACGCCCCCTATCTCAGGTGGAAACCATCTTGTAATCAGAAGTACCCTCATGCCTTATTCAATAACGGTATTACCTGTTTCCTAATGCTATTATACATTCTTAGAAACTCGCCTAACGGCATATCCTTGACTTTCCTCATTAGCATCAGAGTTAGATACAACAGGTACCTTGTTTTCTGAACATCACTTAGCAGTTTCATGATACCTTTTCTGGCTACCTCATCGAAACTACCGATATTCCTTCGAATTCTCCTCTCTAGGACATTAAGTCCCTCCTCTAGGAATCTGCCGAGAAACCTCTCTATGATGTCCGTTAGGCTAGAGGAGAGAGCGTATCTCCTCACCTTGTTCCCCCTTACCTCACTCACTATACCTACTCTCTTTAACACTGAGAGGTTCACGCTGACAATACTAACGCTATACCCTGTAACCTTTGATAGCTCCTTCTGAGACATGGGAAGGTCTGTGAGTATAAGAGCCCCCAATATCCTACCCATAGCCTCACTGAACCCAATGATCGACATTAACGAGGATATAGTTTCAATTAACTCATACCTTACGTTCACGATAACTTTTATATTTTTCAAAAATATAAAAGTTTGTGCTCCATACATTACTCTCAGTTACTAAGGTAATGAGGATTAAGGAATGGAGAGCTTATCTCGCTCTAAGCCTTTACGGCGTAGTCCTCTCCTCTAATAACTTAACCTATTTACTAATTAGAAGTTTAGAAATAATAGTATTATTGTTCCCATATATGTCATCAGCTTACATCGCTAATAATATTTTTGACGTCAACGGAGACTCAATAAATACCAATAAAAGATCAAGAAATCCTCTTTCCACGAGAGAACTCTCGTTAAAAACTGCACTAAGAGTGCTTTATATAATGACAGGGTTTGAAGCTTTTCTAGGAATATGCTTACTTTTTTACTCTGATCTATTAGCTTCTTTCCTGTATTTAGGAGGAGCTATACTCTCCCTTATTTATTCAATACCTCCGATAAGGTTGAAGGAGAGACCTCCCCTCGATATACTCTCTCATTCAATATTTTTTGGAATATCTCCCTTTCTAGTAGGCTTCTTCTTATCGATAAGAAGCGATATAGTATCTACGTCGTGGCTAGCCACGTTATCAGCTCTGATAGCGGTATATTCAGCCATATTGGAACTCAGAAATGAGATAGAGGATTATGAATTTGATAAGAGAGTGGGTTATAGGACAAGCGCTACTAAGTTAGGTTACGGAAACTCTCTTAGGTTATTAAAAGTACTATTTCTTAGTTTTGCACTCTTAACAATATTTTTTATAATTAAATTCATTAAATTCTATAATTATTTCATATTAATTCCCAGTATTATTTTATTATTTATTTTTATTTATAAACTTAAAATAAGATTTATGGACATTTACGCGATATTGTTCTTCTTGTTAACGCTTTTATGGAGGTATCTTCAATGAAGACGCTAATCTCAGTTATAATACCAGTGTACAAGGAACCTAAAACTCTTCCTCACCTACTTAGGAAAATAATGCATGATCCTTATCCTCATAAGGAGATAATAGTTATCATAGACGAGCCATCGAACGAAACCTTAAAGATTATTGGCGAGTATCATGAGAAAATAAAGGTTATCATAAATGAGGAAAGAAAAGGAAAGGTTTACGCTTTGAATAAAGCGTTAAAGATCTCTAAAGGAGAGCTGTTGCTATTTCTCGACAATGACGTGTTGATAGAGGATGATAATTTTCTTGAAAAAATAGTTAAAGAGATGAAAAACACTGATATCGGGGAGATAAAGAAGGAAATTGTAAGGGATTCCTTTATTTCGAGGATGGTATACTTCGACTATATCTCATTCAACTTTGGTAGCTACATGTTTTCGAACAAACTAGGAAAATGTCTTGCTCTCAATGGGGCTGCTGTAGCCATCTGGAGAAATTCGTTGCTTAAGCTTGGTGGTTTTAGGAGAAGGGTTTCAGAGGACTTAGATCTAGGTACGAGAAGCTACATGCTGGGGTTAAAATTCAAGTTCATAGACTCTACAAAAGTTCTCAATGAAGCGCCTAGTGACATAAAGGAGTGGTTTAAACAAAGAGATAGATGGACTAAAGGCACAGGACTATGGTTGAAGGAGCATTGGAGGTATCTAGTGAGAGTCTTAAGACAGGAACATAGGATAGTGACCCTGACCCTAATCACACTCTATCCATCACTACTGATAACCATCATTTCGCTCCTGGTCTATAACACTCATGTAGGAAACTTCCTAGTATTGCTTTTACTTGGTATGCTCTCTAGGTTTAGACTTTACTCTTTATCGATTATGATTCCATCACAAGTAATATACTCCATTTTAAGGAACGCAATTATAAACATCCTTGGACTTGCACTGTTTTGCATATATTTTATCTACGCCTCTAAGAAACTGAACTTAAAGTTTAACGTACTTGAATTCATGATTTACTATCTACTTTACTCACCAATATGGCTATTCATAACACTAACCAATGTGATCAAAGTCCTTCTCTTAGGGGATATAAAAATTAAGGACTGGAAGATATAGAGTATAACTTTTTTCAATTCTCACTCTCTAAAAGCTAAACCTTAGAGTACATTAACACGGAGAGTAACGTGATCATTGAAGCTATGAGGAAACCTATTTCTAAGGATCCCGTTACCTCTATTATATAACCGTTTAAAGCCGATGTTATCAAACCGACTGCAGGCCCTGCTAGTGTGTATATGCCGCTAAACCTTCCAATGAGAACTGGAGGTATCACCTCGTTAACTATTGACCAGAAGGAAGGTGCGGAGACTCGATATACTATAAATGTAGTAAATAAAAGCGTAGATTTTAAGGCTATATCATTAATCACAGTTATAAAGGCGAGTAACGCTCCTGTTACTAGAAGACCAGTAATTAGAGTAATCTTCTTACCTTTAAGACCACCTATCTTATCAGAAATTACTCCTGAACTTATCTCCACGAAGAAGCTTAAGGTTGCTATCAGAATCATGTGAGGGATGAGATCTTCGTATCTTAGGTTCAGCTCTCTCACTAAAAAAGTAGAGGTCCAGCTGACCATTAATCCCCATGGATAGAGAGCAAGGAAGAAGGAAACAGTCATGATGATTAATAAGCGATAAGGAATAGAGCGTTCCTTGAGCGAGTTATCAGCAGAATCTGTTTTATATGTTGAGAGGTTCCATTTGTCTCTAAAGAAGTATACATAAGTGACTGTATAGGAAAAACCTATCAACGCTGTAGTTGTTAACACCAACCTCCAGTTCTCAGCTAATAATCCAGGTATTATGAAGGTTAAGGTTAGCCCTATCATTGAGCCTGTATTGTATACAGAGGTAGCTAAGCTGTACATCTCCTTAGGGACATAGAGGGAAACTATTTTAGCGCATATAGGCCATACCAGAGGCATGAAAACCGCAAAGAGTAACCTTGTCGCTGAGAGAGCATAGATATTTCCCGAGTAAGCCGTGGCTAAGGAGGCCATGGACATCATAGTTAAGCAGACTACGCCGATTTTTATGGGGCCTAGGCTATCTACTAACTTGCCTATCAGAGGGGATAATATTGTAGGAGCGGTCCATAACGCCATTAGTACGCCCATAACGTATGGAGTTATGTTAAACTCGTGCATGATGAGAGGTGCAAGCGAGTTTACTGACACTAATTGCACGAACGTTACACTGGTCATACCGAGACAGAGCAACATGACCGTGGATGCTCGCATTACTGTCTCCTAAACACTGAGTTAAAATACGTCTCTTAATATGAGGAACTTACCTATTAAGTATTACACAGTAATACGCCATTAGCCCAGATGCTACTACTGGGTCGATAACCGGTATGCTTAGCTTATTTTTTAGCATTTTAACGCTCTTAGCTGTAGAGTACCCAGTACATCCGAGAACAAGGGCGTTTACATCAAGCTTTTCCAGCTCTCTAGCAGCTTTCACCACTTCTTCTTCGTTTCTAATTATATCAAGTGTATTAGTCACGTTAGCTGGTTTCCTATAACCCACTAACCTCTCTCCAAGAACATTAGCTATGGGAGTTGGTACATGCTCAGTAATCCCCAACACCCCTATTCTTTCACCATAAATCAGAGACACTGAAGCAGCAGCTGTACCTGCGCCTATAACAGGTATCTTAACTCTCTTTCTGGTTTCCTTAACACCTGGGTCATCAGCGCAACTAATAATTACTGCCTTCATACCCTCCTTTTCAAACTCCAAAGCTAGATTAACAATCTGAGGTATGGCTTTTCTCTCAAGTTCAAGGTTATAAAGTCCCTTAGGAAAACCCATAATACACCTACTGACAACCCGTAATAAAGGGAAATTCTCCTCTATGATCTTCCCATGAACGTTTAAGGAATCCTCATCATCTAACGTTATTACTCTAATGAGTCCTATACTTACCTTCTCTCTCACTTCCTACTACCTCTTAAGATTATTTACCAAAATATGAATTACACATAATAGTCTTTTAATCATTTAACTATTTAATACAGTTTTTCGAAGGAAAATTTAAAACCTTTAAAATAATACACTTAATTAATGGCACACATAGCACTTATCATCAGATCTATTCTTTCATTGATTCTCTGCGTATTTACAATACTTTATAGCTTCCTTATACTAGATAGGTTAAAGAAAGGTAACGTCGTGATGGGGAGGGTATTTCTCAGGGAAAAAGGTTTCATGAATTCCGTAAGGTATCTGACAATAGCCATATTACTGGTTCTTATGTTCAATTTAGCGTTGCTTAGCAGAGATGAGACGATACATGAGGTAGGTCGCTACTCGGCGTTTCTCTCGTTAGCGTTGTTTTTCTACGCGCTTCATACCTTCTATAAGGTGATTAAGTGATGAACCTCAATCTCTTTATATTCATAGCCCCGGTCTTAACAGGGATTGTTCTCTTTCTCTCACTTTCAGTCTACTTTAGTACAAGAAGAAACCCCAAGTACGCTGTAAGCAGGCTCTTCCTTAATAAGAGGGAGACTTTAAGCGCCATCAAATACATCATGGTAGGTATGATTATACTTGCTATTAACAGAGTGATACACATAGGCTACTCATTTAACTTAGTCAGCTACAATGTCTACTTTATTTCTGGAGCAACCTTAGGCTTAGGTACTGACTTATGCCTAATGTATTCCTTCTACAGATTTCTTAAAGCTATTAAAGCAAAGCCCTCTCAGTAAGAAAAACTCTAAGTCTTTTAAATTATTCAAAAAGAGTAAAGGAAAACTTCCTTTTGCGATTTTTGTTAGAGTCTTTAGTCTTAAATAAACATAGTTGTCGGTTATTAGTTTATGGCAGAAGAAAAACTGGTAAAACCTTTCTTTTAAGGAGATAGGTTAGGTGGGAGCTATACCTTACAATCGGGAAAAGCGAGTTGTGTTTGATAAAACTTGTATCAAAAATAAGAGTTATGATACGGTTTACGGCTGCCTACCTTGCTTTCTAAGGGCCTCCCTAAGGCCTCTTATCCTTTCCTCGACGCTTTTAAGCTCTTCCTCCAGCTCCCTTAGGTCTTCCTCAAGAGCTTTTCGGTAATCTTCCAACATAGCTAGCTCCTCCTCAGGAGTCATGGGAGGTGGAGGCATTAGCGGGTAGAACATAGGATAAGATGGTGGCTGAGGATACCCAGAGGATTGCTGTGGTTGTTGCTGTTGTTGCTGGGGATATGGTGAAGGAGGAGAATATGGCATCCAGAACGGGGCATGCAACATCATTCTTCTCATTACTCTATGCCACCAGTAGCTCATACGCTAGCACCTCTATGGTGTGCCTGGAGTCCTTGTCTCAAAGCTTCTCATTAACAGGTCAAGGCTCTTTCTCCAGGCGTCTATCATGGCTCTATACATCTCTAATGTGACCACATAGTAATAGGGGTAGATGATCCACTGCATTAAGGTAGTCATCATGTATGTCGGATCCAGTGGGTACATATATGGGTAATATGGCCACCAGTACATGGTTCTCACCACAGTGGGTAAAATGGATAGGGCCATGACCACCTATACCATGGATAGCCAGCATACATGTATGGCATTGGCCAATAAGAGTAGTACGGTGGCATATAGTAATACATTGGGTAAGCCCACCTATACCATGGGAATAGCCACCAGCAAGATCCTCTACCGAATAGCCATCCTGGTCTCTGCCATGGAGGAAGGTGACTGAAAGGCCCTCTTCCAGGCCATGGACCACTCCATCCCCACCTACGTCCTCCCCAACCGTAAGCCCATCCCATTCTCTCACCTGAGTTTAGAATAGTATGATGGCTTATATATTTTGTGCTATGGCACAAAAATGCTATTAGAGCTTAACCTCAGTTATTACTAAAGGCCTTCTCTCTATAAGAGCTTGAATAACCTTCCTCCTTCCACTACTTAACGCTCTCCAAAGAGTACCTCGTGACACCCCCATAGCCTTGGCAGCCTCCTCCTGCGTCATTCCCATAAAGTACACTAACCTTAAAGCCTCCAATTCATCAGGCATAATTAATATAGGATCAGAGGTTAACGGTAACCCTTCATCGTTAAGAGGAGCGAAGACAAGCCCCCTTATACCATGTCCTATTAACCTGGGTTTAGGCCTTCTACCGCGACCCCCTCGACCCCAACACCACCTCCATGGAGGACCATGAACCAAATCAAGACACCTATTCCTTGAATCCACGTCACCAGCAAAGCAATGTAAATAAACCACCTGGTATAAATAAAAGAATAGCCCCGGTCGTATAGCCAGGTCAGCCTAGCTCCTGCACGGGCCTAGAGTATACCGGCCTCTCGAGCCGGTGATCCCGGGTTCAAATCCCGGCCGGGGCACCACTCATTCCTTTAATAACTCATCAATTCAAAGAAAAATGTTTAAGGCTAAGATGCGGGAGGCTATCTTTCCAATCCTATAGGTTTCTCTTGAGGATAAGCGGGAACTTTTTCCAGGACCATTTGCATTTCATATCCTTTACCAACGACTATAGGGTTTAACTCTCTAACAAGTCGTTCAACTGCTTGAAGCTTTACACTGCTCTCAGAGTAAACCGTGAGTATAGGCTGTCCCTTTTTAATCTTATCTCCTCTTTTCACATACAACTCTACTCCCGCACTTTTATCTCTAGGAGCACCAGCGGTCTTGCCTATAAGTGACATAGCTGAGTTGTTAATCCATACCACTACCCCCTCATTTTCCGCGTAAAGAGTTAAGGTCTTATCACCTAGAGGTATGTCCTCGGGCTTAACATCAGGATCACCTCCCTGTGCCTCAATTATGCTCCTCATTTTTCTCTCAGCTTTACCAGTTTCAAGCGCTGTTCTGGCAAGCTCCTTACCATTCTTTATACCTATCATGCTTAGAAGTATCTCAGCTAAACTCAGTGCCTTATCTATTAAATCCTTAGGCCCCTTACCCATTAACGTCCTCAGAGCCTCTCTAGCCTCCAAGGCCGGTCCTATGGTATAACCTATAGGTTCTTCTCCGTATGTGATAGCAGCCTCAAGCCTGAGACTAAGTCTTCTAGAGAGCTCAACGAACTCACGTGCTATATTCCTAGCCTCTCCTATAGTACCCACTTTTGCTCCCCTACCCACAGGCACATCTAGAACTACATGTGTGGAGCCTACGGCTAACTTCTTAGCCAGTATAGAAGGTATAAAAAAGGGATCTATTCCGAGTGGATACTCAACCCTTATTATTATATCATCCGCCGGCGCTAAACCTAGGGTCCCTCCCCACACTATACATCCTTTTTCCCTTAGAACAATCTTCCTCATTTCTTCTATACCAAGTGTAACAGGAGCTAAGACTTCCATTCTATCTGCCGTCCCTGCTGCAGAGGTTATAGCTCTCGAGGACGTCTTCGGTATATAATACCCAAGAGAAGCTATTATCGGAACAAGGATCAAACTAGTTTTATCCCCTGGCACACCGCCCATTGAATGCTTATCAAGTACGGGACCTTTAACATATGACTTTAAGTCTAATTTCTCACCAGTATCGACCATTGCCTTAGTAAAACTCAAAGTCTCTTCGATGCTGAGTCCTTGGAAGTGAACAGCGGTTACCAGAGCAGTGAGTTCTACGTCACTTAAATATCCGTCTACAACATCGCTAATTATAGCTCTTATCTCTTCCTCCGATAGCTTACCCCGTGCCAACTTCTTTCTTATGTAGAAAATTGATTCGGGGGTCTTAGCGGGAGAAATCTCAAGCTCATCTCCCTCTCTCACACCTAAAGCCCTAGCTACCTCATCATAGACTCCCACAATCTTCTCTGGTAGCATCTTGGTGGTTATAACTATGGCAACTACCTTCCTATTGTTATACTTTACAGTGACTCTATCTAAAGGTCGTACATCCATTTCCTCCGCTACTTTATCATACAGTACTACTGCAAGCCTACCACCTGCCTCAAATCCCAATAGCTTAGCTTTAAGCCTCAGATACTATCACCTTATAACCCTATCAGAGAGCAAAAATACTATTTTAACGTAGTTATTTAAAAGCCTTAAGGTTAAAGAAAATAAGTTTTAAGAAAGATCTAGTCTATTAACCTGGTTATCACTC
Source organism: uncultured Thermofilaceae archaeon (assembly GCA_964553765.1). GTDB lineage: Archaea > Thermoproteota > Thermoprotei > Thermofilales > Thermofilaceae > CAZKLN01. Next base: position 13,438 of record CAZKLN010000009.1, read on the forward strand.
CTCTTTCCTCAACCTCAGTAACGTAAACTCTTCTACTTATCTCTTTAAGTGCCTCCCTAATCTTTACTTCAGCTCCTTTTTCACAAAGAGCTACTATGAACCCTCCACCACCAGCACCTGTTATCTTTGATCCTAATGCTCCAGCCTCTCTAGCCCTATAAACTAATTTCTCAAGCCTTAAATTAGACACTCCTATAGCTGAAAGAAGACCATGGTTAATATTCATTAATTCTCCTAATTTAGCGAAATCTCCCTCCTCTATAGCCTTTCCCGCCTCTATTGCTAGTCTCCCAGCCGTATGATAAAGAGGCTCCATAACACTTGGATATTTCCCTTTTAGTTTAAGAACTCTCATCACCATATTACCAGTGTTCCTAGGAATACCAGAATCCGCTAATATAAGAGATATTTTAGAGGTATCTCCTCTGAGTTTCAAGAACCCTTCATTTCTCCTAAAGGCTATAACGCCGCCATAGGTAGCTATAGTGTTATCTATACCGCTAGGTTTACCATGCACTATCCTCTCACACATATAGGCAAACCTAGAAATCTCCTCCTCACTAAGCCTTACTCCAAGTAGGCGCGAGACAGCAGCTATAGAAGCTACTGCAACAGCGGCAGAGGAACCCATACCAGCAGCTACAGGTATCTCGGATTTAATCTTAAGTCTTATAGATTCTTTTATCCCTACATTATCTAAAAGCTGCCGTATTCCATAATATAAAGGGTATAAGGGAGAGTTTATCCTTTTAGATCCTTCATTAAACACTTCTCTAATCCCTAGATCTTCTGATATAATCTCTATTTTTTCCTCCTCTACCTCTTCAACCATGACATGAGCTCTTAAGCCTATAGCCACAGCTATAGCGGGCTCGTTTTCGACAACAAAATGTTCTCCTATAAGTATTGTCTTTCCAGGCGCAGACCCCTCAACTTTCATAATAGGTTAGCCACCATCCTCGTTATTTTTTCTAAAAACTCCTTGTCCTTCTCAGTAAAGGGAGCTAAGATGTGTGAATCTATATCCAGCTCACCTAATATCTTTCCATCCTTAATTATTGGAACAACGATCTCGGACCTAACCTTAGGACTACACGCAAGGTAATTAGATTCTTTACTTACATCCTGAACTATGATAGTCTTCTTAACCTCTGCTGCCCTACCACAGACTCCCCTACCAAAAGGTATCTTTACGTGTTCGGTGGGTTCGCCCACAAAAGGTCCTAAAACAAGTTCATTTGATCTATTTTTATTAACAAAATAAAATCCTACCCAATCATAATAAGAAATGTTCTCTTTTAAAACCTCACAAATATTTTTCAGTTTCTCATCTAAACTAATTGAGGAAGAAACTATTTCTTCAATCTTTTTAAGCGTTTTTCTAAAAACCTCCTCTTGAGACATACTTTATCACCTTAATTCTAAAGTTTACTCAGTGAGCTTAACTTAATAATTAGCTGACCTAGTTGTATAGTTATCTTCTACTTATCTACTTACTTCGAGTTAGTTGTATAGGTATGGCTATGAGGGCAGCATACATTTATTCTCTTCTTACAGTCTTAAGAGGTAGTGGCAAGGAATTCTTCTGGGAGTTAGCTACATTAATGGATATCATGTTATTAGGACACTGGATAGGGGCTAGAAGCGTTTTAGGAGCCTCTAGGGCATTAGAAGAGCTAGTAGCATAATGCCTACTATAGCTCACTTAGTTGAAGATAACGAGATTCGTGACGTTCCTATTTCATCGGTGATAGAAGATTCATCCTTTGTAGATAAGTCCCTCTTGACAGGGGAATCTGAATCTGTAAGTAAAAGAGTTGGTGATAAGGCAATAGGAGGCTCTATAAATGGAGAGGGAGTATTAAAGGTTAAAGTAGAGAGAATAGGGAGTGACACAATTTTTAATATCAAGGATAAACTATCTACTCTTAACATAATACCACTATTTATATCGTTAAGTATAGCTTATTTTACGGAAGTGATGAAAATGAAGTTAAGATTCATATTCCCAGATGCTAAGGAATGGCGTTATTTGATACAAAGTCTTGCTACGCTTATAGATGAAGCGAACTTTGTAGCCACGGAGGAAGGATTAAGGTTAAGGGCTTTAGATCCCAGCAGGATAGCTATGGTAGATCTCTTTATACCAAGGGATGCATTCGAGGAGTACGAGATAGAAAACGGTGAGATCAAGATAGGTCTTAACTTCGACGATCTCGATAAGATAATAAGAAGAGGTAAGGCTGATGAGAGAGTAAGGTTTGAGGTAGAGGAGAACAGGCTCAGGGTAATATTCTTAGGTAGGGCTGAAAGGGCGTTCTCGCTCCCGCTTCTCGATATAGCTGGTGAGGAGTTACCTTCACCTAAGGTCACCTTTAACGTCAAAGCAAAGATGTTAAGTGATACGTTAAGAGATGCTCTTAAAGACGCTGAGTTAGTAAGTGATACTATAAAGCTTATAGGAGAAGAATCTGTGTTAAAGATGGAGGCTAAGAGTGATAGAGGTGAAGTAGAAGCTAAGTTTAGTCTTGAATCGGGCTCCTTACTGGAATACGATGTCTCTGAACCCTCCAGTGCTCTTTATGGACTTAGCTATTTAACTGACATAGTTGGAAAGGCTTACAGAGTTAGCGATATAGCTACCTTAGAATTCTCTACTAATAAACCTCTTTCTCTTAGTTTCAATATAACGGAGAACGGTGTTCTGAGATATTACCTAGCTCCGAGGATGGAGGCTTAGGTTGAGGAAATTAGAGGTAATTCTCACTAACGAGGACTTTAGGAAGTATCCTTTTCTCCCTGAAGCTATAAGTAAGCTTAAGGAACTGAATTTGACAATCGAAGACATAGCTAGTGAGGATATAGGTAAGGAGATACTAGAGCTGGTTAAGAATAACTTGGTTTCCTCCATAAGGTCAGGGGAAGTGAATCCTCCTCATAAGGACGCGGAACTAGAAATACTATCTTTCTTAGCTACTCTACTTGTCTTAAGAATAATAGGTGAGAGAGGACTTACGGAAAGGTTTGCTGTAGCTTTTTCAAAACGAACCCAGAATCTTTTAAAAAATGAGGAGTTAAGTAAATTAATTTACATAGCTCAATTCATCATGGGATGTAGAATAAAAAGGGAAAACAACCTCATCCTGATCGATATAGCTAGCTTCCTTAACAATATGCCTGAGTATAAAGGGATTTGGAAACTTATCAATAGGGAAGTTTCCAAGGGATGGGTTAAAGTTTCCAATAGGGAGCTTGTTAGGTTGGTTGAATCCGGCATCAAAAGGTATATAATTACTAAGACCAGTGAGAAACTTACGGAGTTAAATATTCCTGATTTAATATATATGCTGGTTGAAGAGGTAAGCAGGGAATGGAGCAAGAAACTTAGAGAGTATGAAGAAATCAGAGCATCAATAGTAAGGGGAGGAGAAGAGTATTACCCTCCTTGCATCCATTACTTATTGACTCAGCTAAGAGAAGGAAAGAACCTTCCTCATAGCGCAAGATTTGCCTTAGCAACCTTCTTATTAAACATAGGTATAAGCGTTGAGGAGACATTAGAGATATTTAAGCTCTCACCTGATTTTAGAGATGATCTAGCTAGGTACCAAATAGAACACATAGCAGGTCTTAGAGGCTCTAAGACCAAGTATCTCACATACAAATGTGATAATATGAGAAGCTTAGGGCTTTGTAAATGGTCATGTGAGGGAATAAGGCATCCTTTACAATTTTACTACAGATCTCTCAGAGGTAGAAAACCTAATGTCTCAGAAACTAGCTGAGACACTTACACACGTAAAGAGGCTTTTCAAAAATTATTACAATTCAACATACGTTAGCGCTCCTCGCTCTCCAGAGAAAAGAGAATATGGCTTCTCTCTTTTCGATTCCCAAGGGATGATAAGACACTTATCCTTTTCCAGCTCAAAAGCCCTTAATGAATTTCTGAGGAAAAGGGTTCCAAAACACGCTTACTATTCCTCAGCCTATTATGGGTTTCCTGATGCGCCGGTTATGAGCGAAAAAAAGTGGCTAGGAGCTGACCTGGTATTCGACATAGATGTTGACCATATACCTACACCTTGTAAGATTCTTCACGATGTATGGAGCTGCATGGCATGTGGAAGAAGCGGGATGGGATTCTATGAGAAATGTCCTTATTGTGGAAGTGAGAGGATAGAGAAGGAGACATGGGTTTGCACAATATGTATTAACGTGGCAAAGAATGAAGTGCTAAAATTAGCCGACATACTACTATCTGATTTTGGTGTATCTGAGAACGAGATGACGGTGGTCTTTTCAGGTCATAGGGGTTTTCACCTTCATGTGAACAATGAAGTTTTTAAAGATCTAACTCAGGACGCTAGAAGAGAAATAGCGGATTATGTGCGGGGATTAGGGCTAAATATAGATATTCTCCTCGAAAAAGTTAAAAAAAGTACATATAAATTTAAGTACGATATTACTTCAAGTGGATGGAGAGGAAGACTTGCTAGAGCATTAATATCCATAATACTAGACATAGGAGATGTCAAGCAGTTAGAGGATCTGGGATTTAGTAAAAGAAGAGCTAAAAAAGTATTAGAAAGTATAAATGAATCTAAAGACGAGCCATTAAATATACCTCTTACTAGAAAGGAGTGGGAAAGGCTTATAGAGAAAGCGTTAGCCTCAGAATCCTGCGTCATAGATGAGAGAGTGACAATAGATACCAGAAGATTGATAAGGCTTCCAGGAACTCTACATGGGAAAACAGGGCTTAAGGTAACTAAGTTCTCCGTAGGTGATCTCGAGAATAAAGATATTTTGAAAGAATCTATAGTTTTTAATAGTGGATATGTAAAGCTCCGTGTAAAGAAGCTTCCAAAGAATGTTCTTGATTGGAAGTTTGAAGCTGTCGGAAGCTCAGTTATAGAAATACCTACATATTTAGGAGTTTATCTTGTTCTGAACAGCAGTGAAGTAGAAGTCTTAAGATGGATATAGCTATGGATTATTCAAGAATAGTTAACGTGTTTATAGCTGAGCTTGAATCTCCTAAGCTCTACGAGTTAGATACTAATTTCTATAAACAGGCCTTAGATTACGTTAAAAGGCTGGAGGCAAAAGATGGTAATAAATATGAGGCGAAAGTGCTTAGAAGGACGCTAGAGAAACTTTTCATACTAAGATTAGAGAAGATTATTAAACATATATGGAGAACAGGAGAGAAACCTAACATAAAACTACCTATGGAAGAAGCTGTTTTATTAAATGAGATAGAAAGAATAGTCTCTACTATTAGAGGAAAAGAAGAAGGTATCGAAGAAATAAAGCATATATCAATGAGTAAAGAGATTAAAGGAGTATTAGTTTATTTTACAAAGCCATATTCGAGAATAATGCTAAAAGAGGGTGTAATCCTAGGTCCTTTTTCTCAAGGAGATATAGCCTTTTTACCTAGAGAAATAGCTAAGGAACTTGAAAGTAAAGGAGTAATAAAAATAATGTAAAAGATTAAACTTTTACTAATAAGAAAGCTTCCTCATTTTTTACGGTAAACTCTATCTCTGTGTTTTTCACCTGGAAAGTATATATGCCATATGGTAATTGGAAGACGCACCATCCTGTTGAATTAGTGACCGAAATTAAAGTTAAGGTAGATGAGGTTATTTTAACTTCTATATCACTTATCGGTCTACCTGTATCTCCCTCTATTACCCTTATTATTAACGTACTCATTAAGGGTCTAGGCGTTTCTGGAGGCCACGCTGTCGTCTCCATGTAAGACCACAATAGTATGTCTCCATCTTTAACTTGGTACTTGTCAGAGGCTACAGGGCCTAACTTCCACGAGTTAGCCTCCCAATCCCAATACCACCATAACCAATACATAGACTTATCAGGATCATTGGGAAGAGAATCTATAGAATCTACAAAAGCTCCAAGGGAAGTTATCCTATATTCGACTTCTGTTACAGCTAGGGTTGCATCTAGCAAGCTTGAATTCCTATCTACTAATACATGGTGAGTTTTTCTTATTCCTCCATGTTCTATAATTAACTGTACTGAAATTACCTTATTTACTGAATTTACCGAAAAATACTCAGTAGGTACTAATAGTAATAGAAGTATATAAGTAAACATCATATATTTAAAATATCTAGAATTAATCATTATTATATCACTTTTATCATTTTTACAAAAATTAATAAAAAATTTCATTTATTTACCGAAAAATCGTTCTTACGACTAGTCCTCTACTTTCTTAAACCTATCCTGTAACTTCTCTAAAACTCCTGGTAACGTAGTGTATTCCATTTCTTCCGGTCCTAATCTATGAGGCATGAAAGGACCATGCCTACGCATGTAGTCAGTTACTTCCTGGGCCACACTTCTTGTATAGTCAAAAGCTGGATCGTCGAATAGATCGTTAGGTCCCTCTAGGTGCCCATCATGAAGCTGGAATCCGAGCCCTACAACTCTTGGAGGACCATCAAACCTAGTACATTTAGCGTTCTTTAAGGATACTGGCATCAGAGGACCGTGGTGACTTCCTCTCATCCAGCCAGCGACCAAGTGGGGGAATGCAAACGCCTCTAAAACTTCACCAACAGCAGGTAATCCATGCTGTGACCTTATTATCACCACAGGATCATCCTTACCTACGTATCTTCCTGCTATAAGGGACAACCTTGTAACGCTTGCCGCGGCTGCGGGTAGCTTATCCTTCTTTCTGTACACCTTTCTTATAACATAGCGGCTCGGTGTGCCTATTAAAGCTAGTATATCATAGAGTTCCTCTGGAGCATTTAACCCGACGACTTTATGCTCTATTACATCCATTATCTCGAAAGTAAATCCATCATGCATTGACGGGTCTATTACCAAACCTGCTGTGTTAAATGGATCCGCAAATATCTTAAAGAGTTTAAAGTTCCAGGCTCCAGGCTCTGTCTTATCGGCCGAGAACACAAGAATAGGCTCACTCTTTCTCTCCTCGAATTCAAGCTCTGCAACTCCAGGTCCCATGCCTCTAACGTTTCCTGAAAACGTATCTGAGAGTAGGTCTTGGCCTGCACCGTAAAGTTTAAGAGGTTTGCTGACCTTCTCAGTTACCTCCACAAATGTATCCCAAGCTAGCTTGTGTATCTCAGGGTTACTTTCTCCCTTAGTGTGAGTCATTAATAATTGCAGATCATCTCCTGCATGAAAAACGTAGTAGTCCATTAACAGGCCTGTTTCCTTAGCTTCTTCAAGCTTTTTTCTAGCTAATTCTTCTTGCTTGGGATGTACGACACTATGACCTACCCAACCACCTATGTCGGCTTTTATTAAGCTAACAGTTACCTTCATAACTTAGACCCACTCATCAAACACTATCGAAAGCTATTAAATCTTTGGCACACTGTTACTACCTTAAGGTAGTAACATTTAACATAGATAGCTATCTGAATAAGCTCGTTAAGGTTCTAAGGGCTGATAAGGGATCAGAGGAATAAGTGATGTACTTACCTACTATCAATATGTCTACGCCCGCATCTACATACGTTCTTGCCGTCTTATCATTTATTCCGCCAGCAACCGCTACATCACCTTTTACAACATTTTTAACGTTTTTAACGTAATTAGTTAATGATTTAGCATTAACACCCATTTTTCTTTGCACATCAACTCCAACATGTAAGCATACTATGTCAACACCTAACCGTTTCACCTCTAAGCTTCTCCTAACAACATCCTTTACTTCCATTAAATCAACCATTACCTTACCACCATAGGTCTTAGCCTTTTCCACTACCTTCTCTATCGTAGCGTTACTGGCTAAACCTAAAACAGTGATAACATCAGCATCATTCGAGAAGGCTAAATCAGCTTCTACATCTCCAGCATCAATGGTTTTCATGTCAGCTACTATGATCAGATGAGGATAGTTTGTCTTAAGCTCCTTAATTATTGAAACTCCTAATGACTTTATGAGAGGAGTGCCAGCCTCTAACCATATATTTTCTCTAGATACCTTCTCAGCTACCTCAAGAGCTTTACGTCTATCTGTCAAATCTAAAGCTACCTGTACTACTGTCATAAGATCTTCCAAGAATATTACTACGTGGCTTTAATGAGCTTAGTCCTGCTCCTAAACGTACAAGCTTTGATTTAGCCTTTATAAGTAACTCATTAGCTATCTTTACTAAAATTTGTAACCTCTCTTCACTTACAAATTCCATACCTTTTAATCTTAGTGGAGATTCTATTCTCTCACTCGAGGTTATCTCAATTACTATTCTTTGAGGATTAAGTCCCTGTATTCCACTATGTTTAAAACCGCTGTTCCTAGCTATCTCTAAAAGTTTCTCGGCACTTTCCAAGTCTCTGCATACTACATGTAATATTGGGGGTTGCACAGAGAACCATAGATTTTCTTCACAACTAGTCTTAATGACCGTTAATAATTCCTCTATCTTAATTATTCTATGCCACTTAGCTAAGGTTATTAAGTTAAATTTCTCTCCTGGGACTCTATTAGCAGTCACCTGTATTCTACCACTGCAGCTAGATGTAGTATAATAGTCTTTAAGCAAATTTATCTTCCTAATAAGCCAGACGATGTCTTTATCAACTCTTCCCATCTTCAGCTCTTCCTCAAACATCATGAGATATTCTCTCTTAGCCTTCTCCCACATGCTCAAAGGCTAACACCCGATCACACGCCTCATCAAGGCTCCTTACATATCTGATACCGGAAGGAGGATTAGCTTTCCTTACTACTAATAGAGCCTTCATCCCTGATTTTAAAGCGCCCATATAATCCTCCTCTAGTGAATCACCTATATGGATGATTCTGTTAGGGGGGACTCTAACGATATTCGCTACGTATTTAAAAGCACCAAGACTGGGCTTAAAATACCCTGACAAATCCGGCGTGGCAATGGCATCTACAAAGTCTTTCACGCCTATTATTCTTAGTACCTTTACTACCTCATTTGATAAGTTGTTACTAAGTATAACTATTTTTAAGTTTAAGGATTTAATACAAGTAAGAAATCGGATTGCATCTTTGTATATTTTAAAGTTATCTCTGTTAAACCATTCATTGAAAAGTTTCTCAGCTAGTTCCCAGCTATGAACATTAAGTGCAGAAAGTATAGCGTAGTTAAGGTTTACATAACACTCCTTAGGATCCTTATATTTTTCTAATGCTATCTTATTATAATGCTTAACATTCCTAAGTTCATTCCTGATTCTTTTAGATTTAACCATTATCCCATGTCTCTTTAGAAAGTTTGAAATTATATCCTCAGCTGGTTTTGTACATATTAATGTTCCATCTAAATCTAAAGATACAGCCTTTATATAACTCACAAATTAATTAGGTACTTAAAGTAAAAATTATGTTTACTTACAAAAATCTACTTTACGGTGACCGACTTGGCCAGGTTCCTGGGCTTATCTGGGTTTAATCCTTTACTCTTCGAAGTAAAATAGGCTAGTAATTGCCACGGAATTATAAACATCATGGGAGTAACTAGATGATTTGATTTAGGCATAGGTATGTTTACATCAGCTTTAGATAAGACTTTATCATCATTGCTGACTGCTATTATCCATGCATCTCGAGCTCTCATTTCCTCTATACTGCTTAGTATTCTATCCCTAGCTTCTAGATATGAGGAGGAGATCATTACCGGAAAGCCCTTCTCTACTAATGCTATTGGTCCGTGTTTCGACTCTCCTGCAGGATAACCTTCAGCATGAATGTAGCTTAGTTCCTTAAGTTTTAAGGCACCTTCTAATGCTGTGGGTAAATGTAGTCCTGTACCCAAGAAATATACGCTATTCTTACTTGATATAGATTTAGCTAGTTTAACTATTAAAGGAGTATATTTGGCTATTATTTCTGAAGATAGTTTAGCACATTCTCTTATACTGTTAACCACCTCATTATAGATGTAGGAGTCCTCGTATCCCAGCTCTATGCTAACCTTAGTTGCCAGCTGGAGCTCTATGGATAATTGATTGACATAGCTTTTGGTAGCCGCAACTCCTATCTCAGGACCTGCATTTATATAAAGAGTGTAATCTGAAAGCCTATCTATTGTTGAACTAGGAACGTTAACCATGGAAATTATCTTAGCCCCTAATTTCTTTGCATATTTTATGGCTGAGATAACGTCAGCTGTCTCTCCTGATTGAGATATGGCTATTACAGTGTCTTTTTTATCTATGTTAGCCCAATACGTGAACTCTGAAGCTACGTATGTTATTGTATTAAGCGAAGTTAGTTTAGTTAAATAATATTTACCTATGAGCCCGGCATGATAGGAGGTCCCACAAGCAACTATATGTATCCTTCCCGATCTTATAAGACAGCTAGCTATAGGGTCAAGCTCTTCCTCCCTATAAATTAGGGACTTCTGTAACGCATAGGGTATCTCTCGTATTTCTTCTAACGTAGCTGTTCCATCGCTTCTCTTCAGGTCTTCCTGACCGAGAAAACTAACAAGAGATATTTTCTTAGGTTTAACCCTCAAAACAACATTCCTGTTCACAAGTCTATACACCTCTACTTTTCCTGGCTTTAGCACAGCTATTTCCCCATCCCGTAGGGAGTAAAGCTCGTTCACAAAGCCTTTTAGAGCAAGAGGATCAGAGGCGCAGAAAGTACCTTTGTCTGAGATTCCTATGATTAACGGGCTTTCCTTCTTCGCACAGAGTATAGTATCCGGCTCAAGCCTATATATTGAAGCTATAGCATATGACCCTTCAAGCAAAGCAATTGAGTAGGTAAATGATTTGAAGAAGTTTCCCCCTCTTTCTATGTTCTCCTCGATCAAATGCGCTATAACCTCCGTATCTGTTTCACTGAGAAAGTTATGTCTAAAGGCAAGTTGTTTCCTAATCCCCTCGAAGTTCTCAATTATACCGTTATGTACAAGAGCTATTTCTCCTTTACAGTCTACATGAGGATGCGCGTTTTTTCTGGAAGGTCTACCATGAGTCGCCCATCTCGTATGACCTATACCTACCACTGCCTTAAACCCGTCAACTCTAGAAGATAGCTGCTCTATGCTGCATGTATCCTTTACAACTAGAACATTATTGTCTATAATAACTGCCAGACCTACGGAATCGTATCCTCTATATTCTAACCTTCGTAATCCCTCGAGTATAAACTGTACTGCGTTATCCTTGTTTAGGATGCAACCCACTATACCGCACATATTCTAATGTAATATTTATCATGTTTAATTTATTTATTATTAAAAATAAATAAAGTATAGTATAATGGAAGAGGTAGCTAATAGGAGAAAACCAGTAAAAAATATTTTTTACTGGTATTAACCCTAGAAATATTATTTAAGGAAAACGGCTCTTAGTATATTTAGTATTAATATCGTAACTACAGCAATTGAGTATATAAAACCCTCAATATCCTTTAAAAATAAGTAAATAACCATTAGAGATATTATACCTATTAAAGGTATTAGAAGCAATATTAAAAGAGACATGCTAATCAACATTTTTATAATGGGATTTCCGTTTTCAGCGGTAAATGTTACTAATAAGAGTAAGGCTAACGATGTATAGAGGAGAGCTTTAATTATAACCGAGTATGTAGATCCTATTTTCATACATTTACACCTAAACCCCTCAATAACATTCTCAGTGCGAAGAATAGAAGTAATGCTCCAAATACTCTCCTAAGAATATCCTCACCTGCCTTAAGCCCTATCCTAGTCCCTAGCTTTGATCCTAGGAAAATACCCAGTGCTATAGGAGCTACTAAATGGGGATCCAGCATGTTCAACGACCAGTAGACAAGAGCACCTGAACTAGCTGTTATGCCTATCATAAAGGCGCTGGTAGCTATGGCTATCTTAGTAGGGACTTTAAGTGCTAAAACCATTAAGGGGACCTTTAATGTGCCACCACCTATACCTAACATGCCTGACGCCATTCCTGCTAAGAAACTTAATGGAGGTCCTAGGTAAAACCTCCTTTTTCCTTCCTCCTTTTTATGAAACTTTCCTTTAAGCATTCTTAATGAAGCATAAGTTAAGACTACTCCAAAGATAACTTTTAGTGCGTTTTCGGATATATGGATAGCTAAGTATGCGCCAATTATGGCTCCAATGGTGGTAAAAATACTAAGCAGAAGTCCTAATTTAAAATCTATAAGTCCCTCATTAGAATACACAGAGGCTGAGGCGATGGAGGTCATAACTATAGATACGAGACTTGTAGCTACCGCTAAGTGCATTTCTAAGCCACTTATTAGAACTAATAAGGGAACGATTATGAAACCACCTCCTATACCGAGCATAGAACCCGTTGTCCCTGCAAGAAACCCTATGCCTAGTAAAACTAATTCGTTTTGCACTCTTTAACACCATTTAGGCTTTAAGGATGATGAGTTTATGAAGATTTTGAGGAACTATAAGAATATATAAGCTATTTTTTGTTTTAAGGTTATAACCTAAAAATTAAGTCGAGAAAACATATCGAGTTTTTAAGGTGAGTATATGCCTGGTAACTTAGGGTAAGGTCTTGCCTCCCAGATAGCTGGAAGACCACAAATAAACCTAGTTAACCTTTCAACACCTATTCCAAACCCCGCTGAAGGTTCTATACCTTCTTTAAGCATCTCAAGATACCATCCGTATTTCTTAGGATCCTCTCCTGTCTCCTTCATTCTTTCTACAACCTTTTCCAGTTCGTACTCTCTTTCCGCACCACTTATAGCCTCTCCAAAACCCTCAGGGTAAAGCATGTCAAAGTCCCTGAGTATACCAGGTCTCTTGGGATCCTCCCTATCATAAAATCCTCGTGATCCCTTAGGGTAATTATATATAAAGAATGGCTCATCGTGTAATGCTGAGATAACCTTCTCCCCTTCCCACGGTATTTCCTCCTTATACCCAGCTTTTATTCCTATATCTCTAAGCAAGGAAACAGCCTCTCTATGACTATATCTTTTGAAAGGTAATTTATATTCAGTTAATTCCCTTCCAAGACTCTCAAGATCCTTACCATGCTCCTCTTTAACTCTTTTAATCACAAAGGTTAAAAGCTCCTCTGCAAGCTTCATAACATCCATGTAAGTTGCTTTAGCCATCTCTATGTCAACTTGGAAAAACTCGACCAGATGTCTTCCTGTATATATACTCTCCTCAGTTTCAAATCTTACATTAGGACTCACGAAGTAAATTTTTCCTAGAGCAGTAGCCATCATCTGTTTATATAAGATAGCACTACTCATCACTTTGTATTCCATACCATAGAACTCTACGGTTGCTTGGCGAGCCCCCCTAATACCTGGATCAGTAACAGGTCCTATGATCGGAGGTAATAATTCAATAAAACCTTTAGAGTTTAAGAAATCCCTTATTGCATCAATTATACTTGCTTGAATTCTAATGATTCTTTTATATTTGTAATGTCTAACAAGTCTATATGATTTAGCTAGTTTCTTCCTTAGATCTTCTATAAAACCCTCTCTAGAGATCATTTTTTCAAGTTTCTCAATACTTGGATGGAATCTTATTTCCTTAAGTTTATATAAATATGTCATATGATTCAAAGAGTTATAAGCTTATATAAATACTTCCATCTAATTAACTATATTTTATAAAAAATAATGATATAATGACTAATAATTTCTCAATATATATGTCATATATTTTTATGTGTACTAAAGAGACAGATAAAAATGACTAAGAGATTTAAATTACAAATTCTGTAAGAGTTAAGAGAATGACAAGCGAGTTAAATATGGGAATTAGAAAGGCAATATTGTACGAGAAGCTTAAAGGAGGATTGGTAAGATGCCAGGTTTGTGAGAGGAAGTGTATAATAGAGGTAGGAAGTAAAGGATACTGTGGTACGAGAGTTAACATAGAAGGTAACCTATATACACTGTGTTATGGAAACTTAAGTGCCGTTGAAAGTAGACCCATAGAGATTAAGCCTTTTTATCACTTCTGGCCAGGTTCCTCTGCTCTTACTTTTTCCTCATGGTCCTGCAATTTTCCCTGTCCTTGGTGTCAGAACTGGGAATTATCTAAGAACCTACCTCAGCTAGGAAAAGCTAATTACATATCACCAGAGAAAATAGTAAGACTGACAGTTAAAAAAGGAGATAAAGGGGTTTGTGCAAGCTTTAACGAACCTATAACTCAATTTGAATATACCTTGGATGTTTTCAAGTTAGCTAGTAAAAATAATCTTTATACAACTTACGTCTCTAACGGATATATGACTGAGCTAGCGTTGAAAAGATTAGTTTTAGAAGGGTTAAATGGGTTAAAAGATAGACATTAAAGGTGATAAACATGTATACAGGGAGGTTTTAAGAGCTTCTTCTGAGATTCCCTGGAAAAACGTTAAGCTAGCCAAGCAATTGGGACTACATGTGGAAGTTGTGTTTCTAATGGTGACAGGTCTCTGCGACGACGAAGAGGTTGTGAGAAATGTAGTTATAAACCATCTTAAATATGCAGGCCCTAAAACACCTCTTCACATAACTAGGTATTTTCCAGCCTATCAGTATATGGAGAAACCTACCCCTATAGATAGCATGGAGAGGGCTTATAAACTAGCAAGAAGGGAGGGTATAGAATACGTATATTTAGGAAACGTACCGGGCCATCCTTACGAACACACTTACTGTCCTAAATGTGGACATGTGTTAATAAAGAGATATGGGGTTATGATAGTAAGATATAAAATAACGGGAAGAAATAGCTGTCCGTACTGTGGGGAAAAGATACCCATAATAGGGAAGTACTGTAGAGAACTCACCTAAGAGTTATTGAATGTCTAGATCTTGCTAGCGTAATGACAGGAATTAGTTTCCTGGCTTTCTCCAACTCACTTTTATCTATTCTTAAAGTATAAGATACCTTCTCTTCCCCCAGGTTGATCTTAACATATCCTAAAGGTGACGCTACCAAACTATGACCAGTAAATAATGTACCTGTTTGATTAACTGCTATTAGGAAAGCGGTGTTTTCATGTGCCCTTGATACGGTTAAGGAATACCATTGCTCAAGTTTATATTCTCCTCTAAACCATGCTGAGGGAACGATAAACAAATCTACACCCTTATAAG
>CAZKLN010000009.1:28631-51535 GCA_964553765.1 uncultured Thermofilaceae archaeon
TATTCTCCTCTAAACCATGCTGAGGGAACGATAAACAAATCTACACCCTTATAAGCCATGTATCTAAATAATTCCGGAAATCTTAAATCGAAACATACGGCTAGACCTATTCGAAAGTCTTTTATGCCTACAATAACAGGCTCATCCCCTCTGGAGAAAATCGCAGACTCTCTATATCCGAAGGCATCAAAGAGATGCATTTTCCTGTAGATACCTCTTACTAAACCTTTCTCAGCGAGGACTATGGCATTAAATATCCTATTGTTCTCTTTAAGATACATAGGAAATAATATGGCTTTCCTTAACTCTTTGCTTAATCTTATTACTGTCGGTGCATACTCGCCTTCTAATGGCTCGGCTAATGTCTTTACATAACCTGGATTAAGCCCCTCCTTAGATACTCCCATGAAATACTCAGGAAAGACATCTAGATACGCGTCACTCCTTTTAATGATAGAGGACATTAAAGATAGATTTTCACTTTTACTATAACTTGCCTCATATTGATGTATACCTATGGTAAGATTCAAAGTCAGCACCAGTTAATAAACTCCTAACGTACCCTTTTTCCTATTGTTCCTTTCTACAATATCCAAGGTTTTTAATCCAAGCACTAACGAAGTTATTGCTGAAAAAGCTAACAAACATAGTTCATAGTTAACAGGCAACATCGTTTGGTATAAAGTAGAAGCGTATTTGACAAGGTCGGAGGCATAAGAGAAAGGATTAACGTAGACAAATATGTTAATAGGATCAGGAAAGGAGCTTGGAGGAATAAGTATACTACTAAATCCTAGTAGGATAAACTGAAGTGTGTTAGATAAGGCTCCAGGGGACTATTATTTTTAACACAAAAGCTCCATAAACAGCACCCATTCCCATGGAGAATATCATCGAGAGAACTAACGCTAAAACTAGCAAAGGAAGGTTATTAATCTCTATATTTACACCAAAGAACGCATGTATGATTAACGCAGCGTAGAATGCCTCCATACTTAGGCTTATAAGGGAACTAAGGACTCTGCTGCTAAATATCACTATCCTATTAGCATTCGTGAGAAAGAGATACTCTATCGTACCTATCTGTTGTTCTCTTCTAATACTCATCCCTATTTCCCATAATGCTAGCGAAATTACCCTTCAGAATATCATTCCCCAGTAAAGGTTTCTAATAATGCAGGGATTTCTCCATTTTTCTAATGGTAAAAAGAGAAGAAGAGGTATGATAAGCATAAGCATCCAGAGAGGAGTAGCTACCACGTCAGAGATAACCCATGCAGGATACCTAAAATAAACCTTATAATCCCTTATATGTAGCAGCGTACGTCTCTAGAAAAAGATTCCTAAATTTAATACTTAGATAATTCTCCCGTTTTTCTCGCATAAATTTCCCACCTTCTATAAAAAAGAAAACCAAACATCAGATAAGCCATACTCAGTAAGACTAGTCAATGCTATTCTCGAATCTGAGAGTAAGATTTCCTTCTCATATACAAGTACATCTCTTAGAATTAAGGTTACATGGGTCGTAGGTAATATGTTTGAAAATAGCTGTAACCAGTGAGGAAGTATGGTTAATGGATAATAAAAACCTGAGAGGATCGAGATAATCGCTCTTAGTATGTTGGTTATAGCCCAAGGCTCTTTAAACTTTATAGTTAGAGCAGCTATTATCATTCCGATACCAAATAAAGGTAAAATACCTATAATTAACACCAGAATTGTAATTAATAAGGACAAAGGACTAAGATTTCTAGTTTTAATTAATAATAAGGGTAGTATCGAGCCAGAAGCTATAATTAGAGATATAGCATTATGAGGAAGTATGTAAGACAGCCATATAATTACCTTGCTTGCAGAGGAAAGATAGTGATACTCAAAGGTACCCCTTAGTTGCTCCTGTCTTATACTACTTCCCACATCATTGTATCACTAAAGTGGATACTAAGAAAATCACGGAACCGAGTGTGAAATAGAGCACTGGATCCCCTGTACCAGTTTTTTGTAAGAAGTTCCTAATGAATTCTGTTCCTCCAATTCCATAACCTACTCCACAGAAAAGCCCTGTCATCATGTACGGAAGGAATAAAAGAGTGAAAAGCCAAGAAGGATATCTAAACCACAGTAACATCTCTTTTACGAACACTGCTTTAACTACCATTAGATTCTTCCTCATAAAACCCCCTGCCTGTTAAGGAGATGAAAACATCTTCTAAGCTTGGCTCGGCAATCTTTATGTAAGTAAGCTTAACATCGAAGGATGTTATTACCTTAATTACGTCAGGTAAATGCTCCTTACTTCCACTCTTAAAACATATTCTAAATACTCCTTTTTGAGATTCAGGCTGAACTATAGCTCCAGTAACGTACTCAATTCCATCTAACGAGCGTAGCTTATCTACAATTCTTTCGTTAACATTTATAGCCTCTATAACTATCACTTCTTTTTTTAATCATTAACTTTAACTCACTGGGCGTTCCTAAGGCTATTATCTTCCCTTTATTGATTATTGCTAGTCTGTCACATAATGCATCAGCTTCCTCCATATTATGCGTTGTGAGTAAGATGGTCTTTCCCTCTTTTTTAAGATCTAGTATAAGTTCTCTAACCTTTCTTGCTGACATCGGATCAAGAAAAAGGTACGCAAAAAACCTGAGATTCTCTCTACCCGTCAGTTTCCAGTAAAAACCTCTATCACTATAGAGACTTACACCTATGTTCTCTCTTACCTTGTTTGGCTCTCTAATTATACTGTATCCATTTACCCATGCCTCTCCTTCATCAGGTAAAAGAAGGGTTGAGAGCATTTTGATCGTTGTAGTTTTCCCTGCACCATTAGGACCTAGTAATCCAAATATCTCTCCTCTAAATACACTAAGGTTTATATGGTTCACAGCTATGATTTTTCTTCTAATGTTGCGTCTAAATAGCCCTTTTCGCTCCTTGCTATAGAATATCTTAGTGAGATCTCTTGCCTCAATGGCGGACCTTACCACAATTTACCCACCTAATACCGAGAAATAGCTTATCTAAATCTTTAATAAAAATTTGTCGTTTCCTTGTTATATTACATAAAAATAGAAAATAATATTAAAAAGAGATTTATGAATAATAAATTTAATATAGATTTAAGTAATGTTGAGAAGGTAATGTGGAGCTTACTTAGACCTGATGCTATTAAGGTATGGGATAATGAAGAAGTGAGAAGAAGGCTTTATCATTACTATAACGTGATGAAAGGTAAACGTCCTGCTAAGTATCTAATTGCAAAAAAGATACAAGCTGTTTTCACAGGTAATGAGAGTTTAAACAAATTATGGAAACTTCATGACGAACTTTCTCTTACGTTTAAGGAAACATATAATAAAATAATTAAAGGCAAGTTAAACCTTAGTGAATTAAAGAATCCTGAAAAAAATTTTTTAGATCTTAAGATAGAAATCGTAAAAAGATTAGTTAGTAAATGTATTTTGTGTGAATGGAGATGTGGAGTTAATAGATTTAAAGGAGAGAAAGGTGCATGTGGACTAGATGCTACAGTTAGGGTTTCTACAGCATTTCTTCACATGGGTGAGGAGTCCCCATTAGTGCCTTCTGGAACAATATTTTTCACGGGTTGCAGTTTTAAGTGCGTCTTCTGTCAGAATTGGGATATTTCAACTGATCCTTTAAATGGTTTCTCTGTGACTCCTAAAGAGCTGGCTTCTATAGCCACTAACCTTTTTCTTAAAGGAGCTAGAAACATAAATTATGTTGGAGGCAATCCCGATCAACAACTCCACGTAATTATAGAATCCCTTAAATATATGGATATCAATGTACCGATTCTTTGGAATAGTAACATGTATATGAGCCTTGAATCATTAAAAATACTGTTAGACGTAGTAGATATCTGGTTACCTGACTTTAAGTATGGTAATGATGAATGTGCCAAGAAATACTCTAAGGTGGTTAACTATTTTAGAGTGGTTTCGAGAAACCATAAACTAGCGTGTAAGGAGGGTGATATGATAATAAGGCACTTGGTTATGCCTAATCACGTTGATTGTTGTACTAAAAGGGTTTTAAGCTGGATAGCTGAAAATTGTCCCAGGGCACTAGTAAACATCATGGATCAGTACCGACCCGAACATCTGGTAGCTAGGAATCCTAAAAACTACTCTGAGATAGCTAGAAGACCTTTACATGAGGAACTTAAAGAGGCATATGAGCATGCCGATTCCTTAGGAATATGTTGGAGACCTGTTAGCTAATGAACACTCCTTACGACTTAGAGATAAGCAAAGTGTTGAACTGGATTAAGACTGAAAAAGCGAATAAAGTCTTAATTCAAGCACCTGATGGTATAAAGCCCTATCTTACTTCCCTCATAACCAGGCTTAAGGCAGAGGGAATTGAGATTTTTATCTCAGGAAGCCATACATGGGGAGGATGTGACATAGCTATAGACGAGGCTAGAGCACTTAACATTAACCATATCATTCACATAGGTCATCATGGTCCTGTTAGAGCCTTAATAAGAGATTACAAAGTACTATTCATACCCGGAAGGTCAAAAGTTGACATAAAACCTGTTGTCAGAAAGGCTGCTCGGATTTTAAGAGAAAAAGGAGCTTTAAAGGTCGCTCTTATGAGCACCATACAACATATTCATAGATTAAATGAAGCTACGGAGATTTTAAGGGAAGAGGGCTTATCGGCAGTTATTGGTAAAAGCCCGGATCCCCTCATGCAAGAAGGTCTCCTCATAGGATGTGACATGAGAGGGTTAAATGTAAATAAGAGGTATGATTCTGTGATAGTTATCTCTGGTGGAATATTTCATGGATTAGGAGCGGCCCTTTGGACTTCTAAAAAGGTAATAGCCGCGGATCCTTACCTTAATAAGGTTACGGACATGGAAAAGTACGTTATTAAAATAATAAGTAGAAGACTTAAAGATATTTCAGATGCCCTAGAAAGTAGAAAAATATTGATAGTTACTTCAACAAAGCCAGGCCAGTCATTAGTCAGTCAGGTTTCAAAAATTAAGAAAGCCTTAACTAAAATTCATAAAGAAGTTTATGTAGCTATTTTCAATGAAATAACAAGAGAAAAACTTGAAAATATGGGTAAATATGATACTTACATAAATGCTGCCTGCCCTAGATTAGCTATTGATAACAGAGAGCTGTTTCCGGGACCGGTTGTTAACATAGGTGAAACACCTTATCTATTAGGGAAAGAGCTAGAAAAATATGATCCTAGAGATATTTTTAAACTTAATATCTTTCTTTAAAAAACATTAGGGTTTGAGGACTAAGAAAAATTTATTATGTATTCAGAGATTAGTTCTTAGAGGGCCGGTAGCTCAGCCAGGTAGAGCACCCGGCTCATAACCGGGGGGTCCCGGGTTCGAATCCCGGCCGGCCCACCATCTGAGCTCGTAAGACTAATTTCACTTTTTCTGTAACTCTTCTATAAGTCGCTCTATTGTATATACATCCCGGATCAGGACCCATGTAATCTCCCGTATAAGCATAGGCTCTAGCTCTACATCCACCGCAAATATATTTATAACTACATAGTGAACATGAAGGCTTAAGTCTCTCTCTATTCCTTAGATTTAGGAAAACCTTACTAGTATCCCATATCTCCTTAAATTTTTTCTCCCTCACGTTACCTACCACAAGATCAGGCATGAATACACATGGCGTTACATCACCATTAGGCTGTATAGCACAATATATTCTTCCAGCTCCACAACCACCTATATAATTAGCTAGATATGTGAGCCCCTCACTCTCCTCTAAGGCAAAATGTGTAGGAGACACAAATTTTTGTGATTGTTGAAGGCTAATTCTTGCATATTGAGGAGCTGTTGATACGAGAAGGACTTTTCTTTTCTTAGTCTCTTTATATAAATATTTTAGCAATTCTTCTCTCTCCTCAGGAGAAATATCAAGCTCCACTATATCACTTCCTCTGCCTACAGGTATAAAATTAAAAAATACTACTCGATCAACCTCAAGTTTTTCAGCTAACTCTATTATCTTTGGGACCTCAGTGATATTGTATTTAGTAACTGTTGTAGCAATGGCTGTTAAAAATCCATTTTCGACAGAATTTTTTATGCCTTTAATCGCTGCCTCCCATGCACCCTTTACTCCTCTAAACCTATCATGAAGCACGGGATCAGCTGCATCTAAGCTTATTTCAACATACTCAACCCCAGCCTTTTTCATCTTTTTAGCCATCTCGTCAGTTATAACCATGCCGTTAGTAGCAACAGCAACGTACATTCCTCTCCTGTGCGCTTCAAACGCTACTCTAAGAAAATGGGGGTGGATAAGGGGTTCCCCACCTGAGAACGCTATGGATGCCACATCAGCCTCATCAAGTTGTTTAACTAAGTTGATCTTCTCCTCGAGTGAGAGCTCATTTGGAAGGGGTTTATCAGCTCTTTGATAACAATGTCTACATCTAAGATTACACATATTAGTGAAATTCCAAACAACGAGGAACGGCGCATCTAACATTTGTGGTGTGGTAACACCGTATTTAACTATACCCTTAAGAATACTCACTACCGCTCTTCTAACTGAGGGCCTAGCTAGATATTCCTTAAATCCCTCTAACTCCGCCTCAGCTTTTAACGCCTTTGAAGCTAGACTAATTAAACTCCTTATTAATAGGTAATCCATCCAGCATCCTAACCCTGAGGGTCTCTCAAGTCCTGCGAATGCTGACAGGGCATGGTAAAGTCTCGTCCTTCCATCACTAGTTTTCTTAATTAATTTACTCAAAAGAGCTCTGGAAACTTTGCTACCAAAAACTATGCCTATAAATTTATAAATACTAAGTTCTGAGCGCATTTACTAGTTCGCCTCTAAGTCTTCTGTATTCATTAACTATCTTTTCTATATTCCTTTTACTTCTACTATTAAATTTTGAGATATTCCTTTCTAGAAACTTCACAGTAGATGCCAGTTGATGATATACATAATCTTCAAGCAGCCTCTCCACGAGGTCTATAAACGAACCAACAACGGAGTAAAGTCTTTTTCTTCCACTCTTTTTAATAGCAGTCACTAATCCTAGCCTCTCTAGAACTGAGAGGCTACTGCTTACGGAACTTACACTATAACCAGTTAAGCTGGCTATCTCGCTCTGAGTAAGAGGACCTCTTATTAACAAAGCTGCTAAGATAGTGGCTATTGATCTTCCTAGACCTAGTCTTGAAATCACATTTGCTATTCTTGAGATGGCTTCAAAATCCATACTACTGTATCTAGCATAAGAACTCATGGTCTCTAGGAGATCTATACTTCTGAGAATTTAAAAATTTCTGAAAATTCAGAAAGTATTAAAAGTATTTATCCAGCGTTACTTCACTACTCTCCTTTTCCACCTCTTCCCCTAAGTCGAGTTCCCCCTCTATAACTGCCTCTTTAAGTCTCTTAGCTAGGGATGAACCTATAAGAGGGAGAGAGGCAAGCCTTGAAACCTCAGCTTTAGCTATATCTTCTAACCTTTTAAACCCTGCATTGAAAAGAATACGAGCTCTAACTCTTCCTATTCCCTTAATTCGGGCAAGCTCTAATAGTTCCTCCTTGACACCATGCTTAACTCTCTTCCTTAAAGAGAGAAGTGGTAAAAGATGATGAATTAGTCCTTTAAGTTTAGCTAGTTCATATGCAGAGTATAAAAGCCATTCAGCAGTTTGAATCAGAGAGTAAAGATCTCCGGGTCCTATGCCATACTTCTCATATATTTCATCGTCCGTGACTTCATTTATCCAATCCTCAAGAACCATAGCAGTTTTAAGCTCAGCCAGGAAGAACTCTAACTCACTTGGATCATATGAAGGCTCTATAATTAACTCATCTTCGACCTCATAAAGCAGCTGAAGTAGGTTTTTTCTCTCTCCTTTTCTTAGGTATAATTTAGGCATGTCTGGTGTCGATGTGATTAAATGCAAGTAACCTATACTACTGCTTTTACTTTTTTTAACGAGGCCTTTAATTATAGTAACTGCTGATTGAGGAGTAACATAAAGTTCTGCCACTCTTTTTCCAACATCTGTTGCTCTAAATTTTCCATTAAGTTTCTCAACTAGCTCTTCACTAGTTAAGAACTCTAAAGCATCCTTTAATATGGGAGATATAGAGTTAATATCAAACTGTGTAGCAAAAAGTGTATTCTTCATAAGTCCTATAACATCTTCCTCATCTCCCGCGAATCCTGATGCTATAGACGCTAACAGCTGTCCCCGTAACACGGGCTCAGAAGCTAGCTTTGAAACTATCCTTTCAGGAATGGCGTTAACATACTCCTCCATAAGAAGCTCTAACTCATCCGCAGTTTTAGCTATCAGTATAGCCTCACCGTATCTATCATATTGAGGTCTTCCAGCTCTACCAGCCATTTGTTTATACTCCATAACAGATATCATCTCATACCTTCCAATCTCAACGTTAAAACGCCTATAATCAGCAAGTATTACCCTTCTAGCTGGAAGGTTTACACCCGCTGCCAGTGTGGGAGTGGCAACTATAACCTTTATCATATTGTTTTTGAATAATTTTTCCACATATCTTCTCACGCTATATGAAAGACCTGCGTGATGAAATGCTACTCCCATAGATAAGAGGTTCGCAAGTTTCTCGACTATATTGTTCTTCTCTATCTTTAAGAGAGAACGAGAACTCTCTATAAGAGCTCCTTTCTCGTTCTGCTTAAGAGTGCTGTAAACCCTAGGTGCCAATCTCTTAGCATAATTTATAGCTTTAGCCCTTGTAGAGGCAAATATCAAAACTTGCCCCTTATTATTAAGTCCGTTTAAAGTAAGGTCTACTAGAGGATCTCCTATTTTTTTGACCTCTATAACTTCCCCACTATCAAAGTATATACACCCATCATAGTAAACTCCCTCCTTGAGTCTCACCGGTCTCCAGTCACTTACTACCGGCTTAGCTTTAAGCCAGGAAGCTAGGTCCTCTATGTTCCTAATAGTAGCGCTTAAAGCTAGGATCTGCACATCTCGCTTAAGCCTCTTTAATCTAGCTATAAACATCTCTAATACAGGCCCTCTTCTGTCTAAACCTAAGAGATGAACTTCATCAATGATAGCTAATGAAACCTTACTAAACCAAGGAGCTCTATGCCTAATCAAGCTATCTGCTTTCTCGTTGGTAGTCACTATAACTTCATAATCTTCCAACCAAGGATCTGAAGAGTCATAATCGCCTGTCGTTAATGCAACTTTAAATCCTAAGGAACTCGCTAAATCTCTTAATTCATCGTATTTCTCAGCCGCTAATGCTCTTAAAGGAGTTAGATATAGAGCTATCCCCTTACCCTCTAACACATGTTTCAATATCGTTAAAATAGCTACCAGCGTCTTACCGGAAGCAGTAGGAGAGCTTAGTACTATGTTAGCTCCCTCTAACACTCCGGCTCTTATGGCCTGCTCCTGGGTTGGATAGAGAGATCTTATACCCTTAGATTCTAGTACAGCTATAGCTTTATCAGGGATGTCTAGCTGTGAGACTATCATGTAGGGTCTTAAGCGACTGTCCTAAGTATGTATCCCGGTCTCGGCTCCATTAACTCTCCACTCTCCTGAAGCTTATCAAGAACCCTTCTCACAAAACTTTCCTCAAACCCTATCTCAACTGCTCTCTTTATCACATCTTCCCTCCTTATCGGTTCACCCTCATTATCCTCTATCATTCTTCTTATCAAGTCCATTATGATCATAATTTTCTCTCTTTGAGATTTTGACTGACCAGTCATAACCACGTCAATATCTAACCTTCGGGTCTCCACGTCTATGCCCACCTCATGAAGAAACGTATTCATGAGGTCTATAGCAGCCTCAGCATCCTCTACAGTGACAACCTCACTAAGAGCCATCCGTGCATGAGCTTCCGCCAATCTTATTAAGGCCTCTAATTGTCTAGGAGTTATAGCTATAGGAGAACCCTCCCCCTCTCCTTTACTTCTCATTTCAACATAGAAGTCCATGAGCTTCTTTTTCGCTTCCTCTGAGAGCTTAGGCCTCACATACTTCCTAGCATAGGCTATGTATTTCTTAAGTAAATCCCTGGGTATAACGTTCTCCACGTACTCAGGGTATTTTTCACTATGGAAATCAAGTACATGTCTAGCTAGCTCAACGTCCCTCTCCTTATCAGGTCTATCGGTCATTATGAATATTAAATCAAACCTGGAAAGAATCGTCACGGGAAGATCTATATTCTCAGACACTGGCCTGTTTAACATATACCTCCCAAAGGCAGGGTTCGCCGCAGCTAGCACAGAAGCTCTTGCATTTAAAGTAGCTACGATACCAGCCTTAGCTATACTTATTGTCTGCTGTTCCATAGCTTCATGAATACTGACTCTATCCTTCGGATCCATCTTATCAAACTCGTCTATACAAGCTACACCTCCGTCAGCAAGCACGAGAGCTCCTGCCTCAAGGAAGAAGTCTCCAGTGCTTTTCTCTCTAACGACGGCAGCTGTAAGTCCTGCCGCTGTAGATCCCTTACCTGTAGTATATATGCCACGTGGAGCTATAGAGGACACATATCTTAATATCTGTGATTTAGCTGTTCCAGGATCACCTACCAATAGTATATGTATGTCCCCTCTAACCTTTACTCCGTCAGGGTATACTTTAGGTACTCCTCCGAAGAGAAGCGTAGCTATTGCTTTCTTTATCTTTTCATAGCCATAAATGGAAGGAGCTATCGTGTTTATTATCAGCTCCCTGATATCCTTTCTTCTAGATAGCTCTAATATCTTCTCCACATCCTCAGGTGTTATTTCAAGATCTAAATTTTCCTTGGAGACCACCTCGACATAATTTGCCTCTAAATAGGGTTTAAATAGAGGAGCTCCTTCGTTCCTTGTTCTTTCCCTGGATATTGATAGGAATCCTATTATAGTAGCTCTATCACCAGGTCTAACGCTATCTACAAGATCTTCCTTAAGTATAACATCGATAGATCTGGGCAATTGCCCTGAGGGTAGTTCCTCAGGTTTTTCTTGAAGTACAAACCTTTGCCAATCAAGGAACCTTGACTTCTCGGGTACAAAGTCAAACTCACTTCTCTTTTTCCCCTGTTTTTCACACACCGGACATATGGAGGGTTTTGCAAATCCTTGATCCTGTTGAACTACCTTGACTTCAGTGCCACAAGTTCTACATCTAAAAACCCCCTCTATTAACTGCTGTTTCACAGGAGATATCTTAGTAACTATACCCTCAACAGCGATTAACCTACCTATATGTAAAGCCCTAATACCTCTTATAGAGACATGACATGTATCTGGTAAACCTCTAATTCTTGCATGAAAATACTCTACTTTCTCATAAAATTCAGGATTTTCAACTCTCATAACCTCTTTGATAGCTTGAGAAGCTGCCTCCAACATTTCCTTAGGATTATCTATCAATTTGTTAGCTAGTTCCTCATCATATGCCAAAAGATCTTGCCAATCTATTACTAAGGATATTTTTGAGTCAAGGACCATGCTCGAAATTAACTTTCTGTATTTAAAACCTTCCTCTGATTCGAAAGCTTTGAAAAATTCTACAAACTTATTTACAACATTATAGGGTTTAACTTGTATAGTTTCACTTTCAGTGCTCAATTACTTCACCTCTTTCAATAAAAATACTCATAGATTCTTGCCATGATTTTATTAAATCACAAAGTTTAACATAAAACATCCTTTCCTCCCTCGTCATTCTCTCCATTAGGTCTCTAGAAGGCTCAGGGCTAGCAAACGCTAATCTGGATATCTTATAACCTCTTCTCTTAACAATATCCATTAAGAGAACTTTTATCTGCTTTATTTTAGATAAAAGTTCATAATTTTCAACGTCCTCCTTTAACCTATTTTCAAGTAAAGAAAGCACAAGCCTTGACTTTAAGTAAAAGTCCTTCTCTAACCTTTGAAGCTCCTCACTTCTTTCTTCTCTCCACCTTATTTTATTAAGAGTATTGAAATCGTAAAGCCTACCCTCATCCAGCTTTATTATTCCCTCCTTTATCAAGGGCATTAAAAGCCTTAAAGGAAGAGCTACTTTAGAACCCTTTTTAAGGTCTAACCTGAGCCCACTGATTTCTATACTCTTATTCTTTAAAACCTCTACAGGTATTTCTAATTCAGCAAAAAGCGCTGTGCCTAAAAGCTCGTAACTCATCAATATAATAACACGTACTTAAATTTCCATTTGATTTGTAGAGTACACTGAAAGTGTTTTCATTCAATCATTATCTAGTGGCTATCTTCCTAGCTTCTCTCTCGGTTTCTCTTAACATCAGCATATCTCCAAGTCGTACAGGTCCCTTTACGTTTCTAGTGAGTATTCTGCCTTTATCAGGCCCCTCAAGTATTCTAACCCTAACCTGTATGACTTCTCCTGTAACTCCTGTTCTACCAACTATTTGTATAACCTCAGCAGGTGTTGCATCGCTCCATCTATCAGCCATTCAAACACCTTATAACCTAAATGATTAGCTTTTTATTATCTTTATTATCATTAAATTATTTATATTTTTAGTTTAATACGGTTTAGTATACTCTTCTTCGTTACTTTCTATCCATAATTCTAGTGAGTAAACTTCTATCTGAGCAGGTCTGGAAAAACCTACTAAAAGACCGATGATAGCACTTATGAAAACTATACCTAGTACTATTATGCTACTTATTCCCTTTAAAGATCTTAATTTCAGGAACATTAAACTTACAGGTATGCTGAAAAAGCCACCTATCATACCTCCTATTAAGGCACCCCCTAGCGCTTCTATGAGAGAGCTAAGGTAGTTCTTACTTAGCTCTACCTCTATCTTATATACACCAGGTTCTGGACATATAAACTCTATATCTTTACTTGGTAAAGAATATGTATTATCAGGTATTAAAGGAAATCTATATAACTCCTCCTTATCTTTCTTTATTTTAAATATAAGAATACCACATTTACTATCATTACATCTCGTTCTAATTACCGATATTTTTCCCTTTATCACATCTCCCTCGCTTACCTTTATTTCCTTCGAATAACCTTTGGTCAACTCAGTTTTTATTATGAATTTTTTCATAGATCTCTAAGCAGAAAGTACATTCAAGAATATAAAGCTCATTGATGCTGGAGGTTTTTTACTTTATTATGTTTAAAAGCTTTTCATAGAATTCATTAAATGTTCGAGGACATCCCCTTAACCACCTGCCATTATCTATTACCGTAAAAGGTATAACTAATTTATTAACACGTTGTAATATTATATTTACTCCTTCTGAGAAATGTACAGCTTCAACCTCTAAATTTCCTATCTCCATCATGAAGATGAAAAGTCTCTTGCATGCAGGGCAATCAGGATCGTAATATACTATGGCTTTCACTCTTCTAGGAAGATTTACAAAATACTTACATTCAGTTAAAGCTGCTTTTATAAATACTTCCCCAGGAACCTCCCCTTTAAACACTATATTACAGATCCTCATAATAGAGGCTTCTTCACCTTATGTAGCTAAAGTTTATAAATAATTCTTACCCAAAAGAGATAGGCTAGTTTTGTGGAAATATGTGGAAGTTGCTTTTTTACAATAGGGACTCTTGGAGAAAAGTAAAGGAATGTAAACTTTGTGGTTCACGATCGGTAACCATCTCAGAGGTCATAGGTGTGTGTGTTAACTGTCTAAGAGAGAGACCAAAGGAAGCTACTGATATCGCTATGAAAGCTCATGTTTTAAGCAGGAAAAAACTTAGTTTGCCTGCTACGCCACCCAAAAACCCTAACGGGATAAGATGTGGAATTTGCGATATTGACTGCATAATAGGTCCAGAGGAAAGAGGTTACTGCGGACTTGTAGTTAATAAAGATAACAAGCTTATAAGGTTAAGTACGGCTAAAGCGGGTTTTCTTGAATGGTATTATGACCCATTACCTACTAACTGTGTAGCTGCATGGTTCTGTCCTGCAACCGGTAAGGGCTATCCTAAGTACTCAATAAAAAGGGAAGGAGAGTATGGATATAACAACCTCGCCGTTGCTTATGGAGCATGTAACCTTGATTGTCTTTTCTGCCAGAATTGGGGAGTAAAGAGCTTGGTTAACGATATGAGATATATGTTAAGTCCCGAAGACCTTGCATCTAAAGTTAATAAAAAGGTAGCTTGTATATGTTTCTTTGGTGGAGATCCCTCACCTCAAATAGCTCATGCGTTAAAAACAGCTAAAATTGCCCTGAAAAGAGCCTCAAAGGAGAATAGAATACTAAGGATATGTTGGGAAACTAATGGAAGAATGAGTAAACCCGTTCTGAGTAAAGTAGTTGAACTATCCCTGAAAACTGGTGGTATAGTTAAAGTTGATGTAAAGGCATGGACCCCCTCTGTATATAAGGCATTAACAGGGGTAGATATTGGTCACCTTTTCGATAACATAAGCTTCATCGCAGAAAAACTCAATGAAAGACCTGAAGTCCCTCTTCTCGCTATCAGCACCTTACTGGTTCCAGGGTATGTAGATGAGTACGAGGTCCGTATGATAGCACGTTATATATCTTCCTTAAGTAAGGATATACCCTACACGCTTCTTGCATTTCATCCAGATTATCTTCTCTACGATCTACCTCCTACAAGCATTAGACATGCAAAAGAAGCTTTTAAAGCTGTAAAAGATGAAGGATTAAGGAAGGTTAACATAGGGAATCAATGGTTATTAGGTGATTACTATTAGAGAAGACTCAGAAAGCATTAAGAACTGGCTTAAAAGCCTAGGTTTTACTGAGAGGGAATCTCAAATAATATATTTCCTTATGAAAAATGGCTCTTCTAGCGTATCTGAAATAGTAAAAGGAACTGGTATAGCTAGGCCTCATGTCTATACGACATTGAAAACTCTCTCCTTAAGAGGATTAGTAAGTAAATCTCAGGACAGGCCTGCGAAATATGCTCTCTCAGGCATAGTAGGTTATCTTAAGGAGAGGGTTTCGCGCCAGTTAGAAGTTAATAAAAGAATGTTAAAAGTTATTGAAACATTTTTACCTAAAGAACAAGGAGTGACTAGGATTCATGAGGAAAGGAAAAGTTTCCTGGAAAGTTTAATGTATAGCTTAGAAAATTCTCAGATAAAATTCTGGACGGTAATACCTTATACTTATGTTATTGAAGAACTAAGCGTAAAAAGGATCTTAAGTATAAGAAGTAAAGGTATTGAGGTAAGGGTGGCTACAAGTGAGGTGGATTTACTTAAAAAGTTTCTTGAAGCTCCAAGTTTTGTAAGATTAATAGAGCCTCCTCCTCCATTCTTTCTCGCAATAGTGGATAACAGAGTTTTTCTTTCACCCATAATAAGAGATAAACTTACCTATGGTATTGAGAGTGACGAAGAGAACGTCGTTAAAAACTTTGAAAGATATTTTAACCACATATGGTCTGATGATTATATAGTAACTCTCAATAAACTAAGGATGACAACTCCTAAGGAATATTAATTTAATATTGTAAAAATTAGTTAAAAATAAAAGAATATTAGCTTACTTCTGCTAGCTTTAATAGCCTTTCCCACTGTGCTTCCACATCTTTCTTGACTTTCTCGAGAAGCCATTTATTTTCAGGTCTCAATAGGTGTCTAAATCTTCCTTGTAGCTTAAAGTACTCCTCTAATGGTTTAGGTCTTTTAACCATGACGTTAATCTTGTAAACACCATGGTCATACTCATAGAGTGGCCATATTCTGGTCTGGACAGCAAGTCTAGCTATCTCTATGCTTTTATCTATATCATAACGCCATCCTGTCGGACATGGAGTATAGTAATGTAACACTGTAGGACCTTTAACTAGCGCCGCTTTCGCTATCTTATTATACATGTCAACAGGATAAGCGGGATTTATTGTTGCGGCGTATTCTACTCCATGAGCTATAGCTATTCCTATTAAGTCCTTCTTTCTTTCAAGCTTTCCCGGTATTACCTTGCCTGCTGGGCTTGTTGTCGTAGAAGCGCCTGCAGGTGTAGCACTAGATCTTTGAATTCCTGTATTCATGTAAGCCTCGTTATCATAGCATATGTATATCATGTCATGTCCTCTTTCTAATGCTCCGCTAAGAGCCTGTAAACCTATGTCAAATGTACCTCCATCACCTCCAAATGCTATTACTTTAGCGTTCTTCCCCCCTCTTTTCTTCTCAAGTATCTTCAGAGCGGCTTCTATACCACTAGCCGTAGATGCTGCGTTCTCAAACGCATTATGCACCCAAGGTACCTTCCAGCTTGTATAGGGAAATATAGTAGTAGCAACCTCAAGACATCCAGTTGCCGTCACAACTACCTTTGGTCCAGGTATAGCCTTTAAAACCATTCTAACAAGTATAGGTATACCACAACCGGCACAAAGCCTATGTCCAGGTGCAAAAAGCTCCTCTTTAGGTATGTCTTTTATCGTTTTAATAAGTTTGGGTTCGGACATGATTTCTCACCTACTCTCTTACTCCTACCCATATTTGTGTTTCCTTAACTTCACCTTCACGAGCTACTTCTTCGGCTCTCCTGGCAATGAGTTCCACATGTTCAGGTGTTAGATCCCTACCTCCTAAGCCATATATCACATTAAACAATAGCGGTCTCTCCCTTAAATTATAGAGAGCTGTCGAAACATCCATGTAGAGCTGGGCTCCAGGACTACCGAAGCTATAAGATCTATCCATAATAGCTAGGACTTTAACCCCCTTAACTACCTTCTTAATATCTTCTATAGGGAACGGACGGTATAAGGTTAAACTTACTACACCAACTTTCATCCCCTTCTCTCTAAGTCTATCAACCGTATATCTTACAGTTCCAGCAGATGACCCTAATATCATTATTCCGATGTCAGCATCTTCAAGTGCATAGGTCTTAACCGGTGAGTATTTTCGTCCGGTAAACTCGGAATATTCGTTAAGAATCTTAACTATCTTAGGATAGCTTGCTTTAAAATGCTCTGCTTGCTGTCTTCTATGTTCTATATAGTAATCTTGTAAATCTAAGGGGCCATACGTCATAGGATTATCAGGATCTATAGGATTAACTGGATCCTTTGGGGGTAAGAACTCCTTTACTTCTTCATCCTTGAGTACATTGAGCGCCTCTAGAGAGTGAGTAAGTATGAAACCATCTAAATTAACTATTGAAGGAAATAGAACATCCTTATCCTCTGATATTCTAAAAGCTTGAAGTACTAGGTCATATGCTTCTTGAACATTTTCAGCGAAGAACTGTATCCAACCTGCATCTCTAGCAGCGTAGGCATCGTCATGAGAGCAATGTATGTTAATATTAGGTGAGAAGGCTCTATTTCCAAGAGCCATAACTATGGTTGTTCTTAACCCGGCGGCTATCCAAAGTATTTCATACATAAGTGCCAATCCCTGACTTGCAGTAGCTGTGAACACTCTAGCGCCTGCTAATGAAGCTCCTACACATGTTGAAAGGGCACTATGTTCGCTCTCCACTGGTATGAATGCTGCGTTAAGTTCACCATTATTCACGTACTCAGCTAACCTCTCAACCATGATAGTTTGAGGTGTTATTGGATATGCAGCAACTACGTCGACATCAGCTTGTTTAACAGCATAGGCAACGGCGCTGTTTCCGTTCATTCCAACTCTTATGCCTCTACCTAATACCTCAGCTTTCATTCCTCCATCACCATTTCTATAGCCTTAACAGGACATACGTTAGCGCATATTCCACATCCTTTACAATAATCATAGTCTATCTCCACATAATCGTCCTCTAACCTATCTATTGCAGGTTCAGGACAACTTACCCAGCAAAGCAAGCATCTTATGCACTTATCTTTGTATAATATCGGTTTTAAGGCCCTCCAGCTTCCAGTTTTGTACTCAGCTGAGCTTCCAGGAGTAGGTAATATATTAGCTATAGGTAGTTCCTTCCAGCTTCTCCACTTAGCCAAATAGTTTCACCTCCTTATAGGCTATTTCCACCACCTGTATATTTTTCTCTATTATTCCCTCGCCTCTACCGGAAAACCTCTCTTTAATCGCTTCTTTAACGCTGTCCAACTTAACTATGTTACTAGCCTTGACGAAGGCCCCTAACATAGGTGTATTATAGAAAGGTCTTCCGAAGACGTTCATAGCGATTTTATATGCATCCACATACCATATTTTTACGTCAAACTCCTTAGCTCTCTTAACAAGATCCTCTGAAGGGTTCTTAGCATTCACAACTAGTAGTCCTCCCCTCTTTAACCCATAAAGGACACTTTCAACATCAGACTGAAGAGTAGGATCTATTACTACTACTGCATCTGGCTCATATATGCCAAAGTGCTGATCTATAGGTTTTTCAGCTATCCTTGTGTAGGCTCTTACCGGTGCTCCTCTCCTTTCGGGACCGAACTCAGGCGCATGGTAAACATATTTGCCCTCCTTTACAGCGGCTAAAGCTAGAAGCTCGCTAG
The DNA here is from genome assembly GCA_964553765.1 of uncultured Thermofilaceae archaeon. Classification (GTDB taxonomy): domain Archaea; phylum Thermoproteota; class Thermoprotei; order Thermofilales; family Thermofilaceae; genus CAZKLN01. The sequence continues at coordinate 47,102 of CAZKLN010000009.1, forward strand.
AAGTCACAACACCCTGTCCGCCTCGTCCATGCCATCGAACTTCTATCAAGTGGAACACCTCGTTCACTCACTTAAATCATAAGGCATAAAAAACTATTTCCTAATGTAGTTAGGGGAAGTTTTAATCGGACATGTAACTTAGGATTTATTTAGTGAGCTGAGATGACTACCACTCTAGCTCGTATAATTTCCAGACATGAAAAGTATATTGTAATTCTCTGGACATTAATGCTAGTACTAAGCCTTCCGTTGGCTAATAATTTAGAGAAAGTGCTGATTTATACTGAATCTAAGCTTTTACCTGGTAACGTCGAAAGTATAAGAGTTTCCAGGATCTTAGCTGAAGAGTTTCCCGAAGTGTGTAAAACAGGCATAGTTGTTGTTATTAAACATGATATTAAAGATCAAACTCTTAAGAGCTTTGTTTCAGAATTTAAGGAAAAGGCGCTGTATGAGCTTTCTGAGGTAAAAGAAGTATTTTCAATATATGATGTTTATGATAAAATACTTAGTTTTTACTGGGACTTTATGAATAAGACCAGAGATCAAATATATAGAACAGCTCCTAACATGACATTATCATTGCATAAAATGCTATACTTAATTTATAATAATTTAATTAGATTAAATAAAATATTTTTTATATATAAAACCATTAGTTTAGCATTAGAAAATACAATTATTTGCTTTACTAATATTAATCCAATAATGACGTTTATTATTGTACTAAAGGAAGTTAATAGCTTTCAAAATCTTGCACTAAAAAAGAAGCTTATAATAGAATTATTTACGAGATTGGTAGGAAAGGACCTACCAAAGAAAGTCCTAGAAAAAGTATATGATATTTCTTTTAAGAATAAGGAAGAACTGACCTTTATTACTTTTAACCTAGCTAAAGAGATATTAAATAGGGAAGGATACCATGTAGAGGAAAGCACTCTTAAAGAGATATTTAATATTGGTCCATATCCCTCAAAGGATATTATTGAAGCTACTGCAAAGAAACTAGCTGAAGAGATGATGAATAATATTCTTAAAAGATACCCTCCTCCGAAATTTCCTGAGGAGATACCTCATAAATACAAGAGTCTACTGGTGAACCAATACTATAACGTTTCTCTGATATACTTATTCTTTAGAGAAGAATACGATACTAAGGAAGCTAAAAATGACGTAAGAAGAGCTAGAAGCTTGTTAAACGATCTAGCATCCAGCTATAATTTAAGCTTGGAACATCACGTGACTGGCATTCTTGCGTTTCAGGTAGATATTGAGGATATAACCTCCAAAGACGTAAAAAGAATAGATCAAGTTACGGTAGCTCTAGTAGTGGTTCTACTTGTTTTGTTGCTGTCATCCCTCTTTGCTCCCATAGTTCCACTGATATCAGTTATTTATGCTATAATTGTTTCATTTGCTATTTTATATTTAATAGGTTCATATTTAATAGATATACATTACTTTACAAGAAACCTAGTGACTCCTTTACTGATGGGTGTAGGCGTAGATTATTCGATGTATATCTTATACAGATTTAAGGAGGAATTAAGCAAAGGAAAGGATGTAAAAGACGCAATTAGTGATACAGTGAGGTTTGCCGGTGAAGGTGTGCTTAATGCAGCGCTTACTGTAATGGTTGGTTTTGGAGCACTATCAGCTTCTACGTTTGCTTTATTACGAAATTTAGGGATAACTATTGTGATTCCGGTGTTTTTAGCGTTATTAACTGCCTTAACATTTACACCAAGTATACTATCGCTAATAGGACCTAGAGTATTTTGGCCTTCAAGGAAACAGAAAACTGGGGTTAGAACAAGTTACTTAAGACTTACAGCAGAGTATGCTGTTAAAAAACCGAAGCTAGTCATAGTTATTTTCATTCTAATAACCGTTGTCTCATTAATACCTCTAATGAACCTTAGGAGAACATATGACTACCTAGAATTAATGCCTGAGGTGGACTCTATTAAAGGATTTAAGGTTTTAAGTAAGGAACTTGGAAGTGAGTTAATTTCAAGGATATATATAGTGGTTGATTTTAAGAATAATATACTAGTCTCTGAGGGTAAGCTTCATGAGAAAGCTTACAATACATTGAAGGAAGTTCTCAACAAAATACGTAACATTGTAGATAGTAGAAACATCACTGTTTTAAGCGCGATTTCCCCTGAAGGGAACCTCTTACCTTATAATGAGGTTACTAACTATAATGTAACACAATTTGTGGGTAAGAGCGGAAAACTTTCCTTGATAACCGTAGGTATTCCTCATAGTCCATTTAGTTATGAAGCAATAAGCATTGTAAGGAAATTAAGGGAGAATCTAAAGAGCATAAGTGACGTTACAATTTTAGTGGGTGGAGAATCCGCATCTACAGCCGATCTAAGCAGCTTGGTTGACAGAGAGTTTATATACCAGATAATACCCGTAGCGTTGATTGGTATATTTGTAGTTCTTTACATATTAACCCGATCTATACCTGTCTCCTTAGCTTTAATAGCTGCCATAGGCACCAGTGTCTCATGGTCACTAGCCTTACTCACAGTGGTATTTCAATCTATAATTGGAAAAGATGTTTACTGGTTAATACCTATAATGTTGGTCACAGTACTTATAGGGCTAGGTATGGACTATGGCATATTTTTACTTGCAAGGGTAAAGGAGGAGATTATGAAAGAGGGCGATAAGCTAAGAGGTATAGTTAAAGGTGTGGAAACCACAGGTCTTGTTATAACAGCTTGCGGAATAATAATGGCGGCTGCTTTAGGGTCACTCGTACTATCCAAGATGGTAACTTTACAGGAAATAGGTTTCTCCCTTGCATCAGCGATACTAATGGATACTTTCCTTGTTAGAACTCTCTTTCTACCAAGCATATTGTCATTAACAGGGCTACCTACGAGGAAAGCGGGAAAAGGAAGGAATTAGGTTTTTATACCCCCTACTCTCTTATGTGAATGGGCCCGCCGGCCATAGGCTCCGGGAAACGCCCGCTCTCGTCAGATCGCGGAAGCTAAGCCGGAGACCGCCGCGGGGAGTACTAGGGTCTGCGGCCCTGGGAAACCCCGGTGCTGGCGGGCCCTTATTTAGAACGTTACTTTTCCTCCTATCGTAGTGGTGTAAGAATCTCCGCCTAGATGAAGAATCGGTTTAAATCTATCTAAGTCATAGGTAATATCTTCACTTATTACTCCCTCTCTAGCATATGCATCGATAACCTCTGCTATAAAGAGGATGTGATCTCCAGCTTTCACCTCGTTAATTACCTTACATTCCATCCAGGCTGACGCATCAACCAGTATAGGTGCCTTAACCGTTCTACCTTCCTTGACCTTTACTTTAGAGAGCTTATTTTCCTCCCTACCTGAGACAGAACCAAAGTACCTTACGTCTTTCAACATCTCTACTGAAGGTATGTTAACCACGAATTCTTTGGTACTTCTTATGTACTCATAGGTCAATCTTTCGGGCGAGATCGCAACTGCGATTAATGGTGGTGAGGAGGATACGGGGGTTATCCATGCCGCGGTCATCGAGTTACCTCTTCCATATTCATGTCTTGACGTTATAACCACTGTGAGCTTTGGATGGAGAAGCCTGTAAGCTTTGTTAAGGGGAATATCCACGTTCATCCATCTCACAGCTTTAAAACCGTGTATATAAAGGTTTTATTTTAACATCATACCAGAGGTCGCCGAAATGAAGGATAGTGAAGAGGTACCTTCTGGATATGAAATAGTGGAACTTCCAGGTCTCGGCAAAGTGTACAAATGCACTAGATGCGGCGCGATCTTAGTGAGCAGGGAAGACGTAAGAAATCATGGAAAATATCATGCATCTAAGTGAGGGGTCCGCGGCCTCCCCTAGAGTGGCCTCCCGTTCACGGACCGGCTCCAGCCCCCTGAGCTCACCTCAGTACCCCCGTGAACACGTTCCGCAGGCCTTAGGGCTGCTCCCTTCCGGGCCTAACCCGCTTCAGCCTGACCGGTGCTTCAGCCCCCCCTTCCGAAAGGCCTAGCACCACGGAACGTCCCACGGGACTGAGGGTCAACGCCAGGGAAACTGGACCGTATCCGTGAAGAGGAGAGGCGCCCCTAGGGTTAACGCCCCCCGCCATAAACCCCGTTTGCGGTACGGGAGCAAGACTCCCGTAAGGGTAGGGGTAGCACCCCAGGGCTTAGCCCGCGGACCCCAATATATTCTTAATCTGAATCTTTTTATATCTTAGTATACTCCTTAAAACTGAGTGAGTAAAATTGAGTAAATTTAAGTAAAATAGAGGAGGTAATGTGGGAGACTTAGAGGATTCCGTGAATGCAAAGATTATTAGAATCAGTTGTGAAAAGAGAAACTCTCTTTGAAAAAGACATCTGGGACATTACCTCTTTTCCAGCTTCATGGACGATAGTTTTACTCATGGCTCTGTAGTTTTAT
>CAZKLN010000010.1:0-2437 GCA_964553765.1 uncultured Thermofilaceae archaeon
ATAGAAATCTGCTACTGCAAGGGTTGATACTAGCATTAAGCAAAACAATATACCTGTAGCAATTACCTTCGTTTTCATCTTCTTGCCCGTATTCCAATCATCTTAGTTTAATTTAAGTTTTTTTGCACTTTTTATTTATTAATAACAATAAAATGTTGAAATATTTGTAAAAAATAAAATTAAAAAGATATTTTATAAATATTAAATATAATATTCTTTTTTATTATTAATAAAAGAAAAATATAATAAAGTTAATAAGTTATGTATAAAGAAAAATTTAGGTGATATGTGTATTGCTTAGAATTGGCTTAAAGCTTATTGCTATAATGCTTTTCTCATATTTATTAATTCTATCATCAGCTACCCCTTATAGCCTTAAAACGATAATTGAGATAGGGGATGTAAAAATAAGTGAGGAGTCAGAGTTAGAGAGCGCGGAAATTAAAGATGAAGCTAAAGTGAGGCCAGATAAACTAATATATACACGTAAGGTTATTAATTCTCATGGTTTTGTTTATTCTGTTCATAATATATCTAAAGAATATACAATTACAAACTACATAAAGAGTGAGGGAAATTTAACCTCGGAAACAGTGTTCAATTTGACCTCCTGCGTACCTTGTAGTATGTTCCAAAGTTTATTTGCTGAGGAGTTTATAGAAAGTAGTCTCTCAACAATAGAGGGAGATGATAAGCTATGTACATATTTTACGTCCTATGGTATATCTAATTTAACTAAAATCCTTACTTTAACTCATAGTTTCGTGTTAGATGTGCTAGTAAACTCTAAGGGAGTACGTACAGGCGCTGTAATATCAGCAAGCAATTCAAGCTCAGTTTCCGAGCATCAAGTTGGAATTATGGAAGGTACCTTTATAGGGAGTATGTATGGGGAGGTTGGAAGTAATGTTTTTACATATATAGAGTATAATTTTACTGAAATACCAGCTTTTTATTCACCTAGTAACCAAGGAGAGCCAAGTAAAACAATAAGTATCAATATAACATCCATGGATTACAAGATAGAAAATTTCGTGAATTTATCAAAGAATATTAACTATAAGTTATGGAGCTATTTTAATGGTAGTACTGTGGTAGAACATAAGATCTCTGGAAATAATAGCTGTGCTCATTATATGCAGATTGTAAGGACAGGTGTTGTGACCGCACAAACTCTTGAGGAATGTGTAACACCTTGCTGTCCAGGGCAGTTGATATTTGAAAGTCAGGGACCAGAGATCCTTGTACAATATTTTAAAGGTGAAGGAACTATAGATTCTCAACAAACAGTTGTAGCTGGAAAGCAGATAATTGGACAACAAAGATTTTCAGTAATAGGGGATATTAAGGCTGGAGATTACGCGTTAGAGCCTTATAACATTTTAATTGATCTAACGGGAGAGACAAAGTATATAAATGGAACGATATTGGTAGAAATAGATAGATAGCATAATTTTTAATTAATTCACTTTATGTCATCTATTATGATAGCGATGATAAAAAGGCAGGTTTCTCTATTGATATTCTTTATTGTAATACTTTCTTTCCCTATCCAATATTCTTCTTCAATCATTCCATTTAGGGTCTCTATAACAATAGATAATGTAACTTTTGAATATGGAGGTTGGTACTCCGAGAGTATAAAGTCTGTAGAAATAATGTGGGATGATGTAGTAATAGGAAAGTTTATAGAGATATTAATCATAGAGTGGGAGAACGCAAAGGGTTATAGACAGCTAGTTGCTAACAATGGAAGCAGTCATAGCGTAGGTAGCGTAAGCTTCCAGAGTGAAGGACCTTTTTTAACTATTCAGAGAAACATAACAGTAATTAATGGTTTTCTTGGTAAAGTAAGAATAGAGAAGAACACTACAACAACTCTTAACACTACCTTAACATTTAGTTACATAAGTAGTAAAGGTGGTTTAGCTAACATGTACGAGGAATATATCAATGGAGTTTTACATAATGCTGTCGGATGCAGCTTTAGAGTAACAAACATAGGTTTTAACAGTGAGGCAAGACTTTCACTGGGTAAAATGAATATTACAGCGATACTAACACCTAAGGGGGTATGTGTTTCTGAGCTTTTAGATGCAGAAAGTTTGTATAAGGTCAAAGCTTGGGGCTTAGGAAATATTAGTATAGGAGCTATATGGTACTGGCAGTATCCCGATCCGGCTAGGTTCTTCTATCATAAGGAAACAGCAGAAGGAACCTTTGAATTAATGAAAGAATTTCTCTTTAGGTTAGAGCCTGTGAGAAGAGAAGTAGAGGTTGCACCTTCTCATCCATCTTCTCCATAATTTTACTTACCTATGAGTTTTAATTAAACACCAAATATTTCCTGTTGAATTTTCTCTTTTGTTTTTACTTATAACACTTAATTATTATTTTTTTAGTTAATAATAGTCCTTTTGACTTTTTCCAAGTTTTA
>CAZKLN010000010.1:2447-40518 GCA_964553765.1 uncultured Thermofilaceae archaeon
ATTTATTAATATAAAATTTAACAGATAATATTTTTTTCTATTATACCATATGAATTTCGCTATAAATAAAATATTAAGTAAAATATTTATTTTCCTTTAGTTTAAGTAAAAAAATTAATATATCATAATTATATAATACAAATAGTGTGTGCATTGCCTCTACCTAATTTAAAGATCTCTCGTAAGGAGTGGGAAGTAATAAAGGCTATACCTAGTTCTCAGAATTTAATGTCCCTTGTCAGAGAAACAAACCTCCCGTACTCCACTATCAGATACGTTCTTGGTAAAATAAGGAAGAAAGCCAGCATTCACTTCATACCGGATTTCTGGAGCATGAGGCTCATACCCATTACCACTGTTCATAAAAAGAGCCTTGAGTTCAACACCGCTTACACCTTTTTAACCTCTAAACAGGTTGCGTACTCGGATCAAGCTTACGTAATTATGACTAACTTAGTGCCTTACTCTCTGATAGAGGACTTCGTTAAAAGCATTAGACCAGCTCCTTTAATTGAAGTGAGGGGTTTAGGCAGTGAGTTCTGGACTCCTAATAATTTCCTTGAGTACGATCCCGTATCTAAGTCCTTGAAATGCAGTTTGTCCGGGCTATTTAACATGAAGCACGATTCAAGGTTCAAAGTTGACAAGAGAGTTAGGAAGTACGATTGGATAGATCTTGTTATAATTTTAATGAAGGTTAATTACGCGTACACTAAGATGTCTGAGATCAGGGAGACGTTACGGGAGTGGGGAGTTAACATCTCCGAGCAGCTTCTATGCTATCACGAGAGGAACCACGTACGGGACTTATGGAGGTATAACGCGGTTTTCTTTGGAACACATAAGGATCCGGGGTTACTTCTTGTGTTAAAGGGAGGTGACTCGGAGGAGGTTGCGAGAAAGCTAGTTAAGATACCTCTCTTTAATCTCTGTCTAATAGACCATGAGAATGGGACAGCGCTACTAAGGGGGTATCACACGTTAAAGTTAAATGACTTATTGAGGACGGTTCACGAGAGGTACGATGTAGAGATCTTCAAAGGCCCGTTGTTCGTCGAAAAACCCAGGGCTACCTACTCAATATCCATAGACAGTGATATACTCTCGAATATAACTAACACAGACATAACTTCCGTGGAAAAGATGCCGAAGGAAACATGGGAAAATACAAACGTTAAAATATTATTTTAAGTGGTTTTTAACAGTCCTTCACCGAGCATATAGGCATTTAAGAGCTCACTTTTATATCTCCTTGGAAGATATCTGACACGAGGCCTCAAGTGGATCTATTATGGCAACCTCATCATCCGAGACATAAGCCTCATCGATAATGTGTATATCACTTTCTCTTCGATCCTAAACTTATCAATAATAATATTTGGCTATTTTTGTGAAATGCTCTATTACCTCTGGATTTATGGAAGATTAGCTTTTTGCTGGCCCTCTAAATACTGGGGGATATGCTATTGATAGAAGATTTGTCTTTAAGAATCTACTCTTTGTGATTTTCATAGATATATCTACCAGGGCCTGTATGGGCTGTTACCAAATCCAAAATCACTTTTATTCCATAACTTTTTCAACAAACTCTTTTAGATCTTTCTCAGTTCCTTTAGCAGGGTCTATTTTGTAATAATCTTTTATGCAATACCTCTTCAAACCTCTTGGTCTTTCACACATTTCCCAAATCTCTGCCAGCAAGGGAAGCATTTTTTTCTTGTTCTTTGAAAGTAAGAGCTCCTTTTTTAATGAGCTGAATCATTTCAAACAGAGGTTCATTTATCCAATCAGAAAAACTGGCTCAGACTTTACTTTTTTCTTTCGCGCAAGCTCTTTAATTGTCTCATAAGTTTCAAACTCTGGAGCTAAAGAATCATAAATTTTCAATTTACCGAAAGATAAAATCTTTGCATCCCGACCCATAAATCCGCCATGGACAGGATAAGCAAAGATTACATTTTTTTGAGAGAAAAACTCATCAGCTTTCTTTAAAAATTCTCTTTGTTTCTCTTTACTTAGAACTTGGCTGAATTGCCCCAAAGGTGTTTCTATGGTTGAAGCCCAGTCGATAAAGGCAAAAACAGGAACCTCTCTGAATTTTTCTCTGATTAATTTCAATCTCTCATTCCATCTCTCTTCATCAAACTTCATTTCCCTTACCTCTATCAAAGAAGGAGAGATGGTAATAAAGTCAAGTTTTGGTGGAGGATATGGAAAGTAAATAGGAGTAAACCAGCTTCCTATAAGAATATCTTTTCCTTTTCTCTTTCCATATTCATGAATTTTTTCCACAATTTTACAGACAGCCTCATAACTTTCCTTTACAGCTGGATGATTGAAATCTTTGGTAAGCTTATAAAGCATTACTACCTGTTTGAAAAGCATGTCAATCCATATCGCATCAACTCCGGCATCTATCTGCCTTTCAGCCCAGCTTAAAAGTAATTCTTGAAATTTTTTATTGGTAATATCTGGGAAGTAAGCTGAAGCTAGCTCGGGAGCATAATTTTTGCAATCTAAATCTTGAGGAACCCAAAAACGGATTTTCCCAAACTTACATTGAAGTTCCTCTTTTGAAAAATTAATTCCCCATTTTTGAGGATCTAAAGCCAAATCCCAAGTTTCAGGATATCTTATAATTTCTTTTGTTTTTGGATTCCAGAGAACCTTTCTCTGAATTATTTGAGCAGGAATTGCACCACAGATAATCATTTCTGGAAGTTCCGCTTTTATTTTTGAAATTGTTTTTTCTAAATGCTGGTAGCTATAGCCTCTAAGCTTACATTTTTCTCTCTGTTTTCCTGGCAAATCTTCACATTTTTCTGGAATGGGAGACCACCTCCAAAAACCTCTGAAGATAAAATCCGCATTTGTTTCTTTGAAGATTTTTATCTCATCCTCAACGCTTCTGTTAATCCAGGATCCATCTCCTATCCTTTCATAAAGAATGGCAACTTTTACCTGAGAGAGATTTTGCATTTCTATATGCTTAATCTCTAAAATCTCGACTGGTTTTCCCCACATCTGAATTGTGGGAGCTTTTTTTGGTTTTGCTTCAAACCAAACTTTTAATCCATCTTTCTTGAATTCCTCCCCTTTATCAGTTACAATTCCGTAAAAGCCTCCTTCTGCAGAAATTATCTCTTTTTCAGAAGGTTTTTGGAAGTTCCAACCTGTTAAAAAAGCAGAAAGAAGAAGTATTACAAATATGAGTGATATGATAAATGACTTTTTCATATTAACCACCTTCAAACCTCGTGAATTCTCCTATTCCTATAGCGTCTTCGACCTTTATCACTTTTCCTTTGAATTTTATTTCACCTTGTCATGAAATGAAGACTCTTCCCTAAGTCCTTTTTCCTCCTGGATCCCACCAGGTCCCTTCAACCCTTGCCCATCCCTTTGGAAGCCAGTATTCAATTACTTTGCCTTTCAAATTCACGCTTCCAGGGTATTTTTTGCTTAATTTACTCTTAGTATGCTATTTTGTAAGCTTTGGATGTATTTGTGTACCATTTTTATCTTTGTTGATGAAGTATTTTAAAGAAAATAGTAGTTCTCTAAAATTAATTTTCTACTCTATCACCCTTGAAACTGAAAGTACATCCACCTGACTTACTTCCTCAACATTTGAAATAACCTGTTCTAATGTCTCGGTACCTCCGGCCTCCTCAGGAATTACTACGATCATCCTAAGCGCCTCAAGGCCAAAGGCTATAGGCTCTGACTGATGCTGCATTATTTGGTATTTCTCGGGTAATACTTCCTTTATTTTTCCTAGAAGATGGTCAGGAGTTATATTAGCGTCCTTAGGTAGTATCCTTAATAATACTAATACTCTAGCCATTCTGAATCACCTAGGGTCCTACGAATCCACACTTTGGACAAATGTATAAGTTACCTTGTTTTCTACATAGCTTACAACGCCATATTATTATCTCTCCGCAATTAGGACATCTGAACCTTACGCCTGGCTCATACGGGGCTAAAGGTTTACCGCATGATGTACATGTAGGTAGTTTCAATGTGTTTTCCAATAATAGCACCTAGCATTAGAGAGTTGAGTGCAAAATAAATGTTGCTGTGTCTCATAAAGTTAGAAAGGTTCAGGGAGCTTCAAATATGCCCACTGAGGTAAAGCTCCTAATGGTTTGAGTGACAGTACTGCTAAAGTTAGTATTAAAGTGAGAACCAGAGTCCCCCAATCTTTAGTCCTCATCTTAAGCTTGTAAGGAGTGTCAATCTTCTTTACTACACCGTACCCCCTTGCCTCTAAAGCCTCAGCTATCATGAGGCTTCTTCTTATTTCGTATATTATTAAGGGTACAAGTACGTATGCGTAATTCCTTAGTCTAGTAACTATGTTTCCTTTTTCTAACTCGAAACCTTTACTTTTTAATGCATCAGTTATTATCTGGAGATCCCTTGAAAGTGTGGGAACAAACCTAAGAGCCATAGTAAACATTAAAGAGTAATCCCTAGGTATGCCGCTTGATTCCATAGCTAAGGCAAGCTCATCAGGCGTCGTTGTTAGGAAAAATATTGAGAAAGCAGAAGTTAAGGAAGCAAATCTAAGTGTCATTGAAAGTGAGTAATTAACTCTCTCCCTACTTACACTTATTAAATTAACAAAAAATATTATGATTAAAAATGGGAGTATACCTCTCATAGTTCTACTCCACTCAGCTAGTGACCTAGCTATGACTATTAACACCATAGTGGAAGTGAAAATTATAAGCAAAGGTAATATCTCTATAAAGTATAGTGATAATGCTGTATAGCTGATTGCTATTATGAACTTAACCCTAGGATCTAGCCCATGTAACGGAGTATTCTTACGTCGAAACCTAAATCCTTCTAGAAAACTCATGACATCTTCCAACTAGATATTACCTTAATAAGTTCATCTATATAGAGAACTCTATGCTCATTCAATAGCCCCTCTTCTTTTAGAAGCCAAGCTATATGTGGAATCTGCGGTGGCAATAACCTTACTTTTTCAAGAAGCTCTAAGTTTGTTAAAACATCTCTTTTATCCCCCTCAGCTATTATATGTCCATCAGCCATAAGAAGCACTCTATCTATTCTATTTACTACAAATTCAACATCATGAGTAACTATTATAACTGTTTTCCCTTTATGTCTAAGTAAACTAATTATCTCAGAGATTTTTTCTTTTTGAATCGCATCCTGCCCTGCCGTAGGTTCATCCATGATAACTATGTCTGGGTCATATGCAAGCACTGAAGCTATGGTTAACCTTTTTCTCTCTCCTACGCTCAGAGTATAAGGTGACTTATCCCTATACTCACTTAGCTCCATAAGCTCTAATGCCCACTTAACTCTTCGCTCGATTATTTCTTCCTTAAAACCAAAATTTCTTAATGCAAATTCCACCTCTTTCTCAATAGTCTCCCCGAAAAGTTGATGGTCCGGGTTCTGAAATATCATACCTACATGTCTAGATAAGCTAGCAACGCTCTCATTTTTTGTGTTTTTCCCTAGCACCTTAACCTCTCCTTTGGTCGGTTTAAGAAGACCATTAAAATGCTTTACTAAGGTGGTCTTACCAGCACCATTCTCACCCATTATCGCTATCGTCTCACCCTTAGCTATCTTCAAATTTATGTCCTTCAGTACAAAATCACGTCCATTGTAAGAAAAGAATAGGCTATTGGTTTCTATAGCTATCACATGTCTTCACCAACAGTTTTAATCCTTCCACAAATTCGTGAGGGGTTAAAGGTACTTTATCTAATTTAATACCAATCTCTTGTATTCTTTTAAACAGTGTTATAACCCTTGGAATACCTATAATGTTAGCTACAGGTTTTAAGAGAACATCTCTTGGATCTCCATCAGCTATGATCTGTCCTTTATCCATAATAATTATCCTATTAACGTACTTAGCAGCTATCTCAAGTCTATGCTCTATTAATATAGCCAATATTCTCTTTTTCTTAACCAAAAGGCTAACCAAATCTAATATTTCATCTGCACTTCTTGGATCAAGGTTGGCTGTAGGCTCATCTAATATCAAGATCTCAGGCTCCATGGCTATAACAGAGGCTATAGCGACCTTTTGTTGTTGTCCTCCGCTAAGCTCGTAAGGTGCTTTATCCCTGATAAATGAAAGACCTAGATCCTCTAATACCCTTTCGACTCTATTCTTTATCTCATAAGCCTTAAACCCTAGATTTTCAAGGCCAAAAGCTATTTCTCTCTCTACAGTAGAGAGAAATAGCTGGTTCTCAGGATCTTGAAACACTAAGCCAACGTGTTTTGCAAGTATGTAAGTAGGTGTCTTAACCACGTCATATCCGGCCACGATAGCCTTACCGTAAAGTTCTCCGGAATAAAAGTGAGGTATTAAACCCGTAAGCACTCTAGACAGGGTGCTCTTACCACAACCTGAAGGACCAGTTAATAATATATACTCTCCAGCGCATGCTCTAAGATTAACATCATTTAACGCTAATTTTTCGCTTCCCGAGTACTTAAAGCTTAGAGATTCCAACTCAACTAGCGTTTCCACGGTTCCTCACCTTGAAGTAACAACCTTTATTACACTTCTATGCTCTATAACAAAATCTGCGGAAAGCCTTCTTTTAGTCCTTGCATCTATACCAAATGCGAATCTCTCTCCGAGCTCTGTGTGTATCATATAGGCTAATTCCTTGACGGTCGTTCCCTTAGGAACTAAAAATACGTCAGGAAGAACTCTACCTTCGTGATCTGTGTACTTATTTTCGTTTTCAACTGGATAAACAGCTATCATGTTCGCTAGCTCGAAAACAGCTACGTTAACTGCTTCCTGTACCCCTGTAGAACCCCATTTCTTCAGCACGTTATCCTCTATGTATTGTAACCCCTTTCTCTGAGAAGAAGTCACCTCACCTATTACCTCGAACCTATCTTCTCCCGGTATATATCTTATGGCTCCCATTTTCGCGGCTTTTCTAAGTGCGAGCTCAGCCTCTGCTGATGTAGGGATTATCTTATACCTATCTCCTAATTCCTTTCTCAATCTTTTAATGTTGTCTTCAGCCACAGGTATATCAGCTTTGTTCGCCGCTATAAGTATCGGTTTAGATTTACATCTAACAAACTTAATAAATGAAACTATGTCTTCATCTGTCCAAGCTGTAAGTTTCTTCGATATCAGACTAAGCTCTTCCAAACTACTCTCTATGTCCTCCTCTTTAAAACCTAAACCACTTAACCTCTTGTAGAGCTCCTTCACTGTATCTTTACCCATTACATCTATACTCCTAGCTATCTTCTCCCAATCCCCTTTAAGTATCTGAAAAAGCCACATATCTATCTCTCTTTCAAGAAAACGTACATCTTCTATGGGATCATGCTCTCCCGGCTTAACGGGTCTTCCTTCGCTATCGGTTGAACCGGAAGCGTCTATTACATGTATTAACACAAGTGCTTGTCTCAAGTTGTCAAGAAAACGATTACCTAACCCTCTTCCTTTCCAAGCATCAGGAACCAATCCAGCCACATCTATTAATTCTACTGGTGCAAACCTCCATCCTTCTATACAAAACGAGTTCCTAGGCTGGTCCTTAACACTAAGATCTCTACATACACACCTAAACTTGACATAGCCTACTCCTATATTTGGATCAACCGTTGTAAAGGGATAAGGAGCAATTTTAACATCAATAAGTGTAGCAGCAGCGAAGAACGTTGACTTACCAGTATTTGGTTTGCCCACTAAACCTATCTGTAACATAGACCTCAACACTAAACCTCTTATTATTAGCAAGGAGATAGCTCAAAAAGATTGTTGATAAACACTATAAATCCTACTTCTATCTTATGCTATTATTTTTACAACGGCTATTTATACCACGACTTTATTATACAACTTTCAAATAAGTTCTAATAAGAGCTATGTCAGAGCCTCTCATGATTCCCAAGACGATCGTCGAGCATGTTAAGATGAGAGCTAGGGCACTTGGTGTTAGCATTGAAGAGTATTTACTTGAGCTCATATCTCAAAACTTAAACCCTGAAGATAAAGCTAAAGAGTACTCTAAGGTCGCTATTGAACTAATCAAACAGGCTAAAGAGGAGCTTAGGAAGGACAACCTTAGACAAGCATCCGAAAAGATATGGGGAGCAGCAGCACTATCCATTAAGGCACATGCTTACCTAAGAGAGGGGAAGAGGCTCTCTAGCCACAGGGAACTGTGGAAGTACAAGGATGAGGTTGTTAAGGAGCTAGGTGAGTGGGTAAGGAACGCATGGGCTCATGCGAGCTCTATGCATGTATGTTTCTATGAAGGATGGTGCACTAAGAGGGACGTTGAAGCGAGTTTAAAATCGGTAGAGAAGCTTGTTAAGGCTACAGCTGAGATAGTGTTGAAACAAGAGTAAAAACAATTATTTAATTCAACTGAAAGATACATGAGGTTATTTGAAAAACTTTGAGAAGATTAAGGTAATTTAAGTCTAACATCCTATCAGTTCTTAAAATTAAATGGTGGGCCCGCCGGGACTCGAACCCGGGACCCCCGCCGTGTGAGGGCGATATCCTACCGCTAGACCACGGGCCCTCTATTTTTAAAGTAAAGAGCTTATTTATTAATATGACATCTCCTTTAAATGGGATGGTATTTTTCCTTTAATCAATATATGTGTTAGTATTACTTTAGCTGTGTCTTCGAGAACTTCAACCCTATTACAAGCCTCTAATAAGCTTTGACCTAATCCTAGAACTCCATGTCTCTCTAATATAAGGACTTTGGTTTGCTTTTCAATATGTTTACGGATAAGCTCCGCAAGCCTTGATGTTCCAGGAGGAGCATAAGGGATAATCTTTATTTCACCTAGTACGCGCTCTTCCTCAGCTCTAATAGGAAATATCCTAATACCTGAAAGCGTTAGAGCTATGGTTAATGGATTATGTGCATGCACTATGGCATGTATGTCACCTCTGACCTTATATATAGTTACGTGTGTTCTCCACTCAATAGAAGGTTTACTTTTTCCTTTAATAATTTTACCATCAAAGTTTACTTTTACAAGCCTGTTTTCATTTAAATTCCCTTTAAAATCCCCACTAGGAGTTATCCATATTTCTGTTCTTCCTGGTATTCTATAGCTAGCGTTACCCTCCTGTGATGTTATAAGTCCTTTCTCGTAAAGTCTTTTCATGATTCCTATGATCTCTCTTTTAATACCTCTCTCGCTGAGAAGCTTCATACCTAGGAATAAATTCAGAACGTAAATATAACCTAAATCCTTTAATGAGGAGTAACAGAAGAATTATTTTGAGGACAGAGAGATAACACCTCAGTATTTAAGAGAGAAACCTCAGTACTTTTGTCCTCATAGATGATGTCACATACTTTATTATTTTTAATTAAGGAATTTAGTGCTACAAGTATAGATTCTCCCTTTAATTTAAGCCCTACTTCATTGTCCTCTACATTAGAGTTCTCTAAAAGGATTAATGGACTACTACTGGAGTATATACCACATTCAAGCGGATGATTAGTTATAGTTACGTTCCTTAGGTAAAGGAATGGCCTATCTAAAACATTTATCCCTCCTTTTTGATTGTTTTGAATTACTGAATCACTTATCATTAATGCTACTCTATCTCTGACGTCTAAACCTAGGTTATTTCCCTTTATAATAACAGAGTTTAAGAAAATGCTGGAGTTATCTCTGGCGTATATCCCTTCTCGATAGTTATCAACTATATTAACATTTATAAGCTCTAAAATTGAGCTCTCTTTAACCTCTACTCCTCTATAATTCTTAGCTATTTTTGAATTAACAAGCCTAAGATGGCCATAGCTAATAATACCAGCATACTCATTATTGCTTATCCTTACCCCCTCTAGGCTGAGTTTGACTCCCTTAAGAACGGAGAGTCCTTTTATTACAGGAGATCTATACCCCACTATGTTAACATCTTTCCATACAGTGACGCTTGGATAGCTTCCTCCTATAACAACTATACTACCTTCAGGCCTAACAGCATCTATAGCCTCTTGAAGATCTGTGTAATCCTCTGGAATCCTAACTACATCCTTAAGAGTCTGGGAAACCTTAGCTATTCTAATGTTAGGACTTACGCCTCCACATAGGTCAAAGTTATTTCCCTGTAAAAACCCTCTACCAGCAATCTTAGCATTATCTTCTGATTTAATAGCACATGCATTGCAGTCTTCCACTATAACGTTAACAAGATTAACAAAAGCATTGTTCAAACCAACTATACCATTACCATTTATGTCACGTATTACAGTGTTCACAAGCTCTATTTGAGAGACATCCTTTGCTAATAAACCTGTAGTCTCATCTATTAGTCCCTTACCTGAATATATTATTGCATTACCTAACTTAACCTGCGAATCATCGAAGGTTATTACACCAGCTTTCCGGAAATCTCCTATCACAACATTATTAGCTATTAATGTAGCACGATCTCTTAATTCTACACCACTTCTAAATCCTATTACTCTTACATCTAGAAGTGTTACCCTAGATCTACCTAATGCTCTTAAAAATGTGAGTCCATTTCCTACAACTGTTATACCTTTAAGAATAATATTTCCTTCATTAATCGTAATAAGAGCTTCAAGACACGAAGCTTTTATAATAGTTTTTTCAGATCCTTCTCCTTCTATTGTAAAATTTCTCGATACATCAATACAGGAGAGAGAATAAGTTCCTTTTTCTAGTTTTATAAAATTACGTGAATTAATATAGTAAGCTACATCTTTATTATCACTAATCCTAAAATGAGGTATGTAAGGTATTGACGTTAAAACAGAACTATTAAGTATGATAAAGAGTAGAAAAACAATAATTACCTTTGATAATATCGACAATCTTGTTTTCATAATCTCTGAGATATATGTTAAGCTTAGTTTTAGATAAGCTTTTCTATTTGTTAAATCATATTAAGAAATAAAACTTGTTATTTTTAATTAATAATGGTGATAATTAAATATCAAATTTTAATCCCTAAGTATCCTTTATAGAAGCAAGTCTTACATATATATGTAGATGAAGGTTCTCCACATACTTTACAAGTACCTATATGCTCTCTTCCCCTCTTATCTCTTAGAAGAGACAGTATTAGTTCCTTAGTAGCTATAACTTTATACTTTGTATATGGGGTTTTCCATTCAAGCTTGTTAAGCCAGTGTCTAAGAGGATGTCTCATAGAATATATAACATAGGGACATTCAGCTTCAAGAAATACATCTAACCCTATTAACTTAGAGTATATTAGCGTCTCTTTTTCAGGTATAAAGTATAAAGGCTTTATTCTGGGCACCATTTTCTCATGTAATGCGTACTCTGTAATTAATCCCTCTCTGATTATGTTAGGTAAAGCGCCTCTAAGAGCATTCATCAGAAACACTTGAGCCTCATCGTCGAGATTATGTCCTGTAGCCAGCTTTGTTGCACCTAATTCTCTAGCGGTCTTATTCATTAAATATCTTCTAAAAACTCCACACACAGTACAAGGCTTATATTCAAATCCCCTCTTCTTTAATACCTCAGTAGCCTCATCAAGGGACATGCCGATTTCCTCCTTGAAACTGGTCACGTAGAGTTCTATACCCATCTTCCCAGCATTTTTCTTAAGGTTCATTACTCTAACATCGCTATACCCTTTTATTCCCTCATCTATCGTTATAGCGAATAATTCATATTTCATGTTCCCTGAGAACTTGGTCAGTAAATACAGCATTGTTAAACTATCCTTTCCTCCGGATACAGCGACTGCAACCCTATCTCCTGGCTTAATAAGATTAAATTTTTTAATGGTTAGTTTCACTCTCTCCTCATAATAGCTAATGAAATGGTCCTTACATAGATAAGCATGAAGGTAAGGTGAATGTGCTACAGCTCTTTTACTGCAAAAACCACAAGTGATCATTTACCCTCCTGACACCACTGGGAGTACTTCAAGGATGGAATCGGAATAGATTCTCTCTTCCTCGGGAACTATGACATTATCTAATGCAACAACAACTTCGACGGGGTTCAACCCGATTTTTGTAAGTATTTCCACTATTTTAGTTCCTTTTTCCACTTTAATCTCTTTTATCTCTCTCTCCCTATATAGTATTACCTTAACATTAGGCATGTTTTTAACACAGACTCATTTCAATAAACTCTCTATTGAATAAAAGGTTTTTCAAAGCTAAGTATTACTTCAGCTACCTCGGGTCGCATGACAATCTCTGGAGGTTTTTTACCTTTAAGTAACATCCTTCTTATACTTGTTCCGCTTATTCTCACTCTATCTTTCTCTATGTGTGGACATATTTTTTCGTTAACCATTCCTCCGCATTTATAACAGTAGAAAGCCTCCCTGATAAATAAAGGCGTTATGCCTAAATCCGGGAACTTATCAAATATTTTCCATGCATCATAAGGTCCATAGAAGTCACCTACACCCGCATGATCTCGTCCAACTATGAAATGAGTGCACCCAAAGTTCTTTCTCATTATAGCATGGTGTATGGCCTCTCTAGGCCCTGCATACCTCATAGATGTTCTAAGAACAGCTAATATTGCCACATCTTTGGGATAGTAATTCTTTATAAGTACTTCATAACTTGCCAGTATAACTTCATCCCTATAATCTCCTGTCTTCTTCCATCCTACTAAAGGGTTTATAAATAATCCATCTACAAAGGTTAAGGCAGCCTTTTGCACGTACTCATGACCCCTATGAGGTGCATTTCTAGTCTGAAATCCCACTACAGTTTTCCACCCTCTCTCTCTAAATAGAACTCTCGTCTCCTTAGGTCTTAGAGTATATTTTTCAAATGGATTAGATATATTATTTACTAGATCTATCTTACCACCTATTAATAACTCCTTCATCTCTAAGGTCTTTTTAACACCTGGATGCTTATTGTCATCTGTTCCGTAAACTCTAATTACATGTCTCTTCTTATCCCAGCTATATATTTCCTCTATCCTCATAAGAGCTATAACTTTGTTTTCATACGTTAAAGCCACATCATCTCCCTCCTTTACATCAGCTATGCTCGTTTCATCAACATCAAGTACTATTGGTATGGTCCACGGTACGTCATTACTAAGTCTCATCCTTTCAAGCACTTCATCGTAATCCTGTTTACATATAAATCCTTCGAGAGGGCTAAAGACTCCATAAGCTATATTTTCCACATCAACAGCTATATCTAAGGATAAGGGAAGGTGCGTTAACTCTCTTGATTCGCTTAATAAGGCATCTCTCCTTCTCTCACCAACTACTCTTTGAATAAGTTTTCCTCCATGAGGTCTAGAGACCATATGGCATCACTAAACTCATCTTCTTTTTAATAATAATTAATAATATATTATTAATTATTATTGATATGACACAAGCTTTTAATCAAAACTATTTGAATAATAAGGTAGAATGGTGTATTAATGAAATGTCTAGTAAGAAGTATACTACTATATCAATCCCTAAACCTCTTTATGAAAAGATTAAGAGGATAATAGAGAATACAGGGTTCACGTCAGTCTCTGACTATGTAACATATGTATTGAGGGAAATAGTTGCGATGATAGAAGAGGAAGGAGGCCCTGCCTTTAATAAAGAGAAAGAGAAAAAGATTAAGGAGAGGTTAAAGGCTTTAGGATATATATAGTCTCACTTTAATTGAGGAACGAGTATGGGAAGAAAACTTATGATAATAGGCTTAGATGCTGCTCCTCCAGCTCTACTTTATAATGAGCTAAGTAATGAGATCTTAAATCTTTCAAAATTAACACAGAAAGGAGCTAGATTACTATCTACTAATCCTCCTATAACCATACCTGCTTGGGCTGTAATGAGTACAGGTAAAACTCCAGGAGAGTTAGGCATTTACGGTTTCAGACATAGAAGGAAAGGGACCTATAATGATTATTATATAGTCAATTCGAAGTTTATACGGGAACCAACCGTATGGGATAAAGCTGGTAATAAAGGTCTTAAGAGTATAGTCGTAGGAGTGCCCCCTAGCTATCCTCCAAAGCCCTTAAATGGGATCATGATAAGTTGCTTTATAACTCCTAGTGTGGATTCAGAGTATACGTATCCTAAAAAGTTAAAGGAAGAAATCAAAAAAATGTTTAACGGATATATTTTTGATGTTACCTATAGATCAGATAAAAGAGATAAAGTTAAAAATGATTTGTGGATTATGACGAAAAAACATTTCAAAGTTATAAAATACTTAATAAATAAGCCTTGGGACCTCTTTTTCTTCGTTGAGATAGGGATCGATAGGGTTCAACATGCCTTCTGGGGGTTTATGGATAAGGAACATCATAAATATGTTCCAGGTAATAAATATGAAAATGTCATTAAGGATTACTATAAGTTAGTTGATGTTCTCATAGGAGAATTGCTTAAGGAAATACCTAAGGATACTGTAATAATAACTGTCTCAGACCATGGAGCCAAAAGGATGAAAGGGGCCTTTGTGGTTAATCAATGGATGATAGAGAAGGGCTATCTAAAGCTATTAAAAGAAAACATACCTAAGGGTACTGAACTTAACCAGGTTAAAGTGGACTGGAGTAAGACTATTGCGTGGGGATGGGGAGGATATTATGCTAGGATATTCCTTAATGTTAAAGGTAGAGACCCTAAGGGTGTGATAGATCCTAAGGATTATGAGCATTACAGGGATGAACTTAAAGAAGAGCTTTCTAAAATAAAAGGACCTAATGGTGAAAGATGGGATAATAAGATTTTTAAACCAGAGGAACTTTACCCGGTGATAAAAGGAGATCCTCCTGACTTAATAGCTTATTTTGACAACTTATATTGGAGAAGCGCAGGCACGCTAGGTTGGAGAACTATGTATCTCAGAGAGAACGATAGAGGACCTGATGATGCTGTTCATGACTGGTATGGAGTTTTTTCTATATACGATCCTGAGAGCTCCTTTGAGGTTAAGAAAGATACGTATAAAATAGAAGAAGTATCGTCTGTAATAGAAGAGATTTTAGGAATAGAATCCTCCTAAGCTGAGGTGAGTGCTCTGTACGGCTGTGTGATTTGGCTTACAGGTCTGCCTGGGTCAGGTAAAACCACTGTAGCGAAAATCGTGTCCCGTAAATTGAGAGAGAAAGGTATACGCGTCGAGCTGCTTGATGGGGATGTAGTTAGAAGATGGTTAAGTCCGGAGGCAGGTTTTTCCCAGGAAGATAGAAGGAGACATTTAAGAAGAGTCGCTCATGTAGCTAGGTTATTGGCTAGGAACGGTGTATTTGTTCTATGCTCATTTGTGTCACCTTATAGGGATATCAGAAAGGAGGTACGGAAAATAGTAGAGTCTGAGGGGTTAAAGTTTGTTGAGGTATACACAAGGTGTAGCGTGGAGGAGTGTATTAAGAGAGATCCTAAAGGATTGTATAGGAGGGCTCTTAAGGGGGAAATAAAGATGTTCACAGGTATAAGTGATCGTTACGAGGAGCCTGAGAGTCCGGATATAACGCTTGACACTGAAAATGAGAAACCAGAAGAGAGTGCAGAAAAAATACTTAGATATCTTCGAGAAAATAAGCTATTAGAGATAGCCTAAATCTCTAAGCCTCCTTTTTATCTCTTCCTCCTCCTCAGGAGTGAAGACCTCCTCCTCTTCCTCCGATAGAAACTCTCTTAGCACATGCTCAACAAATTCTTCAACGGAAGAGAATGCATCTTTATTTCTCTCGACAAATTCCCGGGCTTTATCATATATTTCCTTTGAGATATTAAGAGCTACTTTCTCACTCATAGCTCAATCACATGCTAAGCATTTATTACTTAAATATAAAACCTCCCTCTCACTCGTTAAACTATAGATTGCTTAAATTGTTAAAGAAATAGGTGAAATATTCTTTTATATTGTCTAGTTCTACATGAGTGTATGGTTATTGGTGCTGAAGAATGAGTAAAAGCCCTAGCTTAGAGGATATAACAAACTTATGTATAAGAAGAGGCTTCTTCTTTCAATCTAGCAGAATTTATGGGAGCTTATCAGGCTTCTTCGATTACGGTCCTCTAGGAACTGAGATGAGGATTGAAGTTCTTAACTCATGGTGGGATTTCTTCGTCAGATCCAGGGACGATATAGTAGGTATTTACGGCAGTATAATTACTCATCCAAAAGTATGGGTCGCAAGTGGTCACGTAGAGTCCTTCATAGACTTCATCGTTAGATGTAATAGATGTGGGAAGGAATATAGAGCTGATCACCTCCTTGAGGAGAAAGGTATAATGGTCACCGAGTTAACCCAGGAATCATTGATAAAACTTTTAAAGGAGAATAACGTGAGATGTCCATCATGTGGAGGAGAACTTTCGGAACCTGAACCCTTTAACCTTATGTTTTATGTCTCCGTAGGTCCTAAGGGTAAGTCCTCAATACCTACTTATTTGAGACCTGAAACGGCACAACTTATGTTTGTAAATTTTAAAGATATATACGTTAGTATGAGACTTAAACTACCTTTTGGTATAGCTCAGGTCGGTAAAGCATTTAGAAATGAGATATCTCCTAGAAATTTCCTGTTTAGGATCAGAGAATTTGAGCAGATGGAAATTGAATACTTTGTTAACCCTAAGAAAATGGATGAGTGTCCTTACTTCAGTGAGGTAAAGGACGTTAAAGTACAGGTTCTCAGTGCCGAAATGCAGGAGAAAGGCAGGAAAGAAGGTAGAGAGATGACAATAGGAGAAGCGTATGAAGATGGGATAATAACCACTAAATGGCATGCTTACTGGATAGCTCTATCCCTTAAATGGCTCATAGATATAGGTTTAAGCCCAAAAAGGCTTAGAATAAGAGAACATGTTAAAACTGAGTTAGCTCATTACGCGATTCAAACATTTGATGTCGAGTATTTATTTCCGTACATGGGATGGAAAGAGATCGAAGGTATATCCAACAGAAGTGATTATGATCTCAAAAGGCATCAGGAATATAGCGGTAAAGATCTTTCTATACTGGATGGAGAAGAGAAGGTAATTCCTTATGTTATAGAGCCTTCCTTTGGCCTCGAAAGGATAATACTAGCTCTAATAACTGATTCATATAATATTATAAGTAACAGACTCGTGCTTTCACTACACCCAAAAGTAGCACCCGTAAAAGTTGGAGTGTACCCGCTAGTAAACAAGGAAGAATTCGTTAAAAAGGCCAGGGAGGTGTATAGGATGGTTAGACAAAGATATCTGTCAATATATGACGAAAGTGGAAGCATAGGTAGAAGATATGCTAGGTCAGACGAAATAGGCGTGCCGTTAGGAATAACCATAGATGGGCAGACACTAGAAGACAACACTGTCACTCTAAGGTTTAGAGATACACGAGCACAAATAAGAGTTAAAATAGATAACATCATCGATAAAATAGAAGAAATACTTAGTAAGTGGGATGAATATGAGAAATTGGTAAGAGTAGAAGCTAGTAGTCAATAACCTAATGCTTCCACTTTTGTGAGTTTTTTTAAACATAAAAAAGAATTTATGTTTAAAATAACAGGTTTTAAAAACTTACTTCCTTCGAGAGTAAAATGCGTTCTCCTACTTTATAAAACCCTTAAGATGGCGCTGACAAAGTATATAGCGAACAAAGGGCTTTAAGGTTAACTTAATAAGCCTTTCCGTCCATTTTCTCTCAGTAATAACATCAAGGTGCTTAAAGTTTGTAATAAATGATTATCCACCTGAGAATGAGGAAGGTAAAATAGAGTATAAGCTTAAGTTGATTAACGTAAGCAGGGAAAGATTAGAGAAGCTTGCCTCACAGATGAAGTACAGACTTGCGGAGGGAGGGGGCGAGGCTTTCTATGTTATCGGGATAACTGACGAGGGAGAACCTCTAGGTCTTCCACAAGATGAAGCGGAATACTCACTTAAAGCACTTGAGAAGGTAGCGGAAGTGATAGGAGCCAAGTTACAGATCCTCAGGAGGAGAAAGGGTAAAAAAGGGATTATATATGAGGTTCTTGTCAGGCTCTCTAGGGAGGACTCACCGCCCGTATACGTTAACGTGGCAAGTTTAGGTAACGTGGATGCTGGCAAGAGCACATTAGTAGGGGTGCTTTGTACTGGTCAGCTAGATGATGGAGAAGGACTTACTATGAGAAGTATAGCTAGGTATCTCCATGAGATTGAAAGCGGACGTACATCCTCGGTCTCAACGCACTTACTTGGGTATGACAGTAAAGGTAACGTAGTTAACTACGATATTGTTAATCCCCTAGATGAATCACAAGTATATCTTAGCTCATCTAAAGTTATTATATTCGTTGACCTAGGTGGTCATGAGAGGTATCTTAGGACAACTCTTAGAGGAGTCATGTCGAGGATACCTGACTACGTTATGCTTGTGATCGGGGCTAACTCAGGTCTCTCCGTTATGGGAAGAGAGCATCTTGGAATAGCTATAGCACTTAAGATACCTGTTTTCGCGGTGATAACAAAGATAGATATGGTTCATGAAGACATAGTTGAGAGGAGTTTAGAGGAGCTTAAGAAGATATTGAAAATGCCTGGTATAAGTAAGCTACCTTTTGAGATTAAGGACTATGATGATGTAGTAGTCGCCGCTAAGCATGTGGTTAGCGGAAGAATAGTACCCATATTTAAGGTGTCCAACGTCACAGGGGAAGGGTTAGAGCTTCTAAGAAAGTTTCTTAACATACTTCCTCCTAGGATGAGATGGAAGGAGAGAGTTAACTCCTCCCTATTAATGTATGTGGATGACATCTTTAACGTTAAAGGTGTAGGACCGGTGGTTGCAGGACTTCTCCTATCCGGCTCTGTGCATGTTGATGACAAAGTGTTGATAGGACCTCTAAGGGATGGTTCATGGAGGAAGGTGAGAGTTAAATCTATTCACATAAATAGGGTCTTCGTTAAGCGAGCACAGGCAGGCATTGAGGCAACTTTGGCTCTCTCAGGCATAGAGTTTGAAGATCTTGAGAAGGGTATGGCTGTCATTGATGATGGGAGGAAGCCTCTCTCAGTTAGAGAGTTTAACGCAAAGGTGACCATACTTAAACATCCAACTACTATAAGAAAGGGCTATGAGGCTGTGCTTCATCTGGGCGCTATTAGAAGCACCGTTAAATTTGTTAAGTTGGAGAAGGAGTGCATGAGGACGGGAGATACAGGCATAGTCACCTTAAAATTTGTTCACCATCCTTGGTATATAAGATCGCAAGATGTGTTTGTAATTAGAGATGCGAGAACGAGAGCCATAGGAAAAGTTCTAAAAATAGTCAGTGTTGGCTAGCAAAGATAATCTTCTTGAGTTCTTAATATCTCTTTAACTTCCTTATATACGTCAGCGTAGAGATGAGGATTAATTCTAGGTATTAAAGCCATTAAAACAGCTATGCTAGTTAGTTCATCTCTTTTCATGATCCCTTTAGTTAACCACCCTATGGCTCCCACGTTCTTTCCTATATCCTTTATGCCTGTTATCTTCTCCATGGCCTCTCCAAGCTCCCTAACATGGTTCTCTATCATTAGCTTAATAGACTCGGGCGGAAACTCAAACCCAGGTCCTATACCAACAGTTACCTTATTATTTCTATCCACAATAGCGCACACTTGAAAATCTATGAAGCCGGTTAAGGCCCATGGAAACTTGACCAGTCCAGCCTCTATTCCGACTCCGTAATCTCCTTTTCTCCTTTTAAGAGCGCTCCACCCTCTCATTACTGCTCCTTTAACCGTGTCTTTAAACCCGAAAGGTTGTTTAGGAACACCACTCCTTACATTAACCGCAATGACCTCTATCTCGGTAAAGAACCTCTCGAAAGCCATTTTAACTCCTTTTACCTTAGAAGGATTAGAGGTACCTACTATCACTTTCAAAGCTCCTTCGCCTCCCCTGCTAAATCTCTCATAGTTTCACAGACTTCATTTACGAATACATATCCAGTTTTTTTGCTCAAAGTCTCTAACTTATAAACCAAGTTACTTAAGCTCCTTGTTACACGTAGATAACCAGCTAGGTAAGCTGAGCCTAAAAGACCCGTAAAATAAGGAAATAACCTTACGTCCTTCACAAGTATGTATCTCATTAGGGCCTCTCTCATCAGAAGCAATGGCATGGCTAGATACCAAGGTTTAGGAACACCATCCTTCTCTCTCTGGGATACACCTGATCTATAATATGCATATATGTCATGGAGAAACGCATCAGGCATGTGAAAACTGAGAGCTTTAGCCTCTAGTATGACCTTACCACCTAGGGATTTAATGTGATTATATAGCAGAAAATCCTCACCTACGTTTACCTCTGGTTTAATTAAGGAATTACAACTTAAAACAACCTGTCTTCTTATTAAGGAATTTGAAAGAGCTATACATCCATATTTTACATATTTTAATGTTTTAGATAGAGCGTATGAAGGCATTATGTAACTGTATTCAAGCGTTAAACCTTGAATCCACATGACCTTAGGCTTAGAGACCCATCTCAGAACCTCTTCATACCATGAATTACACAGGTAGATATCTGAGTCCACATAACATATCCACTCTGTGGTAGCATGCTTAGCTCCTAAGTACCTAGCTAATCCCACTCTTTTTACATTTTTAATTATCTTAGCAACATCATACTCGCTAACTATTTCGAGAGTTTTATCCTTACTTCCCCCGTCGATAACTATAACCTGGTTATAGTCGACCTCTCTTAGAACACTATCAAGAGCTGCCTTGAGCGTTCTCTCACTGTTATTGGTTAGTACTATAACGTCAACCTTCATGGCTATCTCAGCGTATTAAGGATCCTACTTAAACTCACATTACTTCTATCATAGTCTACTAGAGGTTTATCAAATCCGATAGCCTCAAGGAACGTAGGTTTCCTGACCTTATAAATTATACCTATGGGGACTCTCTCCTTGGAACTATGCAGTGTAATCCTTAAAGCCTGGTCATAGTCTGAAGGATCGTGTCCCGTGGTCTCAAGCTCGTATGTTCTCTCCCTTAAGTACTTATACGTGTTATAGAAAGTAACGCAAGGTTGAAGAACATCTATAAAGGCAAACCCTCTATGCCTTATAGCCTCCTTCATTAAGTATGTAAGATGCCTAACGTTTCCCGAGAAGCCTCTCGCTACAAACGTGGCTCCTGAGGTGAGAGCGAGTAACACAGGGTTCATGGGCTCTTCAGGATTACCGAAGGGTGTGGATCTGGTTCTAAGTCCTTTAGGACTCGTAGGTGTTACTTGCCCGGTTGTTAGCCCGAACACCATGTTGTTATGAACTATGTAGATAATGTCTATATTCCTTCTTGCCGCATGAGGTAAATGCCCCATTCCTATAGCGTATGCATCTCCGTCGCCTGCATGACCTATTACTGTTAGTCTCGGATTAGCTATTTTCACTCCCATAGCTACTGGTATTACCCTACCATGAATTACGTGTATAGAGTTGGTATTAATATAATCTGAAAGCTTACCGTGACATCCTATTCCCGTTACAACGACTATCTCCTCATTATCTAATCCCAGATCAGATATAGCGGCTTTTAAAGCGGCTAAGATCCCAAAGTTACCACACCCGGGACACCACGTGTTCTTGGCAGGAGTTTCCAATGTTTTAATTAAACTCATAGATTTGCTACCTCCTTAACTTCCTCAGCTATTTCTTCTGGATAGAAGGGTCTACCATCATACTTCAGTATCTTATGGTCAGCATCGATAAGAAGGTGTTCTCTAAGTAAGCTGTTTAAAAGCCCGGTCCTGTTATTCTCTATGACTATAACGTTTTTATTCCTGGTTTCACTCACTAGTAGTTCTGTGGGGAATGGTGCTAGCCACTTTACATGAATAAACTTAGTCATGATACCTTGATTCCTAAGAATGTTCTGTGCCTCTAATATGGGACCCTTTGTTGAGCCCCAGGATATAAGAATTATACTCTCTTCATCTCCGTAGATACCTACAGGGTTAGAGCGTTTCATCTCCCTCTCTAACTCCCTCAGTTTTCTAAACCTTTTATCAACCATTTGGACCACCCTATTGGGATCAGTTGTCACAAATCCTCCTTCATCATGCTCAGAGCTATTGGCCTTGACTATAGCCCCTTTCGTTCCCGGTAAGGCCATGGGAGATACACCATCCTCAGTTAACCTGTAACGCCTGTAGGGAATGACATCCCGGTAAGTACCTCTTATTATTTTACCTTCCTCAATGCTGATAAGGTTCTCATCTAAGACCGTGCTTTTGCCGCTTTCAGCTAGATACTTATCAGTTAGCAGAATAACAGGTACCTGGTATTTCCAAGCTATGTTAAAGGCTTTAATGGTGAGGTAGAAAGCCTCTTCCACGTCACCAGGAGCTAATACCACTCTCGGGAACTCTCCCTGAGAGGCGTGGAGAACGAATCTTAGATCTCCCTGGGAAGTAAAGGTTGGCATACCTGTGCTGGGCCCAGGTCTCTGTGCGACTACTATTACTATAGGCGTCTCACTCATGGCTGCTAACCCCAAGGCTTCCGTCATAAGCGAGAACCCTCCTCCTGAAGTACCTACCATAGATTTAACTCCAGCGTATGCGGCACCTATCGCTATGTTGATAGCGGCTATCTCGCTTTCAGGTTGAAATACGAGAATCTCATACTCCCTCTGAACTCTTGCAAGAAAATGAAGTATTGGAGAGGCGGGGGTCATAGGATACGCGACGTAAAGTCCTAGCCCCGCCTTTAAAGCTCCTAAGCTGATCGCGTCATTACCGGTTATGAATATTTTATTACTTTTTTTCAATTTTATGGAATTAATCTTACTGTCTCCCTTAACATGACTGTAGCCTTTTTCAGCAAGTAAAAGGTTTACTTTAAGATCCTCCTCCCTACCTTTAAACACGTCCCTAATTACTGAAAGTAAAGTTTCTAAGTTATAACCCAGAACGGCCATCGTTGCTCCTAGCGCGGCAGAGTTCCTCATAACCCTCTTTCCTCTCACCTCGTGAACGAAATCTGTGAGGGGAACTTTAACTAGACGAATATCGGGTGAAGGCGATATGTTGTTAAAATCTTTAGGGTCGATAATCATGATCCCATCCTTTCTCAACAGAGACTTATGCCTCTTTATCGCGTCTCTGTTAAGAGCTACTAACAGATCTACTCGCGATATTTGGGAATAAACCTCTCTTTCAGAGGCTCTGATTAGGTACCATTGGTAACCTCCTCTTATTACAGATAGATACTCATTGGTAGCAAATACATGTAATCCTTCTCTCATAAGAGTTCTGGCAAGTATGTTACCGGATAAGAAGGTTCCATCGCCTGCAGCACCTCCTATCATCAAAGAAATATCTGTATTAGGAATTCGAGTCACCTCATTTCGGGATTATCAAGGAAAATGAGCAACTGTTTATCTCTTTTTTGTTTAAAAATTTTTATATCTTTAGTTAAGGATTAATAACTATTAATACTATCTTTAAACTATCTAACATAACTCCATTTTTTCTTATAATAAACGTTAAGGTTCTTGAACCAACGGACTTAGCGCTGGTAATTAGAACTCGTCCTATCTCTCCATAAGGAGGGACATAAATTTCTTTCTCTGAGTAAAATAACCCAGTGGCCGATGAGAAACATTGAAGGTCAACAGTTACTCCCTGTGCCTCAAAGTTCTTAAGCATTATGGTTATAGAGAAACTTTTACCATTGTATACGATCCTAGGCATTCTTACATAATCTATTATGACTTTTGGTGTTCCAACCTTAGAATACTCTTGTTTAACTAATCTTTTTGTTAAATTATATTTCTCAACTTTTATCCAGAAGTAATTACTAGAATTATTTTCACCCATAGCCCTTAACACGGTCCATCCGCTCTTCCCAAAGAAGATCCATAACTTATACCATCCTTTACTCAACCTACCTAAATACCTTTTAAGAGACGTGATATTTCCTAGGTTGGATCTTGAGCCTAGGTAGTATTTTTCCAGGTAAAGTGATTGAGGTGCGGGGTTGTAGAGATAGAAGGGATACCAGTGTCCTTCATAGACAGAGGTATTGTTAAATATTACTTTATTTTCGGATATTATATAAATTAATAACGTTTTATTTGAAAAATTCCTATTAAATTCTATTTTAATATTAACTTTACTTATTAGGTTTTCTCTGGGAAGCTTGAATCCTTTTTCTGGCCTTAGAAATGTACTATCTTCATGATAACTTACATAGGCATGTAAGACCAGGAGCGTCAAAAGGCAGAGAAAAGACATTACTTTCTTTTTCAAACAATGTTCACCTCTCTATGGAAGTATTTTTACAATCTCTTCCATAAGCTGTTTAGAATTTGCTGTTACAAAGAAAAGTTTTTCATCTAAGTCTATTTTAGGGATCTTGGTAGGTTCCCTGTAGTTATAGAGAACTACCGCTCCCGCTTCCTTAAGGATTAGTGAAGCTGCTGCTATATCAACTATTCTTAATGTACCCCAGGCATCTATGTAAGCATCAGCTGAGCCTCTTGCCACTAAACAGGCTTCATAACTTGCTGAGCCTAATGCTCTCACTCTTCCTCCATGTTTAATTATCTCTTTCGCTGTTTCAATCGGTTTAACTCCTGCTTTAAGTGGTAATGAGACACATATTAACGAATTCCTTAGGTTACCACTATTGCCTTTAACCTTTATCTTATTTCCATTGTAATAAGCTCCCTTACCTTTCTCAGCCCAGTACGTCGAGCCTGTATAAGGGTCATGCACCACACCGGCTATAACGTCCTCAAGCGTGCGTCCCCTAGCTAGTGCTATGGAGACCGTGAAGAGAGGTATCATCCTTCTTGAGTTATAGCTGCCATCAACAGGGTCTATTATGAAAATGAGCTCGCCATCTCCTCTCTTAAAGAGGCCTATTTCCTCGCTAACTGCCGTGAAGCTCCCTAACTTATTCATAAGGAAATTAAGTATTGTGTTCTCTGAAACCTTATCTATAACTAATGTAGTATCTCCTCCTGCTCCCTTAGCAACTACCTCACTTCCTCTTCCCTCCTTTAAACACTTAACTATCTCCGCTCCAGCTCTCCTAGCTATCTCTATCATAAGCTTTATCATATCACTCATTACAGCTCAACTATTTCCCCTGTTCTCTCGGCTAAGTTTATAAAAGCTAACGTCTTTTTTCCTGTTAAATATCCACAAACTTCACCGGGATTAACTATTAGCGTATCTCCTTCCCTTGCAAACTTAGCCTCGTGTGTATGTCCATATACGATTAGATCATACTGTCCGCTCTTAGCTATTGAGAAAGCGTATTCCTCTGTCTCCTCCTTACCCTCAAGTCCGTGCATCAAGACTATTTTATACCCCTCCTTTCTAATTACGAGCGGAGAGCTTCTCAGTATGATGTTTAACTCCTCGGCTAACCTACTGAGTAGCACCCTCTCCCCGTCGTTGTTTCCGTAAACGATGTACATTTTTGAGGATAAATTTTTAAATCTTTTCAATGAAAAAGGAGAAATTATATCTCCTGCATGTAAAACTATACTAATATCTCTTCTAAGTATCTCGCTCACAGCCCTATCTATAGCGGGCAGTAAATCATGAGTATCTGAAAGTACTGCTAGTAACATAGCTTATCGCCTAACATAAAAGTAGTCTTATTAAAGAAGCTTTCTTAGAGACGAGAACAAGCTTAATGATAATATTTTAAAGCATTATATTTCTCATAGAGGGACCCCTTTAATGTACGGCATAGGAGTGGATATAGGTGCTACATACACCAGGGTAGTTGTAGGCGATGAAAAGGGAAGGTTTCTAGTTAAGATAACTGAAAGAACGGTGAGAAAAGGAGGACCTGAAGCGCTAAGTCTACAAATTATCAAGATGATTAAACAGGCGTTAAAGGACTCATCCGTATCTCTTAATGAAGTAAGTGGAATAGGAGTGGGGTCAATAGGGCCTTTAGATTATAAAAAGGGCATTCTTATAAAGCCGGCTAATTTACCTCTTGAAAACATACCTATAGTAGATCCTCTCAGTAAGGAATTTAGGCTTAAGACCACGTTGTTAAACGATTGTACGGTAGCTGTTATAGGTGAGAGGTTTTTTGGGGTAGGTAAGCGGCATGAAAACTTAGTATACATAACTATAAGCACGGGAATCGGAGGAGGAGTCTACGTTGATGGCCATTTACTTATAGGAAAAGACGGTAACGCCGCTGAGATAGGGCATATGGTTGTTGACTCTGAGGGTAAGCTTACTTGTGGGTGTGGAAGAAGAGGTCATTGGGAAGCTTATTCCTCTGGAAGCGGTATACCTAAGCACGCAAGGATGATAATCGAGAGAGAGGGAGGTTTTAAAGATAGTATGCTTTATGATAAGACTGAAGGTAATCCAGACTTGTTGGATTCTAAAATGATATATGATGCGGCTAAGGAGGGAGATGAGCTAGCTTTAAGGATCGTAGATGAAGTAGGTAGGTATAACGCAATAGGATTTGCTAACATAGTTAACATATATGATCCCTCTTTAATCACCATTGGTGGCTCGGTAGCGCTTAATAACCAGGAGCTTATACTTAAGCCTATACTTAAATATATAGATGATTACGTTGTGAACAGGAAACCTGAAATAGTAATAACTTCTTTAGGAGGAGATATAGTACTTCATGGAGCTCTAGCTCTTGCTTTGGGTTTAGAGAAAATATATTAAACTTAGTAAACTATTACATTTACCATTAGCTTATTGACATCTTTTCCTATTTTTGAACGTATTTTATTAATAATTT
Organism: uncultured Thermofilaceae archaeon; assembly: GCA_964553765.1. Lineage (GTDB taxonomy): Archaea > Thermoproteota > Thermoprotei > Thermofilales > Thermofilaceae > CAZKLN01. The sequence continues at coordinate 29,190 of CAZKLN010000010.1, forward strand.
CCTTGATTAGTTTCTCATCGTATAAGTCTATAACCTTACCTGTCTCAGTATCTATAATGTTTATATGGGGTGATGTGTCAGCTTCTACTCTCATTCTTCCTCCATGCTCAAATGTCTTTAGCATATTTAGCTCTTCAAGCATCATAATGGTTGAGTAAAGGGTGGAGAAGCTAACAGTTTCCACTCTTTGTCTAACCTTATTTAGTATTTCATCAAGGGAGGGATGTTTATATCTCTCTGTAAGTATAACTCTTATAATTTCTAACCTTTGTGGAGTAATTTTATGTCCTTTTCTTTTAAGAACATCTATTATTTTTTTATACTCGCTTTGCTCCATTCTTGTTACCTAACCTTAAATAATATGAACTAATTTATAAAATATACTTATTATTTATTAGGAATTATTTTTAGATAGAAAAAACTTAAATACAAGTTACATGTTTTCAGAAAGAACAAAAATGTTATCCAAAATACCTGTAGATGTAAGTAAGTTAAGTAAAGAGAATGTTGATAAGGAGATCTTGAGGATTGGAATCATAGCTGAGCTCGACGCTGTGAACTTATATGAGCAATTGGCTTCTATGACAAGTAACGAGAGTATTAGAAAGGTTCTTCAAGATATAGCTAAAGAAGAGAAAACTCATGTAGGTGAGTTCCTTGAGCTGCTTCTTAGACTGGATAAGGAACAAGTTAGCGAGTTAGAAGAGGGGAAAAAGGAGGTAAAGGAGCTAGTTGAGTAATTAATTTCTCTTTTTAAATTATTTTTATTTGAAATTTATGTATTAAAGATAATATTTCTAAAAGGGTATTGATTTAAGCTTTGCTGTGAAATATAGCATTAGATGAGTAGCTTAACGAACATATATGATGGTAAGAAGATAACTTACATACCTTCCTCTATCAGTTTCTGGCTTAACTACACTGAGGCATTAGCCCCTTTCGTAATATGTGCAATTGTATACTTATTGGGGTTAGTAAAGGCACACATCATAGTGAGTATTATTCTTTTGTTTCTCTCCGTACTTTTCACGCTAACTAGTAAACTAGCTCTTCCCTCTCCTCTCCTAACGCTTTTAATATCCTTTTTTATAGCAATTTACAGCTTCCCGAGAGGTATGTACATAAAAGGTAACTTGGTTGAAACGCTAGTGATGTTTTTTAATTTATTAGAGATATACTATGCTCAATCGCTGCTATCAGGCTCTCTTTTAGCCGCAGCCGTCTCCCTGATCTTTATCGAGATTTATAGAAGAAAGACAAAGTACGTAATAGACGAGGAGGGTGTAAAGGTTCGCTATCCTTCATTACTACCATTATTGAACAATACGAAATTGGTAAATTACCCTAGTATTATAGGGGTAAAGGTCTCTCAAGGCATCGTGGGGAGGATGTTTAACTATGGTACGATTGACTTAGTGACGGATTCTAAAACAGAAATAAAGATTTTCGGAGTTAGGGATCCTAGAAGAATAGGAAGAGAGATAGAGAAGAGGGTAAAGAAGAGCAGTTTGACTCGAGAAGATATAATCTCTCAGGTGCTTGTTAACATAGAGACGCTTGAGAGGAGACAGGAGAAGCTCCTCAGGAAGATAACTAACTTGCTGAGAATAAGGAGCAGAAGATATAAAAAAAGGAGGTGAGAGTAAACCGGGCACCTTTTCATTCAAACCCTCTCGGGTCTGTCGAGGTGCGATCCTGCCGGCAATATTAAATTTCTATGAGAGGTTAGATAAAAATATCACTTTAATTTAACTGAGACAGGTGTTAGCTACGAAGAAGGGCAGATCTCATCTGGGGTTAATAATATTTTCCGTGATGTTCCTCAGTAATGCAGCTCTCTCTAACGGTAATTATCTCTTTTACATTTATGGAAGCTCATTCTGTCCTGCATGCAGATTTGCCAAAGAAATCTTATCATCTGCTTATGGAGTCTCCGCTGTGGTGTTTAGAGACATATATGCCGTGAAAAAGTACATGGAGGACTATTTAAGGCTGTACTCTCTCTTCAACCTTGGAAACGAGTCATACATACCTTTAATAGTTATATATAGTGACAGCACGCTGGAGGCAGTAGTCGTAGGAGCTACACCTACAGAGGAAGAGAATGTCACGAAAGGTTGGTCAGATTTTCTTGGTAGGGCGTCTAAGGAGCAGGAAGTGTTAGTCTCTGTAGGAGGAGTGATGAAGAAAATTGAGTATGCTAAAGTAGCTAGCGAGGTTTATGAGATGGTTTTAGAGGAGGAAGATAGGAGAGCCTTAGCTCTCTCACTTCTACAAGTGTTATGCCTATTTAATAGTAAGATGAAATTCTCAGAGAAGTATTATGTGGAGGATGCTATCTTTAACTACTCAGGGGTCTCTTACTTTTTACCTGATATACCTGAAGTTATCGATGATATAAGAAGTCTGTGGAAGGATCCTTATGTTAGGTTTAAGGAGTTTGATGTTAAAAGAGGAAACGGCCTCCTGTGGGTTGAGGGAGTAGTCGAGTTGTTCACCCAGGATGGCACCAAAGGAGAAGGCGTGTTTAGGATAGGTTTTACAAGAGTGGAGAATGACTTTAAGATTGCTAAGGAGAGCTTAGAGGTACGTATCCTTGAAGTATAGGAAAAAGCCATACCCTCGTAACAATGATATTGCAGAGGCTATATTAGAGGCTTTATGGAAGTATCCATTAGTAAAACCTATTGACTTTTATGAGAAAATAATATTAATCCTTGAGGAAAAGGGGTTCTATACGGGCCTTGTTAATAGGAAAAGGGTATGGAGAGTTTACGAAGATATGGTTAAAAGGGGAAACATGCCTGATTACCTTATGGTTGTTAAGGATAGTGAGGATGAGTTAGAGGTTTAATCAGAGAATCAGAAAGATAGGGGATAGATATGATAGATGCTCATTGTCACCTTACGTACCCTGGTTTAAGGGAGAAGGTAGAGCAGGTAATAAACGAGTCTAAGAGGAGTTTAAGAGCTGTTATTACATGTGGTTTTCCTATAGAGGAGGGAGAAGGGAGTTTTGAAAGAGGTTTTGACCTTTCTTCAGCCGAACTAGCTCTTAAGCTAGCTAGAAAAAACAGCAACTTTGTGTATGTTACGATGGGACTCCACCCTGTTCACGCCGTCAGAATGTCTGATAAGGAAGTTGAAGAGTACATGGAGTTCATTAAGGAACATAAGGACGAGATAGTGGGTATAGGTGAGATAGGCCTTGATAGACACTGGATTAAGACGAGAGAAGGGGAGGAAAGAAGTAGGGAGGTCTTCATTCAAATGCTTTCTCTCGCTGAAGAGGTAGGAAAGCCTGTTGTTTTACATCTAAGGAAATCTGAGGATATAGGGGTGAAGATTGTTCTTAATAACACTAATCTCAGAAAAGTACTGCTTCATTCGTTTTCAGGTAACATGACCACTGCTAAAGAGGCCTTAGAGAGCGGTTTCTGTTTCTCCTTAAATCCCAAGTTAAGTACTATAAAGAATGCTAAGAAGATAGCTAAGAGGTTCCCTTTAAACGTTATATTGACTGAGACCGATGCTCCTTTTCTCTCACCTACCGATGATCCTGTTAATAAGCCAGTTAATGTGATCTACGTGGTTAAGGATATAGCGAGAATAAGGGGGGTTTCGGTGGAAGAAGTGGATAAAGTTACTACTGAGAATGCAGTCAGGTTTTTCTCCCTTAGCTAGCCCCTAACGATCTCTATGTTAACCTTCTCTGGGGGAACGCTCCTGCCTATGCTGTATTTTATTATAGGAGCTGAGAGCTTGAGCTGTAAGTCAATGGGAGTCATGTCCAGTACTTTCACACCTATGGATATCTTGCTAAGCTCTACGCAGAAATCCATGCTCCAGTTACCTAGCTCAGCCACTAACATCTTTCCATAGTAGTTTCTCGGAATTACGAAGGTGAAGTTTTTCTCATCGAGGGTATCCCATGATACTTCTTTTTTATATAAAGGTCTTGAGGTTATAGGGTTCCTTATCACCAGAGAGGCTTTCAAAGGAGCTTTTAAGGTTAATGAGATGGAGGCAAACGTATCTATAGATATACTGGTGTTCCAAGCTCCTAAACTTAGGTTAAAACTAAGTGGTATGTCTATCTCGATGGGAGATACGGGTGTAAGAAACCTATCGTAAGCAGTCTCCCTAGCTAACCTGAGGATGTTTTCACCTAACTGGGCTCTAACTAATAGCTTGATAGCAAGGTGCATGTTCTCGGGCTTTATGCTGGTAGTTAAGAGTAGTGGGTAACCGGGCCCGGGCTTTCTAGGTATGTATGTGAAGTTTACTTTTACCGGCATTATTGCCATTATCTCTAACGATACGTTAAGTCCTCCTAACTCCTTAAGAGATAGGGGAATTAGGTTCCTCTCATAGTAGGAGAATATCTTCACGTCCTTATCGTATTTTTTTAGCATCTCATTAAGCAACTCCCTGTCTATTCCCTCCCTTATCTCTCTTTTGTTGACGAGGGATAGTAACGAGAAAAGTAAGATAAGTACCGTAACGATCAGCAGGATTTGCCTTAGTTTCATGATTATTCATTTATAAAAAATACTGATCAAAAATATAAGTTTTTAAAATTATTTAACTAGTTTGGAAAAGCCTCCTTAAACTCATTAGAGGACGATAGCTTGAAGGTATTGCTGGTAAATCCCCCCTCATATTCCGTCATAACGGAGATTTTAGGGGTAAGAGGTCCCCCTCTGGGTCTTGCCTATTTAGCGTCTGTGATTAGGGAAGAAGGGTTTGACGTAAGTATACTCGATGCCATCGGTGAGGGTTTGGACGTTAGAGAGACTATAAACAGGATACAACGCTATGACCCTGACCTGATAGGTATAACAGCGACGACGCCAGCCATCTATGATGCGTACATGACAGCTAAACTAGCTAAAAGGGTTAACCCTAACGTTAAGGTCGTGATAGGAGGTTCCCATGTGACATTTATGCCCATTCAAACTCTCCAAGATTGTCCTTACGTAGATGTAGTTGTTATAGGAGAGGGCGAGCTTATAGTCAGGGATCTTCTCTCAGCCTTGAGCAAGGGAAGGGATCTAATGGATGTTAAAGGTATAGCCTTCAGAAGGGGTCGAGAGCTAAAGATGACGCCTCCTGCGCCTCTCATCATGAACCTGGACAAGTTACCTATCCCGGCCTATGACCTACTACCTCTCGATAAGTACATTGTGGGAAGTAAGAGGTATGGAGTGTTAATTACATCCAGAGGCTGTCCCTATAGGTGCCTGTTTTGCTCATCATCCCTACAGTTCGGTAGGAAGTGGAGAGCCTATAGCCCGGGAAGGGTATTAGAGGAGCTTAAGATACTATATTACGAGTACGGGGTTCGAGAGGTCGAGTTCCTTGACGACATGTTTACGTTAGATAGGGAGAGAAGTATAGAGATAGCGAACATGATTAGGGGAGAGGGGTTAGATATCTCGTGGACCTTCTCCTCCAGAGTTAACACCTTTACTTCTGAGGTAGGAACTGCCCTAAGGAAGGCAGGAGCATGGTTAGTGTACTTCGGTATAGAATCGGGGTCTGAGAGGGTACTTAAGTACATAAGAAAAGGCATCACTGTGAGCCAGTCGGTGAAAGCCGTGAAATCAGCTAAGAGGTCAGGACTTAAAGTTCTCGGATCCTTCATAGTAGGCTTTCCGATAGAAAGAAGGGAGGATTTAAAGCTAACCCTTGGTTTAGCTAGGATGCTAGATATAGATTATGCGCAGTTTACAGTAGCCACTCCCTTCCCTGGAACAGAGCTATGGGAGATAGCTAACAGAGATGGGTTACTCCTCACAAGGGACTGGAGTAAGTACACCACGCTGAACGTGGTTATGAAAGGGTACTTCTTAAGCCCGAATGAGATACAGAGATTTCTAGAGCTAGCTTACATACTCTTTTACCTCTCACCTAAGAGAATAAAGAAGGACTTAACTGAGGATAGAGGCTTCCTTCTAAGGAAAGTGATCAAGTCATTAGTAAAGCTAGCTAGTTTAAAAATAAAGAAATGTTAAAATAAGTAGATTTTTAATTTAGATTCGTTGTTCCTTAACGCATAAGTTTGAGAGCATCTTCGCTTCTTCTCTCGCTCTCTATAACCTTCTTAATTACGACATCGAGATCCTGGTAAGTAAGGTTGTTAAGTAAGGCTATGGATGCATGTAACGAATCAAAAAAAGTTAGCATGGGATGTTTAGTTCTCAGCATAGACGCGTAGATCACGTGATTGATTCCGAACAGAGGGTAAGCGATCCTTGTATATCTATGTATTAACGTATTCAGCGCCTCTAGTGACTGATAAATGTCTTTCTCGCTGTGATCTCTTGAACGTAGGACCAAGGAAAGTTCTAGGGGAGCTATAGGTGAGAGGTATATCTTTATCCTTCTTTCTTTTGCATCTTCAAGAATATTAAGAGCCCACCTGTGATGTCTATCTCTGGGGTTTAAAGCGAGTAAGAACCCCGTCTCAAGCAGAACACGTAACACTGTTATTTCAGCTCCTTTAGGGCTTCCTTCTCAGCTATTTCTCTAAGTTTACGACTGAAAGTTATATCTTTAAACGTCTTTTCTAAAATCTTAAACGGATCCTCAATTTTACTTATAAGTAACTTCTCTCTCTCCAGGGTTATCATCAACTCATCTCCCTTTTTTATCCCCATTTTCTTCCTGATCTTCTTGGGTAAAGTTATCCTACCTTTACCGTCAACTCTAACCCTAATGCACATATCCCACCTAATTAATTAGGTGGGATATATAAGCATTATAACTTCACGTATCTATCTTTTAGAAACTTAGCGGCTTCTTCAGCTGTGGTAAAATGTATCTCCAGTGGATGGTATAAAGGTAAGTTAGCTTTCCTCTCTATTAAGGCTTTAAGCTCAGCTTCCTCTCTCGGTGAGAGCTTCCTCGATAACACTATAACCATGTCTACGTCACTGGAGCCTATGGCTTCTTCCCTAACTACGCTGCCTACCACATATATCTCAGCACTAGGTAATATACTTTTAACTACGTTAGCTACCTTTGGTACCCATCTTCTCCACTCTCTAACCATGTTCGCCCTGAGTGTGAGGACGTCCATCCTATTCACTCACGACTCTCCTTATGAGATCCATAACTTCCCTAGCAAGATCTACAATGTCCCTTTATTCGGACCTACACTCTTTTTAAAGATAGATGGTAAAATCTATTTAGTTCTAAAACCATACGAAAGTACATATAGACTATGTTTTAGGCTCAGAAGCGACGGCCTCGATCACGGCTCACACTGGATTCGTAGCCTCATTGCCTGATAAAAAGAACATGAGGTTAAAAATAAAAGTTTGGGGGATTTAGCCGCCGATACTTACCTCAGCATTACCGTTGAGTACTTTAGCGTAAGCATCACTTATATCTATATTTACGTTATATCCTTCAACTTGTAAACAATAGTCTTCATAGGTATCTCCAATGTGAGAATAGGCGTACAAGTACAGGTTTGACCATAGATATTCACTGTAGGCATTAACCTTTCCTATATTAGAGGTTAGCTCTCCCTCAGTGGCTACTGTGTAAAACTCCGTGTTCACGAATCCCTCCTCCCCATAACTATAAATCTTAAAGTCAAATAGCGCCTTACCTAGCTCCTCCTGCAATGAAAGACCTGAAGTATAGAGATATATGTCTGACTCAGGGTGTTTCAACTCAACGCTCTGAACTCCCTGTAACTTGAGCTCCTCATCAGCATAGCTGAGAAGCTCTATCTGCGTACTAAGGTCATATCCATTCAAGTACGTATAAATATCTGTGTGTTCCTTCTCGTTGAACACACAGTTATATAGTTCTAAGCCTGTGTAAGTTTCATAGGATAATATGGCAGCTGTATTCATCAAAGCCTCGCTCTCTATACTGGCACTTACTGAAGACTGTAAAAGTCCTGAATAGAGCCAAGTTTCCTGAGCAGCAAGCTTGCTTTCATCCATCATTGCGTAACTTACAATTCCGTAAAACTGGGCGGGTGCTGGCTCGATCATGGCCGCTGCCTTGGAGTACACTACTCCTCCCTCAGGGGGCGGAGCCTCCTCATAGGTCTTAATGTACATATCTACACCTCCTTCCACTATAATACCCTCATCATTAACAGAGCCACGGAAATTGGCGTTAAAGTTCATAGCCTCATTTACTATGCCGTAGGATCTCACAGATCCAAGAGATGACACCATTACTTCACCCCCTTCCCAAGCAGAGTAGCTGATCGTTGAATGGAAGAGCTTGCTCTCTGAGCCATCACCAAGTTCATACTCAAGTTGTCCTAACCCTTCTACAATAAAGTCGCTTAATACACTTCTAACCTCCTCATTGTTTGAGAGGGCAGTAAACCTGCCAGCAATAGTCACTGAAAATGTGGGTTCTTCATTTATACTTTCCAGAACTGCTTTCCTCACGCCAATATTATCTTCCTCCTCTAAGACCAAGGGACCCGCTTTAATGAACGTATGGCCATAATTACTTTCAACACCTACGTCTATATATACTCCCTCGAATTCAACGTCTAACATGACAACTGAACTTTCAGACGCGCTCCCGCTGAACGAGCCAGCCATGCTCCCGTCTCCCAGTTTCGCATAGCCCTTTGCTGAGCCTTTCGGCCCAACAAGCTCAAGCTCCAGGCTCGACCCCGTATTGAACATACCGGTGATACTGTATTCTTCTTTTTCAGCTATTTTACCGAAGAAGGTTACCTCAGCCCATCCCTGTGTTATGTCGAGGGAAAATAATATCTGTTTTCCTTGCTCTTTCATGATGTGTGTTAGGTCTCCGTTAGCTATCCTCATGGTATTAGATCCGCTTACCTCCATGTTTCCTAGGAACGGATTGTATGTTAATGTTTCCTCGGAGCTCAGACTGCCGCTGATTCCCTCGTATACAAGCAAGCCCCTTTCCTCCTCTCCACTAATAACCGTGATGTCCCTTCTCGCGTAGTCACCTTCCAGTTCCGATCTACATGTACTCAAGTACGCGCTCGGTGTTAATGAGATGTTCACATATCCCTCTCCCTTAGCTGGGCTGGACGCCCATACCTCTATATCCCCTCCAAGCCCCCTGCCTGATATAGAGTCTTTCAAGGTATATGAATGAGTATATGACTCTCCCTCAAACATGAAGCTATGATTGTACTCTGTTCTCTCTCTCGATGTATAGAGGGAGTTAAACAGGCTTAGGGATCCTACGGATGACGTGCTTAGGAGCCCCCGGTATTCAGCCGTTATATTTATCGCTATCTCAGCTACACCCTCTACTTCTGCTCCCTCCAGGACACATAGAGCCCCAGGGAAGGCCCAGCACGCTCCTGGAGCTACAGTAGTGGAGCTTTCTTCCTCCTTAAAGCTCCCTGTGAGGTCCAGGCTGCCCTTAACGGCTCTTGAACCGCTTGAAAGGTAATGATCTAGATAAACTTCTCCCTCGCTTTGACTCCGTATCTCCCTGCTATACCTTAATGATTCTGAGGTTAATGAGATCTTGGAGCTATAACATGCTTCCCTGAGGGATCCCTCATCTCTAACCTCAACGTAGGGCCCTACTTCAACGTTTAATCTAACTTTAAGAGGCTGGCTAAAGGTTACCATAACAGATAAAAGTAGCGCTATTAGGAGAGGTATGAGTCGTCTCACGCCCATACCAAGTTTAATTTAGTGATACTGAAATATATTTTTATTTAATTCATATATTAGTATATTTTTTAAGTAAAAATAAAAATAAATAGTTAACTATATTTAAATAACTAATTAGGACTAACAAAAATAAGGAATTAGATCTAATATTTTTAAAATAATATTCACCTATTCTAGCAGTTCTTATATTGCCTTATTTACACGTTAGCTAAAGTTTAGGAGTATAAAGGCTTTCTCTCTTGAGTGTTTACTAGTAAAAACTTAGTACCTAAGAGAACAAGAGAGCTCTTCATGAAAATATGCCTTTACTCAGTACCATTAAAGCCTCCTTCACCTCATCATTAGAGCCACAGAGATCTTTAACCTCCATATACAGTCTACTTAGGTCGTGACCGAAGGCCGGTCTTCCGGCCACTAAGCAGAGCCTTAAGGGCGTATTTAGCTGTCTGATGGGCTTTGAAGCACGCCCAGTTGTAGCCCCCGAACTCCAGGTCCGCTTTTATTGACCTGAGGGTAGCTTTAGCCTGGTCCAACCACCTCCTGTACTCGTCCCAGTCAAGCATATGGCTCTAAGAGATGAACTAACATGAATATAAAGATCCTATATCTCTATGTACCTGTCTATGAACTTAGTATACCACTCCTCATACTCCCTCGGCGTTACTATGTGTATTTCGAAGGGCGTGCAGCTGCCTATGTCCTCTGCTATTTTAATCCTGATTTCCAGCCTTCTCTCCAGCTTATCCGCGAGCTTCGTTATCACTAACACATCTATGTCGCTGTCAGGTCTATAGGTTCCTTTAGCGAAGCTGCCGAACAGGAGAACCCTGGCTTCTCGATCAAAACGCCTCACGGTCTCCTTTATCCTCCTCAAGTACTGGAAGGCTCCCTCATGGTACTTCCTCATCTCCTCACGCTCCTCGAGGAGAAGGTTCACTAGCGACGTGATTCTACGCACTGAAACACCTCTATGGCTTTTTTAGCGAACTCCAGCACGCGTTCCGCTATCTCCCTATCATATGTCCTGGGAACGTACCTCGAGGATATTGGGAAATCCCCTAACCTTCTGTAAAGCAGGTACTTAAGGTAAAGCTGCAGTGACTGCTCCACATTAAACAACACAAGGTCATAGTGTCCTCTTTCGAGACTCACTTCAGCGCTCTCGAGAAAGGCAAGTGCCCTCTTTTTAAGTAACTCCCCATACGATACGCTCATTCCACCGTATGAAGTTTAACAGAGGAGGTATAAAAGGTAGTCCTCTAGTTATGTATATGTGAGGTGTTTAACGTAAAGCTTCAGCCTCACAAAAACCTCCCTTTCATGATGTCACAAATTTAATAGCCGCGAGCTTGACTGTTATAGTGAGATGGGGACCACGGAGCTAAAGAGGAGGATAATAAAGCTATTGAAGGAGGATGAGGAGTTCAGGTACATGGTAGCAGGCCTAATAGGCCTAGAGGAAATACTTAAGAAGCTTGACAGAAACGAGGCGGAGTTAGTGAGGCTCAGGGAGGAGATGAAGAAGCTTAGGGAGGATATGATTACAGGCTTCAGGAGGCATGACGAGATACTTAAGCAGCACAGCGAGGAGCTGGTCAGGCTGAGGCAGGAGATGGCCGAGGGCTTCAGGAGGCATGACGAGATACTTAAGCAGCACAGCGAGGAGCTGGTCAGGC
>CAZKLN010000010.1:40618-42806 GCA_964553765.1 uncultured Thermofilaceae archaeon
TGAGGCAGGAGATGGCCGAGGGCTTCAGGAGGCATGAGGTGGAGCTTGTTAGGCTTAGGGAGGATATGAAGAGGGGTTTTGAGCTCGTGAACAGGCACATATCAGCTTTAGGAGCCAGGTGGGGCTTGATGGCTGAGGAGGCGTTTAGGGAGGGGCTTAGAGGGGTTTTGGAGAAGGAGTTAGGGCTTAAGGTTGAGAGGTGGACCGCCTACGATGAGAGGGGGAGGGTCTATGGGTATCCGAGCGAGGTTGAGGTGGACGTGGTGGTTAGAGATAACAAGGTAATGTTGATTGAGATATCATCTCACGTGAGGGCGTCTGACGTGTCTCACTTCAAGAGGAAGGCGGAGCTGTATGAGGAGAAGACTGGGAGGAAGCCTAGCAGGCTGATGATAGTTACGCCTTTCATAGAGGAGAAGGCGGTTGAGGCCTCTAAGGAGCTGGGAATAGAGGTATACACTAAAATTTAGAGGTTTAACCCTCTAACTCAAATGATCTTAGCACCTCTCACCCTTTAGTTAATCACTCTTCACTCCTCCTCTCCTCTTCCTCCTCCACAAGCTCGAACTCTATCTTTACGTTCCTTAACGCCGGCCATAGTGCTTGTAAAATTAAACCTGTGCTAAGTAGTATTACTGAGTACTTTAATAGCTTTGAAAAAATCATCAAAGATGCTGGAGAGAGCAGTTTGATAAGGTAAGTAGCAGCAACTCCTCCCGATATTAAAGCCAGTATCACCCCTTCAAATATAAGCGATGAGAAGGGGTTATCGTTTATAACTGCCTTTAAAGCTGTGAGCCCGGGCATACTTGGAGTCCTTGGGTCTATCAGGTACCAGGAGGCTAACAGGAAGAATATGGTTAGTAGGCTTATGGTCATGCCATGAGGTCTAACTTCGTAGAATACAAGTAGAGCTATGGCTAATAACAGGAGCAGAGATATGTTCAAGGATTTGGGATGTTTAGCCTCTAAAGTTCCTCCGGTAACCTCTATTGTTCCTTTCTTTGATAGAACTATGGTAAACATAGCTAGAGAGATGACTACAGCTGAGAGCAAGGCTATCAATGCTGGTAGGTAAACTTTTAATGATATACCTAGCTCCTCCCTTAGAGCTTCCGCCTCGCTGACTATAACTTCTATTCTTCCTGTATCAACGTTCACGTTACCATAAACATCCTCCGTCCTTAACATATACCAAGCTTCTTCAATTAAAGGAGGGATCTTAAGCTCAGCAATAAACAAATCGTTCTCAAGCTTTTTAAGATGAACTTTCTCTTCACTAAAGTCCTCCCCTCTCCACAGCCAAGCCGTAAGACTGACGTTTCTTAAAGGGCTTTCATCAGTGACATTAGCTACTACCTTAATGCTCATGTTAGTCCTAGCTTTATCCGGTATAAACCTAACCTCGTTAATTACAGGAGGTACATCATCTATTACTCTGATTCTGAAACATCCCTCGCATAAAGGCTTTAAGGGAGCTGTGGCATTTATTGTGGAGTAAAACTCTCCCTCTAAGCTAAACGCATAGGCGTAAAAAAGTATTGTCATGTTAGGCCTTAACCTCACATTATGAAGTGGTATAGTGGCGTTAAACAACTCCAGATATTTTCCATCTATTTTCCTTAAGCTTACGGGTCTACATGGTACAAACGTCCAAGAGTAATTTCCTAGCTCCTTGTCCTTAAGAGCATATACCAGAAAGGTCTGCACAAGCCTAAGTGAGGAGGAGTATTCTACTGTTACAAGGACTGAGGATTTGGATTTATAGGAAATCTCTCTGTCGTAGCTAACAGAGATTATCCTAAGCTGAGGGCTAGCTATTAATAAAGGTAAAGTTAAGAGAATAAGCAAAAATAAGCTTGTTTTTAGAGGACGGTACATACGTTTATATACTTAACAGCCCTTTTATTTCTTTACCTGAGCTGAGAATAGGTGTAAAGCTCTCGTTAGGTTAATCCTTTTTATTTTCGCTGGTAACGATAAGCAGGGCTCACTATGCATGTTAAGACAGTCATTCTAACATTTTCCATCTTTCTGATGTTGAGTACTGATCTTTATTCAGCACCGTGCCTTAAGGTCACGTGGGACGTGCCTGCTGAGGTTGTCCCGGGCCAGTCGATGAGGATAAAGGTGAGGTTGGCAAATAAATGTAAATACTTAATTAGGATAGAGGGTTTTGAAGCTAGGA
>CAZKLN010000011.1:0-34028 GCA_964553765.1 uncultured Thermofilaceae archaeon
TATAGGTTTAACATCTTATACATATAAAATGAATTTCTATACCTCCTATACCCGAGTTTTCTATAGTAACTTCTTACTCCTATACCTGAGATTACTAAAATTTTATTTCTATCGTATTCCTCTAAAGCTATCCTTTCAGCCTCTTTAAGTAATCCTTTACCAAGACCTTTATGTTGCCACCATACTTCATGTTTTTCTCCTACGGGTACCTGTGGACTATATACATGTAACTCTCTTACTATAGCAGTTCTTTCATCTACCTCACGTCTATGGGCTGTATCTGAAGGTATTCTAAGTCTTAAGAATCCAAAAAGAACATCTAAGTAAGGATTTTCTACGGATAGAAATACCTCTATGCCTCTACTAGCTTCATAGCAAATCTTATTAAGCTTTAGCTTTCCATCTAGAGGTAACTCACCTCTATTTAGTAAATATCTACCGGCCTCTCTACACCTTATACATCTACACTTAATCCCTCTTCTCTCCATATACTCCTTTACTACCTCTCTGAGATTCCCTATCTTAAGTCCAGCGGCTACGGCATCTACCGGGACGTCTCTTTGTATCCTAATTATTCTCACGTAAGGAGGTACTATGCTTTTCACCTTAGCTATTAGTTCAACTAGTTCATCTAAGCTATAAGGTTTATACTTGCCTCCTTTCCACAGGTTATAGAGTTCCGTGCCAGGCATTACTAATGTTGGATATATCTTAAGCATATCAGGCCTATAATCTGGATTAGTAAACAGCTCAACGAACATCTCATAGTCTCTATCTATACTTGACCCAGGTAGTCCTGGCATTATATGATAAGCTACTTTATACCCCGCATCTTTTAGTATCCTAGTAGCCTCTATAACATCTTTAACACTATGCCCTCTTTTTACTTTAGTTAAAACGTCATCATATATTGATTGAACACCTAGCTCAATTCTGGTTGCAGTTAAATATAGGAATATATCTACATGTTTTTCTTTACTCCAATCGGGTCTAGTTTCTATAGTTAAACCAACACATCTTATCTTTGCTCGCTCATTTCTCCTTATAGCACCTTCAAGAGATATCCATCTTTTAGGTTTATCCTTAGGAAATCTATTAAGCGCCTCTAAAGCCTGTGTTATTACCCATTCTTGATAATCGAGAGGCATAGCCGGGAAAGTTCCTCCCATTATTATCAATTCAACTTTTGAAGGTGTGTGTCCCATCATGATGTACTGCTTGACTCTCTCTCTAACTTGAAGGTAAGGATCATAATTTACAGATCGTGCTCTCATGACGACAGGCGATCTATCTATATAGCTTTGAGGTGTCCCCTCACTAATCCCACCGGGACAGTAAATACATCTTCCATGAGGACAGGGATAAGGATGGGTCATTAAAGCGACTACAGTAACACCTGATACTAATCTAGTGGGCTTTCTAATACCTTTAAAATACTTAGTAAGAACATCCTTTCTTACTCCTTTACTGCGATGCAAATCACATTCCTCCCTATGATGCCACCATTCCATAAATATGATTTAAGTAAGTTAAATCCTGCTTTCAAAACATCCCGTTTAAGCTCTCTTTTATGATAAAAATGATAAAACCTTTGAAAAATTAAGCCTCTTTTCTTCCATGGAACCAAAGAGTCTCCGAATTCAAATAACTTCCCTGTAAGGAACCATCTTATAGCTCTTAACATGTTTCTAGGGAGAGAGAGGTTCCAAACAGTGACCAATAGGACTCCTCTTGTTTTTAACACTCTGAAACTTTCTTTAAGAGCTTTTATTCTCCTATTTCTTAAAGGTATGTGATGTAGTGATGCTATCATGAGTGAGATATCGAAGATATTATCCCTGAAAGGTTTCAAAAGCATAGAAGCAACTATTATATGTGACCTGTAATACACTTTATTTCTCTTTACTCTCCTTTTAGTTATTTTTAACATTCCCCAAGATACATCAATTCCCACTACCTCATATCCCCTGAGCGAAAGCGTATTAAGAAGTCTACCTGTACCACATCCCTCGTCTAATACCAAGTGTACATCTTCTTTTTTAATATTAAATACCTCATTAATGGGATCAGACCATATTCTTCTTCCTTTGTCATATGTAGTTGAAATATTATTAAAAGCGTTAATTAACTCTCTTTCTATCGATTCAATCTTACTTCTCATTTACTTACTTTTTCTTTTTCTTCTCTTTTTTCTTTTTACTTTCAAATATTTTTAAGGAGAACGCGTTTTGCTCAGCTACCTCTATTATCGGAACAAATGTTAATCTTGCATCACTGTTTATTTTACTGCTAAGAGTGATTTTTCCATCCAGCTTGTTATAGACTATGTACTTACCTTTTAATGGCTCATTTGTCTCAAAATAATATATTATTCCAAAATCGCCTAAGCCTACAAAAGGTAAGAAATACACATGTTTCTCGTTAAGCGCTATATGATGTACTAAGGGTATTTGAGTTGCTATAACTATATTAACTAGATCCTCAAACGATCTCAGTTTTATTTTCTTAAGTTCAGGCATTACTTTGGAATCACCTATTTTCACTGAGAACCTATGTACAGAACTCAAGTTCCGTTATTTTAATTTTTCATATTTTTATAAGAACTCTAATTATAAGTTAATTATTTATAATTATTTAATTGATAAAAACCTAGGTTAATATAAGTCTTGAGGAAGTCATATTTATTTTTATGATCATTTAAAGTAGCACATGGGAAGATTTAGTAGTAAGCTTTACTCGGCTTTAGAGGGACTTAGCTTCGATGATGTTCTTCTCTTACCTAGATACTCTGAGGTAAAGCTCGATTCCATAAATCTAACGACTGATATCGTTAAGGGATTTAAGCTTAAGATACCTATCTTAAGCTCTCCTATGGACACTGTGACCGGTAGAGAAGTTGCTTTAAGTTTAGGGAAAATGGGGGGTTTAGGAGTTTTACCTCGTAATATTAGCATTAAAGAAGCGGTTAAGACAATCGAGGAAGCGAAGAATGAGAAAATACCGATAGCGGCTGCAGTAGGTCCTTTTGATGATAAGAGAGTTAAGATTCTCGTCAACGAGGGAGTAGATCTTATAGTTATTGATACAGCCCATGGTCATAGTAAGAATGTAATAGAAGCTACGAAGAGGTTTAAACGGGAATATGAAATACCAGTAATGTCAGGGAATGTAGCTACGGGTGAGGGTGCTGAAGCTCTAATTTCAGCTGGTGCTGACTCATTAAGAGTAGGAATAGGTAGTGGTCATGCATGTATAACTCGAGAGGTAACAGGTGTGGGAGTTCCTCAATTAACTGCTATAGCATGGGTAGCAGATGTAGCTAGGGAATACGAGGTAAGCGTTATAGCTGATGGAGGACTCGAGAAACCCTCAGATATTATCAAGGCATTAGCAGCCGGAGCAAATGCAGTCATGCTGGGCTATCTCATAGCTAAGTCTGAAGAGGCCTCAGGTAATTTACTTGTTGTCAATGATAGGAAATATAAGCTTTATAGAGGTATGGGCTCTAGAAGCGCTCTAGCTAAGGGCTCAATGAGATATGGAGAGTTTAAAAAAGTACCTGAAGGAGTGGAAGGTTTCATAGAGATAACAGGTTCTTTAAGTTCAATAATAGAAAACATTGTGAACTCTATAAAACAGGCCATGGGATATATAGGAGCATCTTCTATCACAGAATTGTGGGAAAAAGCTTTGTTTGTAAAGATAACAGAAGCAGGTAGATATGAGAGCAAGGCGAGAGGTTTTTCCTTAATGAGGTGAGCTAAGATAAATATTCAGGAGAAGGTAGTAATTCTAGATTTCGGAGGACAATATGCTCATTTAATAGCAAGAAGAGTAAGAGAACTGGGGGTGTATAGCGAGATAGTTCCTTGGAATGTAAATTTAGCTACTCTATTAAAGCTTAAACCTAAAGCTATTATTCTTTCCGGAGGTCCTTCAAGTGTATTAGAGGATGAAGCACCTAAGCCCCGAAAGGAAGTATTAAGCTACTTTTTAAGTGGTAAAGTACCTTTATTAGGCATATGCTATGGTCACCAGCTTTTATCACTAATGGCTGGAGGGAAGGTTAGTAAGGGAAATAAAGGTGAATATGGTCCTAGTATTTTAAAAATTAAAAAATTCGATCTTTTATTCTCGGAAACCCCTCCCTCTCAAAAAGTCTGGATGTCCCACAGAGACTATGTAGAGGTACCTCCCCCGAATGCTACCGTCTTAGCCTCGACTAAGTACTCAAAGATAGCGGCTTTAAAGTATGATGAACATATCTACAGTCTTCAGTTTCATCCGGAAGTCAAGCATACGGAACATGGTAAAAAGATATTGAGCAATTTTCTTTACAAAGTAGCTAGGTTAAACGCTGTATGGAAGATAGATAATATTACTAGGCACGTTATGGAACGCGTCAATAAGGAATATAAGGGCGGTAATATACTAGCCGCTGTTAGTGGTGGTGTAGACTCTCTTACAGCAGCATACATAGTTTCCTTGGTGGCTGGTAAGGAAAATCTTCATGTGGTGTTCATCGATACAGGGTTATTGAGGAAGGGAGAAGCTAAAGAGGTTTTATCTTTACTCAGAAAACTAGGATTTAAATACGTACATTTTATTAATGCATCCAGGAGGTTTCTAGAAAGATTAAGAGGAGTAACAGACCCTGAGGAAAAAAGGAAGATTATAGCTATAACGTTTGCAGAAATATTTACTGAGACTAAAAATAAGCTAGAGAAAAAGTTTGGCTCTTTTACTTATCTTGTTCAAGGAACTATATATCCTGATAGAATAGAAAGCGGAAAGGTAGGCTCTAACTCTGCTAAGATTAAAAGTCACCACAATGTGGTTATGCCTAAATTAAACATTAAGATCTTAGAGCCCTTAGCGGAGTTATATAAGGATGAGGTCAGAAAGCTAGCTCTCAAGCTTGGTCTAAGTAAGGAGCTAGCTCTTAAGCATCCGTTTCCAGGACCAGGATTAGCTGTGAGAATTATAGGGGAAGTGACTGAGGAGAAACTAAGAGTTATTAGGAAAGCTACGGCTATAGTGGAGGAAGAACTTAAAAGGAATAATTTTTACGAATCCCTATGGCAAGCATTTCCCGTACTGCTACCCTTTAAGAGTGTAGGTGTGATGGGAGACATGAGAACATATGAGTATGTAATAGCTCTTAGATTTGTAATAAGCGAAGATGCTATGACAGCGGAATTTGCTAAAATGAAATGGGAGCTTCTTGAAAAAATAGCTACTAGAATAGTTAACGAGGTTGAAGGGGTTAATAGAGTCCTTTACGATCTAACTAATAAGCCACCTGCTACGATAGAATTTGAATAGGGAATGTCTATAATATTTATAACCGGTACGCCTGGTACAGGTAAAACTACTCTAGCAAGAATCTTAGCTAAGGTTATTAATGTTAAATGTATAAGTATAGCTGATTTAGTTAAAAGAAAAAAATTATACATTAATTATGATAGAAGTAAAAATGCGTTTATCATAGATATAGAAAAAGTTAGAAAAGAGATAGCTAAGTTAGCTAGGAAGGAAAGGATAATAGTAGAAGGTCATATAGTAGAGGTTATTCCTCCAGATATGTTAGAGGTATGCATAGTACTCAGGTTAAACCCTTTAGTGCTAGAGAAGAGGTTAAATAATAGGGGTTATATACGTGAGAAAATATTGGAGAATATTCAATCGGAGATTCTAGACGTTATATTAATAGACGCCCTTAAAACATTTGGTGAAGGTAAAGTTCTAGAGCTAGATTTAACGGGTCTTACTAAAGAAGAAGCAGTAAAATCATTGCTTGATATAATCAGAGGTAAGATTAGGCCCAAACCAGGCCGTGTTGATTGGATCAAAAGGTTAGGGAAAGATGCTTATCGGTATCTCAGAGGATAGGTTCATCCTCCTCAACTGCTATTTCTCTATGCTCATAATTAGCTATAGGCCATCCATACTCCTTAATAACTAATGCAGATGCCTGAGGAGGTATTATACCTATCTCAGTTATAATGGCAGTTATGTATTCAGGTGGGGTTACATCAAAAGCAGGATTTCTTACTTTAATTCCTTTTAACTCAGAGAGTTCAGGGATAACCTCTTCAGGAGATCGCTCTTCTATTTTAACGTATTCTCCGAGTAAAGTTGCAGGGCTAAACTTGTATGTCTCAGCCATAACTAAAAAATCCACATTAGCTTCACTAGCTATAAGAGCTATAAGAGAAGTTCCTATCTTATTCACTACAGCACCGTTAGCCGCTATTGTATCAGCACCTACTATAACCTTATCAACATCTTTCATAAAATACCTTACAGAGGAATCAGGTATTAATACAACAGGTATTCCCCTCCCTGACAACATTTTTGCTGTTATATGGCCCTGAAACTTAGGCCTGGTCTCAGTGGCTAAAACCTTTATTCCTCTTTTACCGGTTTTAAACGCTCTTATAATTGTTTCAATAACAACACTGCTATTGCAGTGTGTAAGTATTACATCGTCATTTTTGATAATCCTCGACCCTATCTCACCTATCCTCTTAACAGCGTTTAAGGAATAACTAATGAATTCTCTTGCAGCGGTAATCACTGAACTACGTATTACATCTAGATCTCCTTCTGCGTTTTCAAACCGTCTCGATATATATGATAAAGCATTAAATAGGGATACAGCTGTAGGTCTGGTTGAGCTTAATATCTCAATGATCTTTCTCATAAGATCTTTAAAATCATTAACTGACTCTCCTCTGTAGCTCTCAGCTCCTATAATCATAGCTTCAGCCACGGCTCTAGCTATTCTACCTGCACCTCTTATTTTCATGTTTTTTATCTCATAAGCTATCCTTAACACTTCTCCAGGTATCTTAACCTCGTTGTTCCACGACATTTCTCAGCCTCCTTAATTCCTCCTCTATAGAAGGGATCACAGGCGGCCATCCATAAATCTCTCTTATCACTATAGCTACCGCCTGAGGGGCAATCAATCCCCTTTCTGTTATTATCGCATCTACATACTCAGGGGGAGTGACGTCAAAAAGAGGAGAAATAGCGTTGATATTCCTCATATATTTTTCTTCAAGGTTTAACTCTAACTTTACCTTAGCTAGTTCAACTAACTCTCCCAGTAGAGTTTCAGGGTTAAACTTATTAGTGGGTGAGATAACAAAAAATCTAACCCTAGCCTCATGAGCAGCTAAGGCTATCTGAGATGTTCCTACCTTGTTTATAACTGCGCCATTTGCTGCTATAGCCTCAGAACTTGTTAATATCTTATCTACATCTTTCATCATATATCTGGTTGCCGAATCAACAAAAAGAACAGTGTTTATACCCATGCTAGCCAGCTCTTTAGCTAGTACAACCCCCTCAGACCTAGGTCTTGATTCTGGAACATAGACTGTTATCCTTTTTCCATCTTTAACCACGTTCTTTAAAGTCTCCAATACAATAGTGCTATAGGAGCTAGTCATTATAGTATCTTCATCCATAACACGTTTAGCAGCTATTTTAGCTACAGTTTTGTTAACATTTAATATATTATTTATAAGATTATCCACTGAAATATAGAAATTTTCCTTGATTTCCTGTAAAGATTTACATTTATCTACAATATTAACTAAATTTGATGTTACTTCTCTAATAGAGTTCAGGAGTAATGCTGAAGCGGGTCTTGCAGCTATAAGATCTTTAGCTATCTTAACATATGTGGGAATCAGCTTATCCAGTGAAGAGGAGTTTTTAACTAACTCTTTAAGGGCTTTAAGTGAAGTTATAACTACGTTAGTTGAGCTAAGTATTTTTCCTAGTTTAATTTCATCTATAAGATTCCTATACTTATCGTAATTCAAAGATATTTCACCAAGGTTTTAGCTAGTAACCCTCCTACTCTAACCCTAGAGTAAGGATTGACAACCGTATCCGTGGATATAAGCTCTTTAAACTTAGATAGTTTATGCTCTGCTGGAGGAACAAGTATGCCATGTGTGAAGACGGCATAAAGCTCAGATATACCATGCTCTAATAAAACGTTAGCAGTGGCCTCTAATGTAGTACCAGTGCTCACTATATCGTCCACTACTATAGCTCTTTCTACGTAGTTGTTATCTAAGTGACATTTAAGTGATACATTTTCGTCTCCTTTTCTCTCCTTATAGAATACTAGATACTTAAGCCTTAATTTGCTAGCGAATACCTTAGCCCACTGAGTGGCCTCTGAATCGGGAGCTATTACTAGCGCGTCACTTGAGGGATAGTTCTCCAGGAAGTACTCAGCTAAGTCCTCCATAGCTGACACGTTAATTATCTCAGTTTCTTTGAATAAACTTTCTAATTCCTTTCTGTGAAGATGCATGTCAACCGTGATCACTAACTCAAGTCCTAACCTCTCTAGTAGATGAGTTACTATATTAAGACTGATAGCTTCACCAGGCTTAAATCTTTCATCCTGTCTTGCATAAGGGAAGTAAGGTATGATACCTATGATTCTTTTTACACCCATATCTTTTAAGGTTTCTAGAACAAAAATGAACTCCATTAAAAGATCATTAGGTCTTTTAGCCATAGATTGTACTACTACGACATCTTCCTCATCAATCTGAATTGGTATTCTCACATAAATTTCTCCGTCTGGAAAAAACCTTGTTTCTACAGATGTGTAAGGAAGTTTAAGACTTCGTGCGATATCCTTAGCTATATGAGTACCTTTACTACATCCTATTACTCTCAAGTCCTTACACCAACCATACTAAACTTAGCTTTAAGTATCACAAAGACAATTATCAATATAGTGTTTAGTATGAAGAGAAGAGCTCTTATCATTACATTATTAATGGTCCTAATTTACCCCAATTTTAACGTGATCTCCCAAGAACAGTTTAAAGCTAATATTTGGGTGGACAAAGGCTGTGGCTCAACGTATAAGCTAGGAGAGCTTATTAGAATAAGCTTTAATGTAAGTAAAAGTGCGTATGTGACTATAAAAGACGATTATTCGGGAGGTTATAGGATATTATATAGAGGATATGTGAACGGAAGTGTTATATATAACTTCACAACAAGGGCATCATCTCCTGCCTCTACTATACCTGTATATAGAAGAATAACCATAAGAGCTCAGGATCAGGAAGGTAGAATAACTTCAGATTCCTGTAGAATAGCTGTGGTAATAGTCGAGAAACCTGATATGGCTGTGGGCAGAATAAGAGTAATGAGATTGGCAGTGTTCCCAACGGATATAATAGTAATGGCGGAAATAATAAACCTAGGTAAAGGTAACACGGGAAGTTTTACGGTAGGTCTTTATGTAGATGGGAAATTAGCTGCTACAAGAAGGATAGGTAATATACTACCCACTTTATATACAGGAGTGACATTTCACATTAGTTTGCCTTATTATCGGAGAAAATACTTGATAAGGATAGTGGTAGATATTAATGACGAAATTGAGGAATTAAATGAAACTAATAATGAAGGAGTTGAAGAAGTAACTATAAGAGGTTTTCTCCCCGCTATTCAGCCTACCTCTTGGATCTCAAAGCCTTAAGTTACTTTAGCTAAATACTCCTTGAACTCTTTCCTCACGATTAATCGCTTTAGAGGGGGCCCGCTTTCCTCGTTAAAAAGTAACCTATAAAGCGCACGATATATTCGAAGTCTACCTTTTCTATCACTAAGCCCTAGCTCCTTAGCTACCCTCTTAACCTCTTCACCTACGTTCGTTTCATTAATGCTCCCTTCTTTTATGCCTTTTAATATTTCCATGACGGCCTTTTTCTCTATACTATTTAATGACTTAAGTCTTAATTTAAACTCATTAATGGAAGGAAATACCACAGAATAACCTACTCTAAGAAGCCAATTATAAGCCATCCTTAACCTTTTCTCAGCATCTCTAATTTCATCCTCAGACAGCTCCGTTAATTTTCCCTGCCTTCTCAACATCTCCATACCATCCTTCAAATTGATCATCCAAGCAGCAACTCTAACCGCTTGCCAGTAGTTAAGCCTCTTAGGCTTTCTCTTAGGAGGCTTATCGATCACCGATAACATATACATGTCCTTGATAAGAAGTCTCCCCTCTTCCTCATCATTCTTTGCTATACTAAAATACTGCTCCTCGAATCTATCGAACTCTTGTACATATTGAGGTATCATCCTTATGTCAAACTCCCAATGACTTAAAGCCTCGGAGTATATGTCACTTATATCTCTCTTTAGTATCAGAAATCTAAGAACCTCTGGGGGAGCTATCTCAATCCACTCGTCAACTCCTAAACCTATACCTTCTCTCTTACTAAACTTCCTGTATTCCTTCGCATTCCCTCTCCACTCAACCCAATACACAAAGTCATAAAAAACAGGTACAGGAGGTTTTCTGAAGAAAAATTTCTCTATTAAAGCAGCGCCTGTATCATAACCACTCCCACTTGCCATGTGGTCCTTTCCTAAAGGTTCGAAGTTAACTTTAAGAACATACCACCTTAAAGGCCAGTCTATACGCCAAGGAGGCTTACCCTCTGCTTTATGAACCTCGGCTATACCTGTATGCCCGCACCACTCACATCTGTAGTAGATCTTACTTCCTTCAACCTTTATTGGTACTACTTTTTCATCTATTCTTCCACATTTCTCGCATAGAGGCCTATATGGTATCCATTTCTCATCGTATAAAGATTTATGACCTGCCTTTCTCCTGATTTCATTAAGTAATTCCCTTACCTTCTCTCTTCTCTCTATAATGCTAAGTAAAGCTTTAATAAAGCTAGGATCACTGTGTATCTCCTTTGCCCATTTAACCTCTATGTCTACTCCGTAATCCGATAACTTATTTTTAACAGGTTCTACAAAATGTAACGCATAATTTTCATGACAACCCCATGGATCAGGTATATTTACAAACGGTTTACCTACATATTTACGCGCCTCTCTCTTAAAGTCTTCAGGAGCAAAAATTGGAGGTTTACGGAAAGGATCTCTGCTATCAACTATGAGAAAGCCTCTTGCCTCATACCCCATATTTCTTAACGCTCTTAAAACTGCATCGGCTATAACTACATCGTTAAAGTTTCCTAAGTGGATCTTTCCACTAGGAGTAACACCTGCCTCTACCGTATATTTTGTCTCTCTTGGGAACCGTCTAAGTACTTCATTAGCTGCTCTGAAGGCAAAATGCTTATGCAAATGTTCTCACCTAAAGCTTAATGCTATTCAAGACCTACATTATTTATACTTAAATTATTGTCAATAATTAAAGGTTCTACGTTATATTGTGATATTTACATATGACAAGCTATATATATTAGCTTTTTTAAACTACTATGTGAATAACATGGATTTAAAGAAAATAATTCTATTATTTACAATAGTGTTTAACCTACTTATTTCGGCATCGGTTATTGCAAGCAACCTTTATGTAGCATACTATGATGTATCAGGTAATCAGGATGTTATAGTTAGACTAGCTAGTTTAAAGAGCAGTATGATACCGGTTAATATAAAGATATATGATGAGGGAGGTACCAGACTTTATTTTAAAACAATCTCTCTAGAACCTTTGGAGACCAAAAGTTTTAAGATAAGTGACCTTGTAGGTAAAGGACCTTATAATTGGGGACTTTTTATAGCCGAGGTGAGCGACGAAGATTTTCTCTTTATGAGTGTAGAATATTATTATAAGGATGAGCTTGTGTCTATAGATAATATATTTAGACCTATACCTGTTTTTACTGAAGGACTAACCTATGTGTACACGATTTACCATAGGAACACAGGTGATGTTTTAACAGGGCTTGTATTAATGAACCCTCAAAAGATAAGCGTTGAAGCTGAAATTTATGTATATGACGTTGAAGGGAACAGTGTTTATGAGGAAATAGTAGAATTAGCTCCTTACGATTCATATTTTATGAGTTTAAGTAAAAAACTTGAGATAAATGCCTCTCAAATAGGGCTCATCGGAGTAAAAGTAAATATGCCCATCATCTTAGCTTCTGAGTACTATCTAGAGAAAAGACTTTTAGTAAATAACGTATTTGAACACTCTGCATATATAGAGAGAAGATAACTTAATTTTTCCTTTTTCTCTTAAGATCACTTAAGTTCATAAATTTTATTTTATCGCTCTTCTGCTTTTTGGTGTTTTTCTTGCTAAATCCTGTTTAGCTGTTGTAGAGCTTACGCTTTGAGGTTAAGCGCAGGCAGTCCTCGAACAGAGCGCTGACCGACACGAGCGCGGCAAGCACTGCGTTACAGTACTGGCCTAGGTTCCCCTTGGAGACCTCGACGAAGCGCCTAAAGCGCCTGTCACATCCCTCAGCCCCGTTGACGTGCGCATCGCCCCTAAGACTTAACCTCACCCTCTCTCCACATACAAAAGATCGGCTCGAGGCTAAATAAGATGTAGCAATGAAAACGCCAAAAAGCAGAAGAGCGATTTTATTATTTAAAAATATAAAATATATAATTATAATATATAATAAATAATTATGGAGCATAAGAAACTTGTTAGAAAGTATTATAATGAATTAGGTATAAATGAATGGAAAAGATTGGTTAAAGATCCCTATCATAGGTTAGAATTCGATACTACAATGTATTTTTTAACTAAATATCTCCCTAAAAGAGGTATGGTATTAGACGCGGGTGGAGGTCCCGGAAGATACGCTATTGAACTAGCTAAGTTAGGATATGAGATTATACTCCTTGACTTAGCTTCTGAACTGCTAAAAATAGCAAAGAAACAGATCGTTAAATTTAATGTATCTAAGAATGTACAAGGAATTATAGAGGGCTCTGTAGATTTCCTAATGTTTAAGGATGAAAGCTTTGACGCTGTTATATGCTTAGGTGGGGTGTTATCTCATATAGTAGATAAAAAGCTAAGGGAAAGAGCTATTAATGAAATAATTAGAGTTGCTAAAAGAGGAGCTCCTATATTTATCTCAGTTATTGGGAGAATGGCAGCACTAGTGAATGAGCTAGTCAATTTTCCTGATGAGATAATAATAGAGGAGGTTTTCCATAGTATTAGAGATACAGGTAATTATTACGGAGGCTACGGATTTGCACCCTGTCATCTTTATCTACCTGAGGAACTTGAAGAAGAACTTAAAAGACAAAAGATAAAAATCCTTAAAATAGTAGGTCTTGAGGGTATAGCATCTTGTCATAGAAAGGAGGTGAATAGACTGTTTAGAGAGTATCCTGAAGCATGGAAAATTTGGTGGGAAACGCACCTAAAGACATGTACACATCCAAGCGTTGTAGGGATCAGCGAACATTTTCTTGTAATATGTAATAAGTTATAGATAAATAATATTTTTAAAAATTAATAATAGTGCCATTATTGTTATATAGGCTAAGCTTGTATTATAATAGAAGTTTCTATATTGGTAGTCACATATGGCTAAATGCGAGTATTGCGGAAAAGAAGTAGCGCTTCCCTTTAGATGTAAGTACTGTAATGGGACATTCTGCGTAGAGCATCACTTACCTGAGAAGCATGAATGTCAAGGACTTAAAAGAGGGAGTGAAAGTGAATCGGTACGTGTTTATCCAGAACCTGCATCACAGAGAAAAAACGTGATTTACATTCCCTCAGTCACGAGAATAGGACAGACAAAGATATCAACTTTACTCCATAGTATAGAATGGGACGAATTAACAGATTTAACCATAGCTACATTAGCTATATACATAATTTACCTGGGGTTATTCGGATGGACCGTTTCTCCCACCCTTGCTATGACACTCTTAGTATTTTCCATATTAACCTATGTACCTCATGAACTGGCTCATAAGTTCATTGCTCAGTATTATGGGCTCAAAGCTAGGTATAAGCTCTTTAAGGAAGGTCTACTAATAACCCTGTTATCATCCTTGTTACCTATAAAGGTCATCTCTCCTGGAAGCGTGCTCATCAGTGGACTACCTAGTAGAAAGATACTCGGAGTAACTGCTCTCTCAGGCCCTTTAGTTAACTTATTGATGGCCTTGTTTATATCCCAGACAGAGCTATTCGGCGCTTTAACAGATTACTTTGTTCAAATAAATCTATGGATAGCTTTATTCAATTTAATACCTCTCGGAGTTCTCGATGGAAAAAAGATATTAGAATGGAGTTTCGAAATATGGCTCATATGCTTCCTCTTTACCATTCTCCTGTTTCTTATCTAGCCTCCGTAAAGTTTCAATTCAAGTCTTTCAAACACCTTCTCCCATTCATCTGCAGCATATACATATAGCGTATAGCTATATTTAGTACTACCAGCTATCTCAGCACCTATTACAGCGACTTCTCCAGGGTTAAGTTTTACCCACTTGCCACTATATTTAACCACTCTATAGTTGGCTATTGATACCTGATACATCCCCGAGAGGGTAATGTTTAAAGCTTGGAGCCCTGCCCCCTCCTTAAATCTTATTTTCACTAAAACAGGAGCATCACCTATGTTCTTTACGCCTATAACGTCCGCTCTGTTTGCTCCTCGAACACCTATTCCTCCTTTAAGACATAAGTAAAGTAAAAGTATAGTATCTCTTGCACCCCCGTCATACCCTATTGCTATTCTAGAGCCTTTCCTTACCTGTAACGATATTGGAACCCATTTGTCACTGGTTACTGTCACATATTCCTTATAAAGGACATTCAAATCTCTATCTAGTAACCCATACCACATATTTATTCTGTTAACACTTAAAGGCCAATCCCATCTAGCTTTGATGTATCCTCTGAATATTGTTTCTTCTTCAAAGACCTCTGTATATAACATTACCTGAGATCTGGGTGTCACGTGACTAGCATGTACACACACAGCATCTTGCCATATTAGCATACCGTCGCCTACAAATCCATATTTGCTGAGGTTTTTAGTTAATGGAGTTAATAATAACTTATAGTTTAACATAACGTTAGCGCTGTTACCGTCAGGAGATATCTGTACGTAAGGGTATCCTATGGGAACAAATATGACGTCAAACCTTACAGGCCACGTATATTTAATCAGATTAATCCTGTTAATACCCAGTAACTCTTCCTCCCCTTCCTCTATTATTCGTTTTATACCATAATATACGTAATAAACTCTATAGAAGATGTGACCCGGGTTCAGCTTCTCTATTTTACCTAACCACGCACCCGGGAATTTACTTCCAGTTCCCCCAACACCCCAGGGCTTAAGCTCTGTACGTACCCAGCTATTTCCATCATAGCTGATTTCAGCAAAGAATCTTACGTTTGAGGGTACATACTCCGAGTAGAAGATATCTAGCTTAAAGGTTTTATCAACAGGCCATGAAAAACGTACTTGGTTTACAGAGCTTCTATCGATGTATTCATTACCTGTAGCTATAGTATACCTATTGACCCCTAACATATAGTACATTTCCCATATGTAAAATCCCGGTGAAAGAGTTAAGGAAACTCTGTACACATCTATAGTGTAAGATTTAAGCTCCTTAACGAAATAATGTGTAGAATTACGTACTTCTATATAATATTTAACTCCTTTAGGCGATCCCGCTGGATTAACTATCCTAAGTTCGAACGTCTTTACAATTCTCTCCTCTTCCGCCCTGCTCTCAATTACTCCTATGTCCAATCTTGAATATTCATTCCTAGTCATGTTCAGATACTTGAATTCCACGGCTGGAACGTACTTACCTCTTATATCTATATAGTACGTTCCTGGCGATAATCCTGAGAACCTGTAATATCCCTCCTCATTGGTTACGGAGCTGAGATAATAAGTTAAGTTTCCATTTATTAATTTATAGAGAATTACCTCAACATTAGTCAATGTTCTCTCCTCTGGATCCCACTCCCCATCCTTGTCAGAGTCAAGCCATATAACCCCTTCTATTCTGCTATTCCAGGACCAGAAAGCTGAATTAACAGTACCGGAGACTATCCACTCCTCACCTCTGCTTATGACCTCTGAGACGTTACCCATGGTGTAATAGATAAACCATGTGTATCTTCCTGAGGATATGGGTAATATTTCACCTGTGTAAACGTTATCACCATCATGATCCACAAGCTCTATAGTTTTACTAAACGATGTATTAGATATGGAAGCGTAATATTTAACCTTTAAAGGAGCATTGCCCTCCACATATAGCTGGAAACCTTTTCTTAAGATCTCATGTTGGGACATTAATACATGTGAGAATCCAGGCAAAGAGCTATTCGTAAGAAAGATCATCAACAAAAAGACCGCTAATGAACGTAAACCTAAGTTATTTACATAGTTCTTCATAAAGATTCAACATTAGTTACACCTCTCAGATATAAATAGCTAAACGTTAAGATGAAATATTAAACCAGTTTACTTACCTTGGGGTTTTAGATGGAAAACTCTGTAAACGATATATTATCCAATGTCGCTAAGGTTCAAAGAGAACTCGAAGGCATGTTCAGGGACTTTTGGTCGAAGTTTCTTAAATACAGACCTGCTTTGGGTTACGGAGAGCCCCCAGCAGATATAGAAGATAAGGAAAGTGAATTAGTGGTATATGTAGACTTACCAGGTTTCTCTAAAGAGGAGATAAAAATAAAAGTTACAGAAGACATGCTAGAGGTTAAAGCTGAGAAGTCCGAGGAAAGAAAACTCACTGAAAAAAGCCGTAATTACATCGTTAAGGAAAGAATGTATGAAAGCTTTTACAAGAGGATACATCTCCCAGTTAAAGTAAGACCTGAACAAGCAAGAGCTAAGTTAGTTAATGGAGTCTTAGAGATCTACCTACCTAAGAGTGAGGCAACCCGAGAAATAGAAGTGAGATTAGAGTGAATACAAGAGCCTGCAAAAAGGCCGCTCTTGGGGGCACATTCTCTCTTTTTCATGAAGGTCATAAGCATTTTCTTCGTAAATCGCTGGAGGTTGCTGATAAGGTCTTAATAGGTATCTCCTCAGATGAGCTAGTCTCTAAGCTAGGTAAAAATCATCCAGTTGAGAGGTATGAAGAGAGAGCCGTTAAAGTGCTCTCGTTTTGTATTAAATATGTTACTAAAGGTCAGAGCATAACTATTTTTCCATTAAACGACAAGTATGGGCCATCTGTTATAGACACTAAATTAGATTGCATTATTCTTTCAGAGGAGAACAAGGAGGTCGTTGTTGAGGTAAACAAGCTAAGGAAAATCAGAGGCCTCAATCCCTTAAAAGCTATTATAGTTAACCTGTTTAGAATAGAGGGGGGAATAAAACTTTCCTCATCTCTTATATGGAGGAACATTCTTAGTAAGTTTAAAGGCTATTACTCTAAAGATATAATACCAACCAAGTAACCATAAAAAGTATAATGACATTCCTATAATGCTTCGCTCAGCACTACTTATCTTGAGTTTCAGTATATACTTTTCTACTATAATTAATATCAGCATTAGGGAAGCCCATAAAGTTAGTAACAGGAGTGAAAACAGTGCATAAATCTTTAAAACCTTCATGAGATCGCCACCAACCATCCTGTTATGATAGCAAGTATCGAGGCTGTTAGCTGTAATAACATGTAAGCTTCAATTACTTCTTTTTCATCGGCAGATCCTCCAATCAATAGCATTAACCTGGTCAAGGACAAAGGTGCCTTATTATCCGTGCTAGGAATCAACGTACCATCTTCCAAGACTAATAGAGGTCTAGCCTTTATCTCACGATGCTCTTTAAGAGATCTTGTAGAAGATAATATTAGGAAAGCGTTAAGAAGATGAGGTAGTAAAGCAATTAACACAACTAACTCTAACCGAGTTAAAACAGCTAGAGCCCCTAGAAACGCACCAACCATTAAACTACCACTATCTCCACTGAATATCTTAGCTGGGTACTTGTTATAAGGGTAGTAGCCTAAAAGAGCACCCATCATAGTAAAAGAAGCAAGAATACCCAGTGGATTTGCTACCAGGTATGACGCCACTGAAAGGCTTAACAGGATCATTATGCTTGTTAACGGCATTATACCATTCATTATATCTAGCATGTTAACTACGTTAGCCGGCCCAGCTATAGCTAGGGGAAGGAGAATCCAGTACATAATTGTTAGCCGCAGCCTTCCAACAAAGGGAGCTCTAGGCCTTCCAAGGATTATCCTCTCTGGCCATAAAAAAGCCGCTAAGACGATAACAATGACAGGTAGTACAGAGAGAGCAGTCTTAACTTCCCCTTTTAAAATCTTTAGATCGTCTATAAGGCCTATTAAGAAGCTTATAGCTGACGTGCCCCATAAGGTGTATAGCTCCACTCTCCAATAAGGAAATAATACTGTCACAGTAAGAATAGAGGTGGAGAATGCAAGAAAGATAGCTATACCGCCACAGTAAGCTACCTTAGGTTTACCAGGCTTATGACAATCTTCCCTTACAATACCTTTTTTCCTCATTAAAACCATGAACAAGGGTGTGAGTACATGTGCCGTTATGATCCCGGTTCCTAAAGCTATTGCTAGGTTTATTAATTCCTCAATGCTCATCTATTAACGCCCCTATAATGACTATAGGAAAAACTATAGTAGCGTCGGCAGGTATGAAAACATGTTTGGCACTCGGCTTTAATTTACCCCAGCTTATAGCCTCCCTTGTCCTGGCTCCGCTTAAGCTTCCATCCCACTCGACCGCCGTAGAGATGTATACAGCATAGTCGAGCCCTCCTTTAAACTGACTCCACCATATAATATGGTGCTTAGAAATACCTCCTCCCAATACTATAGCTCCAGTTTTCTTAGAGCTATAGATTATATCAGCTATTTTAGCCATATCTCCTAACACATCTAGTTTGATCATCTTACCAGAAGATCCTCTGCTAGCCTCATTATAGGTGAATAGCGCTGTGCCGAACGCGGAATCTACGATTCCTGGAGAGAATATTGGAATATCGTTCTTAGCTGCTTGAAAAAGTATGGAGTTCTCATCACTTATACGTTCACCAAAGGCTTTTAAGAGCTCACTCGGTGTCCATGTATCTTTTTGCTCTAATAACTCATCAAGCAGCTCATGAACCTTAGATTCTATAACAGGACCATAACTCTCAAAAGGTATTAGTATGTTACCAAGCCTATGTATCTCGACCTTCTTAAGCTCAATATCATCATATTCGAACTCTCCTAGATAATATTTACCGCCGAAAGCCCTGGCAATGTCATGATCCACACTTCCTCCTGTGGTAACGATAACATCTATTAACTTCCTTGATATTATAGAGGAGAGTAAGCCTCTAAGCCCTGTAGCTACTATATTAGCTGTAAATCCTAGAAACTTAGTACACTCCGTATCTCTTAACATTTCCTTTATAATCCTTGATCCCTTATACACATACCTAGCACTAAACCCCCCTATCTTCTCATATGTCTCTAGTAACTGATTAAATGACTTTGAATAACTCTTTATATCAGATAAGCTAATGTCCCTTACCAGATCCTTGAGCATCTCTTGTCTTGATCCTCTCAAAAAAGTTACCTCATATACAGTATTATTCTGTGAGTTCTCCCTCCATCTCTTACCTCTTTAACTTTATAGGGTTTCCAGCCAGCTATTTCAAAGTCATGAGAGACTATTCTAGTTCCAGGTTTAGTTTCCTTTTCAAGTTTAGGCCTCAATCTCTCATTCACTGATGTTAATAGGTAAAGAAATATAACATTGGCGGGAGGAAGTTTGATGTCGAAGAAGTTCCCCTGAATTATCATGACCCTATCTTTTACCCCTTCCCTCTCTATGTTAGTTATTGCTTTCTCTATAAGATCCTTACGTAGCTCAACACC
This sequence comes from uncultured Thermofilaceae archaeon, assembly GCA_964553765.1. GTDB lineage: Archaea > Thermoproteota > Thermoprotei > Thermofilales > Thermofilaceae > CAZKLN01. Next base: position 19,735 of record CAZKLN010000011.1, read on the forward strand.
TATAGCCTTAGCTCCAAACTCCTTAGCGGCTGTTATTAAAACCCTTCCATCTCCGGACCCTAAGTCAAGGATTATTTCCCCAGGTTTAAGTCCTGCAAGTTTTAACATCTCTCTCACTACCTCTATAGGGGTAGGAACGTACGGCACAGTTATGCCGAAGCTCACCTGCAATCACCGAAACAGGTTGATCCAGTAGAACATTATATAACTTTACCTAGCTAAAGCCTTAGAAGCATGCTTACGATTATAAATAATTTTAGATAATATTAAAGATAGTATATAAAGAGCTAAGAAAGGCAAGGAAAGCAGTAGCATGGTTAGTGGAGTTGGGTCAGGTGTTATAAATGCCGTTATTACTAATATAGCAAGTATTACATATTTCCATTTGTTTTTTAAAGATGATGGAGTTAATAACTCTACTTTAACTAGTAATGCAATTACGATGGGGAACGTGAAAGAGATGCCTGTTACTAAAATTACTAGAAAGAGTGTGTAATAGAAGCTATTTATGCTAAATACTGGTAAAGCGCCCGTGAGCAAAGTTATCCATATTGTTATGAGCATAGTTAAGGGAACTATATACTTATAGGCGTACAAGCTACCTAGAAGAAATAAGATAGTGAACCCAGCCGTAAACGCGCATAACAGCTTTCTCTCCTGGGGGTATAGCGCTGGCTCTACAAATTTGTAGATTTCATATCCTATGATGGGGCTTGCTGCTAAGAGACCTAGTAGAATTCCCATGTAAAAACTTGTCAAGAGCGAATCAAAGATACCAGGAGATATGAGCTTAATGTCTCTCTTTATACTTTCGTTAAGGCCTATTACCTTAGCTAAAGTAGCCATAGGCTCTTCATTGAAGTTAAGCGCATCCTCTTTAACTTTATACATAAAAAGGAGAACTAACGGCTTATACTCCTCCTCTTTATCATCAAAGAATAAAGGATTTAATAGATTAGCTGGGAGAAGAGATATCACCAGCGAAAGTAAAATCAAGGAAAATAAAATTACCCTAAGCCTATAAACTAGCTCGCTTAAATGTTCGGTTAAAGGAAGTTCTTTATTATTTTTCGAAGACATTTACTTTTTAGATTAAACCTTTTTCCTTTGCTTTTTTCAATACTTCCCTTAGGATTTCCTCTTTTTCCTTACCTTCCTTAGATACACCTAGTTTCTTAGCCAGTACGTTTATAAGCTCCTCATCACTTACCTTTTTTCTCCTATCTTTATCTGAACTACTAGTTGCTTTCCTGAACTCTCTGACAGCCTCTCCTAAAGCTCTAGCTAACTGAGGGATTCTACTAGGTCCAAATAGTATTAATGCTATTAAAAGTATTAATAAAAGTTCAGGCATACCTAAGCCAGGCCACATAGTTACCAGACATTTCTTATAACACTTAAATAGTAAATAAATATGCTTCTTAACCAGATTCCCTGATTTTCTCGATACGGTACTTATATATACTTTTACTAATTAGTGCTATTCCTGTTAAAGAGGTTATTACCTGTAATAGAATCATCCAGGTTAATGTTGAATAGTCTATTGAACTATAATATAATTTGATATAACCAACAGCTCTATCTCCCTCCTCTCCTCTATACCTTACGGTTAAGCTTATCGGTCTCCCTCTCAGCACAACTTTCCCCTCTTTAGTGAACTCCCCTCCCTTACTAATTAGCTTAAGATGTTTATAATCACCCTTTATTCCTCTAAAGGTGAGATAAACCTCAGAGGGATTAGTAGTAGTGAAATTAGCTTTAAAAAATATTTTGTTACTAACATTTTCGGGAAGATATATTTCGATAATGTTGCTTTCCTTGCTAAAAACAAAGGTTTTCTCGATGGAATGATGAGGGGAAGTGTAGTAGGTTATGTTTAATCCTATATATATTGATAGTAAAGCTATCAAAAAACCTATTAATAATTGAGCTTTAGACGATCTAAGGCTCATACAACCAACATTTAACCCAGTGATTATGCTCTATTTCCACCTCCACGGGCTCTTCCTTGTGACATCTTTCCATAGCTTTGGGACATCTTGGAGCAAACCTACAAGCGTTAGGTGGGTTAATCAGGCTAGGCGGTTCACCTGGTGGCACTTCTCTAAACCTTTTTCTATTCTCTGGATCAGGATCTGGGATGGCGTTAAGCAATGCTACTGTATAAGGATGTAGAGGATTTCTAAGTACCTTATCAACAGGTCCCCTCTCTACAATATGACCCGCGTACATTATGTAAATCCATTGAGAGAAATATCTGGTAGTTGCCAAATCGTGAGTTATGTATATGAAGCTTAGGTTAAGCTTATCCTGTAATTCCTGAAGAAGATAAAGAATCTCTATCCTCACCGATGCATCAAGCATTGAGACGGGTTCATCAGCTATTATAAGTTTTGGATTAAGTATCAAAGCTCTAGCAATAGCCACTCTCTGTAACTGGCCTCCACTTAACATATGAGGGTACTTATGTGCAAAATCCTCTACGGGGGTTAACCTTACCTGTTCTAATGCCTTGTAAACTCTCTCAAGCCTCTCTTCCCTAGGCTCTATCCCATGCACCATTAACGGCTCCTCTAGAATTCTTGCAATGGTGAAGTGGGAGGGCATAGCACCGTAAGGATCTTGTTGTACAAGAGAAGCGCTCCTTCTATACCATTTAAGCTCCTCTACAGGAGTATGAGTTATATCCTTACCCTCGAAAGTTATCCTTCCTCCATTAGGTTCCTCTAGTCTCAGAATAGTCCTTCCTAATGTGGTCTTTCCACTTCCTGACTCTCCAACAAGGGATATGCTTTCCCTTTTTCTCAGTTCAAGAGTAACCTTGTCAACAGCTTTAAGGGTGAAAGTAGGTCCCCAAAGCCCCCTCTTAACTAGAAAGTACTTACTTAGCTTATCTACTTTTAATAAAACCTCGTTACTGGCGCTCTCTTTCATACAACCAACACCTTACTAACTCTCCCTTAACACTAAACATCGGAGGCGTTTCCCTTCTACACTTATCAAACGCGTAGGGACATCTCGGATGGAAACGGCAACCGTGAGGGGGTTCTATGAGGCTTGGAGGAGTTCCAGGGATGTACTCCAGTTTCTTCTCACTTCTAAGAGTGGGAACACTTGCCATAAGTTTCTTAGAGTAAGGATGTAGAGGCTCTCTATAGAAGGTTTCAGCATATGCTACTTCAACCAAGTGGCCCGCGTACATAACTGCTACCCTATCAGCTAGCTCGCTGGATAAGGCGATGTCATGGGTTATAAATATATAACTTAACTTAAGTTCCTCCTTTAATCTTTTAAGCAAGTTCATTATGTTTGCTTGGGTAAGGACATCGAGAGCTGAAGTCGGCTCATCCAATATAACTATCTCAGGCTTCGTTACTAATGCCATAGCTATGACCACTCTTTGTTTCATACCACCGCTAAGCTCGAAGGGATACCTATTTACGAACGTTTTATCTATCCCTACAAGCTTTATAGCCTCTTCGGCTTTTCTGAAGGCGTTTTTCTCGTTCATTCCATAATGGACCATTAGTGGCTCTGCTACCTGGAACCCTACCTTTAGCACAGGGTTAAGAGAATTCTGAGCCCCCTGAAATACCATGGATATTTTTCTCCAAAGTATCTTCTTTCTAAACTCTTCATTACTAAGTTTCATTAACTCAGTACCGTTAAAGACTATACTTCCCTCATATGTGTGAACGTTTCTCGGCAAAAGCCTTAATAAGGCTTTTGCTAAAGAGGTCTTTCCGCATCCCGATTCACCAACTATAGCCAGTGTTTCTCCTTTTCTTAGTTCAAAACTCACATCATCTACTGCTTTCACTGGCCCCTTCTTAGTCCTATAGTAAAGTCTCAGGTTACTAACAGAAAGTATAGAGGACATGTAGCTCACCTATTGCTCCTTAAGTTTAGGATTAACTATCTTATCTAAAGCTAACCCAAGTAAGGAGAAAGCTATGGCAGTTAGCATAAGCATACCGGCGGGCTCTAGAACCCAATAGTAATATCCCTTATAGACAGCCCCCTCAGAGAATGCCTCACTAACGACCTTACCCCATGTTGGCAACACAGGATCTCCAAGACCTAAGAACGCTAACGCCGCCTCCAAGAACACGAAATCGGGTACTGAGAGAACTAACGCAGGTATTATAGGAGGCAATATCTTAGGTAAAATGTACAAAAACATTATCCTCTTTCCGCTCGCTCCATATACCTTAGCCGCCTCTATATAAGGGTAATTTTTAATCTGCATCACTAAGGCTCTCTGAATCTTTACCCCGCTTCCAAATATACTTAATACTATGACAACTAACAGTAAACTCCATATGTTTAAATTATAAAATGTATCTACCATTATTAAAAACGGTAGGAAAGGTAATATCAAGAAGATCTCTGTGACACGCTGGATTACGGAATCTACTATCCCACCGTACCATCCACTTATTATAGCTATAACCAGCTGAACTAAAGATATCATGGCAGCTGCCGAAAGGCCGAATATTAGCGCGATAGGTGTGCCCCATAAAATGGCTATACCTATATCTCTCCTCTTATGATCGGTACCTGCCCATCCATATACCTGCCCATATATAACGACTTCTGCGTTTAAATCGGCCTCAGGCTCTGTGAGGGTTGCTATAAACCTGATCTTATACTTCCCCTTTAGTACTCGTATTTCAGGGCTAAAATCCATGAATAAGGACTTCTCAACGGTTATAGGATATTTGAACTTTACGCCTATCTCTCTCTCATGGTATCTTACTAGTTTGTCTTCAAGGGTAAGCTTATTACTTAAGTATAATTTATCAGTAGGTGATCTAAGCCTATAATCCATCAGATGTATTTCTTCTCCCTTAGGCTTCTTCCAGTATATGCTTACCCTAGGTCTTCGTTTATGGTAAGTAGCATTAAAAAATATGTTTATTTCTTTAGGAAAGTCATCATAGTTAAAATCAAAGCTATACTCTATAATAATCTGCTTAGTAGTGTTATCTGTTATGACTTTTTTAACGTATGTATATTTATCACTGATTATAGGTAGGAGATCTATGTTTCTAGGTAATTTCTTCCCAATGAAGATTTCCCACCACTCTGGAGCTGCGTTCTTAGGTAACCTTAACCAGACAGGATTAGAGCCTCTCCATAATTCAAGCATTTCATTATAAGGAATAGTTATTATAGCATATATGGAAACTAACACTAAGAATAGTATTATGATAAGGCCTATAATACCGCTTTTATATGACAATAGCTCTCTTAATATACCCCTATCTCCGGTTATAGGCGCGCTCAAATCACTCCACCTCTAACTTTAATTCGTGGATCTATAAAACCGTAAATAACGTCAAGGATAAGCACCGTTGCCGCAAGCAGGTATGCATATATTACCGTTACGCCTACTAATACAGGTACATCGAAAACCATAATAGCTGCATAGAGCGTGGTTCCTAATCCTGGCCAGTTGAATACTGCCTCAGTTATTATAGCTCCGGTCCATGAGGCTATTACTGCAAGAGCTAGCTGAGTAATTTTTGGAGGTAATGCATTCCTGAGTATATACCTTCTCTCTATGAGTCTATCAGGTAGACCTTTAGCTCGTGCTGCCTCTACATAGTCTTCAGTAGAATATATGAGGAATAGTGTCCTATCAGAATATATACCTATGAAGAGGGTTCCAACGACCCATGATAATATAGGTAGTATGGAATGCCTAAGCACGCTTAAGAAGTACATTAGTGGACTATCTGGAGGCGGATAGTCCACTAATCCCCCATAAGGCAGTATGTGCAGCCATGAAGCAAAAATGACTATTAATATAATGCCGTAAAACCATCCAGGTATAGCCGATGTAGGCGCTAAATATACTACAAGTTTGTCCCAGAAACTCCCGTATTTACGTGAGAGGATTAAGCCAAAGTATAAATGTATAAAGAAGTTGACCACTGTAGCTGTTGTAAATAAGAGAACTGTTTGAGGCAATCTCTCAAGTATAATTAGTTTTACTTGAGCTGAGCCACTATCGCTTGTTAGAAACATAGCTCTGCCTAACTCTAACGTGATGGCTTTAGTAAGGTACATGAAACTACGTATCAGAAAAGGTTTATCTAACCCTCTTTTTTTAAGCTCGTTAAAATAAGTCATATTAATTAATTTATCAACCTCCCTCTTCGGCAAGTTTCTGTAGTAGGGATTTTCCCTTATTGCCTGAGTTACCTGAAGCCTTATCTCACTTTTTATTATCTCATCTACATATCCACCCATGTTAGCTACTAAAATAGTTATGTATACCGCTATTATTACTGTTACAAATAAGGCTATTATTCTCCTTGTCATGTATACTGCTATGGGAGGTAGTTTAAACCTCATATTTCTGCTCCCAAAAGAGATAGGTCTCAGATTTATTTCAGATAACTTAGATAAAAATTTAGCCTCATTTAATAGTATTGAGTTAAACTAAGAAAATTATTAATTAATAAAAATTAATAAGATAAAAAATAAAAATATGTTAAATTGTTCACTCTCCAAAAAGCTGTTTAGCAGATCTTAGTAAAGCTGTGTGAGCTACTATGTCAACTCTATCTAAGTAGTAAGGTCCGGCTCCTACCCAGAAGTGACCATGCTCGTTGTACCATTTTCTTAATAGAGAGTAAGCTTCCTTAGCTTGTTCCTTAGTTATGTATTTACCTAAGAACTTTTCAAAAGGTATGTAACCTGTTTCCTCAGCCTTATTGAGCATTTCCTCTAGTATCTTAAGGCTTGGTCCTCCTATATAATTCATCCAATCCACCTCTAGCTTAGCAGCCTTATCAGAGCTGAATGCAAGCTTCTGCTCTGTTTCTGCAAGTATACCTATCGCATATACATGCCATGGCATGTCGCCCCATATTACGGCAAAGTCTGCAATGTACTCTACGTCTAAGGCTGTGTAATTAACCCATACATCAACTACGAAGGGTCTCTCACTAACTATTTTGAACGCAACGAACTGCTGTCTCCACGTTGTGAACCCTGGTACCCATCCTTCGTCATACAGTGGACTTGCATTGTTTGCTCGTTCGAAGTTTAATATGTAGGGTAGTAGAAAGTCCGCTATGTTGAACGTGCTTCCATCATGATATCTTAACTTACCAACTATGTCACCAAAGTTAACCCTAACCCTAGCTAAAGCAGCCCTTATTCCTGCTTCTCCAGCAGTAATCCATCTCTGCTCTACAGGATCCCAGGCATACCATGCATCAGCAGGTACTAAAATCACGGGTACAAAGGTAGTATTAAGCCAATCACCTGTCTCCTCAGGGTTGGGGGCTGTTGGAATTCCTGTTTTTACAAAAGCTGCTGCTGATTTTACTCTTATTGGAACCTGTAAACCAGTAACAGGATGGGTAACGAAGTCAGGTGCTGTCGTGGCGTATATTATGACCATATCGTATGTCCAGTCACTGCCTGCTACTGGGTTCCAAGGATCTACTATAACCTCACTATTAGCTATTCTTAGGCTTCCACCTACTTTATCCTCAAATTTGGCAGTGAATGGCCATATTGGAACGGCATAACCACCAGCTAAGTCTACGGCTAAACGTACCTCTTTCCTCCTAACAAAGGGGGCTGTTTGATCTACTAGCCACACTCTTACAGAATCTTTAAGACATAGCTCTAATGCTCTTCTCATTAATTCGTTTCTTTCCTCTATTGTCTTGAAATCTTTCTCTGCAAGCCTTCTAGCTACTTCGTCAAACTCAGGTGCAGGCTTATAAGCCTGCCAGAGAGGAACAGGTAATCCTCTAGGTGTATAGAAGAAGTCAAAGTTATCAGAATCGTCTCTTGATACAGCAGTGGTTATCCAGCCACCGGTATATAAGGTCCATTTGCCCTCAGCCGGATCGCCAGCTATCCAATATCTAGCTGCCTCCTTGCTTGTCATGTACATTCTTTCAACAGTGAACCCAAGTGCTTCCAGCTGGTCGGCGACATAATCTCCTATATCTTTTCTTGCATCCTCAGTCCTTATGATGAACTTTATTACGACGGGCTTACCATTATAATACCATTTACCATCTACTAGCTCAGCACCCATCTTTTCCATTTCTTCAAATATGATACTTTTTCCCTTCTCAAAATCATAAGCATATTCCTCTTCCAATTCAGTGATAAACTCTCTGTGTCTTTGATACTCAGGAAGTCCTTTAGATAATGGAACAAATTTAGGTACGGCTAAGCCGCCCATTATTTCGTCAGCAATATAATCTCTGTCTACTATGTAGTTCACAGCTTCCCTTATTCTAGGATTGCTGAATGGATTGAACTCGTCCTGGCCATAAATAGGACCTACAGGGTTAAAGGTTAACTCATAGTAGAGACCATAAGAGAAGTTATAGGTAAGCTCCGGAGACTCCCTAACTTTTCTAAATAACTCTGGATCCCCTATATCTATAAAGTACGCATGTGCATCCCCTTTGATCATCATGTCGACAACTTTAGCCCTATCACCCTCAGGTATGAATACAACCTCGTCAAGCCATCCTTCAGGATTAAGCCCAAGTTCCTCCCATGATTTGTAAGTTCTCTCCTCAGCGGATATAATTACAGCAAAGGTACTTAGCAATAATATACCGATTAACCCTATTATCAGCGTTCTTTTTAGCATTTTCATCGATACTAACCATTCCTTAAACCATATTTATTACTTACGTTAAACTTATTGCAGACAATTAGCTTGAAGATGGCATTATGACTTGCATCATTAATTATATCTTAGAAGGGAAAATCATTAACATAGGGTTATTAATTTTAAAACATAGAGGGCCCGTGGCCTAGTCTGGAAAGGCGTCGGCCTGCGGAGCCGGAGATCCCGGGTTCAAGTCCCGGCGGGCCCGCCATGGCTATATTATGGGGAAAATACTAAGCTATAGTGAACGTAGGGTTTATATTAATAAAAGGTACTAACAAGGCTAGGTTTAGGTATGGCTGAGGAGTTCAGACAGATCGTCAGAGTCGCTGGTGTAGACCTTCAAGGGGATAAGGCAGCGGTATTCGCTATAGCTAGGATAAAAGGTATAGGAATAAACTTAGCTTACATGATTCTGAGAAAACTCGGCGTAAACCCCTATGTAAAGCTCGGATCCCTCTCAGAGGCTGAAATAAGAAAGCTTGATTCCACTCTGAAAGAGGTTCACAAGCTAGGTTTTCCATCATGGGTTCTTAACAGAAGGAAAGACCCATTTCTAGGCATGGACAGGCATCTAATAACTTCAGACCTTGTTTTAACCGTTAGGGGGGACATTGAGTTCATGAAGAACATAAGATCTTGGAGAGGAATAAGGCACATGTATGGGCTTAAAGTTAGGGGTCAGAGAACCAGAACGACTGGTAGGACAGGCATAACCGTCGGTGTCAAGAGAGGTAAAGGAGGTAGGTAAATCATGGGTGATCCTAAGAAGCCTAGAAAGAAGTGGGAAGGACCTTTACACCCCTGGAGAAAGGACGTTCTCGAACAAGAACTGGAGCTAATGGGTAGATATGGGCTAAGGAATAAGAGAGAGCTATGGATTGCTAAGACACTGCTAAGAAGAACAAGAGCTTCTGCTAGGAAACTACTTATGTTGCCTGAGGAGGAGAGAATAGCTAAAAGTAAGGCTTTGATAAAAAGACTCGTTAAAATGGGGCTTTTACCCAGTGAGGAAAGTACGCTAGATGACGTGCTGAATTTGAGTGTTGAGAACGTGTTAGAGAGAAGACTTCAGACAATAGTGTTCAGAAAGGGGCTTGCAACGTCTCTCTATCATGCTAGGCAGGTAATAGTTCATGGGCATATAGCTATAGCAGGAAGAAGGGTCCGAAGCCCTGGCCACCTAGTGTCTAAGGATGAGGAGGGCAAGATAAGTTATTATCCTTTATCCCCTTATGCTCAAAGGGCTGTGAAGACTGAGGAGAGGTGATTCATACGTCACAGCCTCAGAAGAAGAGAGGAGAGGTGGGTATAGCCTGGATATACGCTAGCTACAATAATACTATAATACACATAACCGATCTTTCGGGAGCAGAGACCATAGCAAGGGTTTCGGGAGGCATGATAGCGAAAGCAGATAGAGATAAACCTAGTCCATGGGCAGCTATGCAAGCAGCGATAAGAGCTGCTAAGATAGCTCTTGATAAAGGGATAAAAGTGGTTCATGTAAAGGTTAAGGCACCTGGAGGATACGGGCCTAAAACTCCAGGACCCGGAGCAGGTCCCGCTATAAGAGCATTAGTTAGGGCAGGTCTTATGGTTGATAGAATAGAAGACGTTACTCCGCTGCCAACTGACAGCATAAGAAAGCCTGGAGGTAGAAGAGGAAGAAGAGTGTAATATTTTTAAAAATAGTTCTTAGTTTCACTTATGATACATAAGCTTATCGTAAATCTAGCTTTCTTCTTTCTATCCAATCTCTCAGTTTCCCATATATCACTATAGGTTTCTCTCTTAGATCAGATATGCTTCCTGACCCTGTTAAGAACAAGGCTATTTTCAGCTCTAATATATATCTCTCAAGCAATTTAATTACCCCGTTGACACCGCTATAATAAGCGGCTCTTATAGCTGGTAAGGCTATGCCACACATGTCTGCTCCGAGCCTTAAAGCCTTCGCAACATCTAATCCGTTTCTGATCCCTCCAGTAGCTACTAGGGTTATATCAGCTGAAACGTTTCTAACTTCTAATATGCTTGCAGCCAAAGGTATTCCCCATTCACTAAACGTTCTTGCAACGTTTTCATACACCTCATCTCCTCTTAGCCTAGATCTAATACCCTCTATTACTGAGAATGAGGTTCCCCCAGCCCCACCCACATCTATACCTTTCACACCGGCTTGAATAAGGGCGGCAGCCGCTTCTTTAGAGATGCCTGCTCCTGTTTCCTTAGCTATAATCGGTATAGGAGATCTTCTCATAAAATCCTTCAGTCTGTCAATGAACCCTAAGTAGTTGGGCTCACCCTCTAATTGAAGAGACTCCTGAAGAGGGTTCAAATGTACAGCTATGGCATCCGCCTTTATAGGTTCGATTAGATGATCTATGTCTGAATCACTTAGTCCCTCAACTACCTGACTTGCCCCTATGTTCCCTATTATGGGAACATCATTTGCTTCATCTCTTATAACCTTAAAACTTTTAACGGCTTTGGGATCCTTTAGCATCACTCTTTGACTTCCAACTCCTATAGCTACCTTCACTTTACTAGCTGCCTTAGCTAGTATCCTATTCATTTTTTCCGCTAAGGATGTACCTCCTGTCATTCCAGATATTAATATAGGAGCGTTAAGCTCGTATCCTAAGAACTCTGTTTTTACGTCTATATTTTTTAAATTAAGCTCTGGAACCGAGTTATGGATAAGCTCTACATCTTCTAGAAAGGTCGTTTTTTGTCTGAACTCGACGTTCTCTTTTACGGCAAGTATTATGTGTTCGTCTTTTCTTCTCCCTATCAACTTTCAAGCCCTATAAAAGGCTATGCTAGCGTAGCACACAACAGATGAGTAATCTCCTGTCACATCTCCCGAGTTAGCATACCTCAGCAATTGCGGCTTAAAGAAACCTAAGGATTTGGCCGCAGACATGAGAGCCATTATAGGTCCAGGCCCGCATATCGTGGCTCCTTTTTCAAACATCTCGTTATAAAATCCTCTCAAATCCATAGATAATATTTTATCTATAGCTGGCCTGTCCTTAGATTCAGCCTTCTTAGCCTCTTCGTAATGTGTGAAATCGCTACTAGCAATAATATAGGCTTTTAATCCCATTTCTCTTATAATGGAGGCTATCGTCTCACCCAGGATTCTAGAGCTCTCAGGCTCTTGAAGTAACATGGATATAGGGACTAATCTGAACTCGTCTCCATACAAGAATTGAAGAAAAGGTATCTGCACCTCTATCGAATGTTCATAAAGGTGTGCAGTATCGTCGAAACTTACAACCCCCGATCTTTTTATGAGCTCATTAGATATCTCTAAATCCACTCGTATTTCTCCAAGAGGGGTTTCCCATACCTCATGCTTAGATAACGCAATAGGGTCACCTGTGCCTTGGTGATTAGGACCTAAAATGAAAACTAACTCAGGCCTACCTCCTCTTGCTAAAGCGTAATAACCGTTAGCCGCTACATGTGCTGAATATATGTACCCTGCATGAGGGGACACAATACCTATTATACTACCTGAAAATGAATTGGCTATTTCAGGTATTTCTCCAGGTCCTAGTCTATGAAGAAACGCCTTCTTTATTTCCTCACCTAATTCCTCTTTATTCCTAGAGTAAAAATAACCTGCCACATAAGGCTTTCTTACTCTCATCGCTCTTTCTCTTAAATAACTTCGCCGGTTGCTAGCACTCTGGCCTCAAATTCGTTTACAGGTACTGGTAAATCCCCATCAGGAGGAAGTTCTCCTCTTTCTCTTAGGACTTGACGAGCTAATAGCCAATATATGAGCGCTAGTGCCTTTCTTCCCTTATTATTGGTTGGTATTATCAAATCTACATATTCTATAGGACTATCCGTATCACAAAGTCCGACGACAGGTATTCCCATCTTCGCTGCCTCACTTAAGGCCTGTGAATCGACTCTGGGATCAGTTACCACGAGGAGGTTGGCATCTATGTAGCCTTTTAAAGCAGGATTTGTGAATGTGCCCGGAGGAAAACGTCCCACTATAGGTTTACACCCAGTGAAAGCGCAGAACTTCTGTACAGGTCTATAGCCATAAGGTCTTGCCGATACCACAACCACCGTAGGCGGCTCATACCTAGCTATGAACTTAGCAGCTATTTTAATCCTCTCATCTATTTTTTTAACATCAAAGAGATACAGTCCATCAGGTCTTACACTATAAATGAACCTCTCTGTGAACTTACTTTTCATTCTAGTACCTATTCTAACACCCGTCGCTAAGTAAGTCTCCAGCGAAACTAGTAATCCCTCCTCCTCTTTCTGTCTCTCATCCTGTCCCTCAGCACCGCTCATACAGACTCCTCTTAACCTTATTAGGATATTTATTCTCGTTTAAAAACATTACATCCTGGCCTGAACTACCTTAATTAAAAAGGCGATGTCCTGATGAAGGCATTACCTTTAAGCTATTAACGAGTAAATAGAAACCTTAAGACCTTCTCAACGGCAAGTTTTATTACTCCTAAATAAGGAATAATTAAAGCCACCTTTCCCCTCACTTGACCTGGAGATATTGGGAAATCAGGGTACCGATTCGCATCTCCTTTAGTAACATAATATCTTCCTTCTATTTGTATAAGTCTATGAACTATGAGCTTCTTATCAACTCCTCCCTGATATATAACTATGTCTCCAGGAACATAACTCCCCCCACTGACGATGATTATCAGATCCCCAACATGGATAGTTGGCTCCATGCTCCAGCTAGAGACCACGGCTAAGGGAATGAATCCTTTTATAGATGCAATTACTAAAGATACAATTAACGCTATTAACAGAGCAACAGTTATTAAGTCGCTGAGGTGTACCTTAACATTTATTTTCTCTTTATTTCCTATCTCAGAAGACATAATTCCCAGCCTTAAGACTTTATCATCATTATCTCAGAGCTCCAGACCTCTTTCATAGGAGTATCTCCTCATCTACTTTAATTATAAATACTTAAGTACATTAAAGCCTTTCCACTCATTAAGTTTAATTTAAACTAGTTGGTGTTAAGTTTGAGAATAGTGCTTAAGATAGGGGGGCATCTATTTTCTAGAAAGGATTGCTTACTTGACAAAAAATATTTAGTTAATGTTTCAAATATTTTGAAAGAATGTATTAAAAAAACTAAGAAAATGATAGTTGTGGTAGGAGGAGGTTATATAGCTAGAAATTACATCGATGTAGGTAAAGGCCATCTTTCTGAATCTGTATTAGATACATTAGGTATAGAGATCTCCAGAATTAATGCATCATTATTATATTCATTAGTAACCGAAACATTACTACCACGTATACCTCGCTCCTTAGAAGAAACACTTGATAGATTAACGTACTATGACTTTATAACGATAGGGGGATATCAACCTGGTCAATCGACAACTACTGTAGCCGCTCTTACAGCTGAGGCTATTAAGGCAGATAAATTGCTCATAGCTACTAACGTAGAAGGAGTCTATGACAGTGACCCCAATCTCAATCCTAATGCAAAACTCTTAAAGAAGGTCAAAGCTAGAGAAATAGAGGACATGTTTTCTAAGAACTTAATAGCTGGTGAGTATAGACTTTTAGACATATATTCGCTTAAAATAATTGAAAGAAGTAAAATAAA
>CAZKLN010000012.1:0-25399 GCA_964553765.1 uncultured Thermofilaceae archaeon
TATGCGCTGACTATGAAAATGCTGTTGAGGAGCTCGACGAGGGCAACAACTGCTTCGAGGGAAGCGTAGAGGTAGCTCCCCGCCCCAGGCTCGAGGTCTCAGCGCCTGAGGGGCTGAGGCTCGAGGCTAACGGCACGGGGGTGCTTAGGGCGTTGGTTAGGAACGTCGGCAGGGTGTGGGCTAGGGGCGTTGAGGTAAGCCTTGCCCTTCCGGAGGGGGTTGAGCCCTTAACTCCCTTGGCTAAGAGGCTGGGGGACCTTGGTCCAGGTGAGCTCGCTGAGGTCGAGTGGGGCCTTAGGGCGTTAAGCCCTGGCGAGCACGTGGCTGAGATCCGAGTCAAGGCCTTGGACATGCCTGAGACTAAGGCATATGTAACTATCCACGTATCTATGCCTGTATCAAACATAGAGGCAAAACTTAAAGTAGTGGCACTTCAGGTTATACCCTATAAGGTAAGGATTAGTAGCTCCTTTAGGATCTCTTTTGCTATAGAGAACATTGGAAAGGTCAAAGCTGAAGAGGTTAAAGCTAGGGTACTATTACAGCCTGGAGTTAAGTTAGCTGAGGGGGAGTTACCTTATAAAGAGCTTGGTGATATAGCTCCTAGTGAATCAAAAGACGTTGTTTGGAGCCTGGTAGGGATTGAGGAAGGTGAGTATGCAATCTCTATAAGAATAACCTCTAGCAATGCGAACGAGGAAAACGCTATGGTTAAGGTCATGGTGGTTAAGCCTCCAAGACTTTTAATAAGAGTTAGGCTTCTCAATATGACATGGCATGAGGTATCTGAGATAGAGGTCGGTGAGGGATTCAGGCTCGAAGCTATAGTTTATAACAGGGGAGGTATAGAGGCTACTGATGTAACAATTGTGCTGGACCTTAGCTACGCTGCTGAAGGACTCAGACTCGCTCCTTTAGAAAAAGCTGTTCGTAGAGTGTCTCTTCTTGAGAAAGGGGAGTCCGTAAGCTTAACGTGGGTTCTTGAAGCTATTAAGTCTGGGAGTTATTGGATTAAGGTTTTAGCCACATCACCAGGCATAGAAGAGGTTTATGACCTTTATCAGGTGAGGGTAAAAGGGTAATCTCCAGGTAAGTACTCTCAATTAAAAGTTTAAAAATTGTTGATTCATAATTATAATAATTATGGATCAACAATTTGTTGATAGAGAATTAGAATTAAAGTTCCTGGAGGAGAGATACAGGGAGAGTTCTCCTCAGCTTATAATCGTTTATGGTAGACGTAGGATAGGGAAGACGGAGTTGTTGCTAAGGTTTACCAGAGATAAGCCACATGTTTACTTCCTATGTGAGAGAACGAACATGAGGTCCAATATATTTAAGATGAGCCTCAGGATAGCTAAGTACTTAAATAGGGATAGCTTTTCACGGATAGAGTTCAGGGACTGGGAGGATCTCTTCGTCGAATTTCTCGAATGGAAGGGAGGGGAAAAGGTTATAATCATAGTTGATGAGTTTCCTTACCTCATAGAGCTTAACAAAGGGGTAATCTCAGAGTTCCAAAGGATCTGGGATGAGCATGTTTCCAAGAGAATGGATGTAATGCTGGTCCTTTGCGGCTCTAGCGTAGGGATGATGGAGACCGAAGTCTTGGGATATAGAAGTCCTCTTTATGGCAGAAGAACTGGGCAATGGAAAGTCGGAGAGCTTAACCTAGGAAGTGTATGGAAGTTTATACCATCATACCCTCTCAAAGAGGTTATCTACACCTATGGAGCCTTAGGAGGCGTACCCGCATACTTAATTAAGCTAAATTCTAAGTTAAGCTTTCACGAGAACGTAAAGAGGTTAATGCTTAGTAAAGAAGGTGTACTTTACGAGGAGGCAGAGAATCTTCTAAGACAAGAGTTAAGGGAGCCCAGGAATTACACCATGATACTTAGGGCTCTCTCAGAGGGTAAGAGAAGAGTTACTGAAATAGCTAAAGAGATAGGCATGGACAGAGCGGCCGTGTCTAGGTATTTAGATGTACTTGAGGCATTAGATATAGTCGGATATGAGACGCCGCTTCTAGAGAGGCCTAAGACTCGAAAGAGATTTTACTATATAAAGGATAATTACTTCAACTTCTGGTTCCGTTACGTATACCCTAATAAAGACCTAATTGAGGAAGGTAAGGGGGATCTTGTGATAGAGGAACTGGCTAAGGACTATGATACATACATAGGACCTGTCTATGAGAGAATAGTTAGATCCCTAATCTACGAATTAAACCTTCCCTTTATAATATCTAGATCAGGCAGACACTGGGGTAAAACCGGTAAGGGAGAGGCATATGAGATAGATATACTTGCACACGACAGAGATAAAAGGAACTTTCTACTCCTGGAGGTGAAGTGGAGCGATTTAACGTTTAAAGACGCTCTGAGAATATTACACTCGCTAGAAGAAAACGCAGAGAAGGCTGAAATAAATGGAAAATTATATTATGGGATAGTAGGGAGACACATTAGCATGAAGGAGAAGTTGAGGAAGAAAGGTTACACGGCAATAGACCTAAAAGATATCGAGAAATCACTCAAGAAAGTTCCTAAACCTTAGACTCGGGAGAGTAGCTATCTCCATAGGGGTATAAGTCTTATCTTTCTTCTTTTAACATCGTAATCCCATGTTAACACTATATTAGATTTTTTACTGATCTATCTCCTCGCTAGCTTTTACTAACATCTCTAATTCCCTCTCTTAAACTCATCTCTGCTTAAGGCTAGGTTACTTTGGATTAATTGTTTAAAAATAATATATCTGTAAAAACTCAGCCTAAATCTCAGTATGTAGCGGCTCTGTCACAGCACTTAGCTCAGAGCTTTGAACCATCATCATTTCAAGACATATTTAATCACCGCCTTTTTTATGACTATTATGTCCCTTTACGAGGTTGAGATCAAGGTTAAGGAGGTTAAGGGCTATTGTCCTATATATAAGCCTGGCGACGTCATAGTTCTCAAAGGATTCTACGTAGACACCGAAAGAAGCGCCCCGATATGCATGCATGCCTTCCTAGCACTCTGCTCCCTCCTCTCAGCCTTCTCACATGGAACAGATGCAAGGGCACTCGGTATAGGTAGTGAACCTGATAAAGGCTACCTACAATGTCCAGATCCCGGACCACCTCACACAAGAGGAGGAACAGTACTATTTGAGTTGATTAGAAAGGGCAAGATTGATATTTAGTCTTAATTTTAGTAAATCTTTAAATAAAATACTTAAGTATATTTTTATTTTAAGGGAAAGTAATTTATTATTATTTATCTCATTGTTACCGAGGTCGAGGTGAGGTGATTCCTCGACGGTAAGCAGCTTGCGGTAATCGGAGCGGGTAAGATAGGGGAGGCGATAATAAGGGCATTGCTTCTAAAAGGGTTTAGAAACATGGTAGCTACCTGCCGGACTGAGAAGAGGAGGGAAGAGCTTAGGAATCTTTCCATACCTGTAATTCTGAATAACAGGGAAGCCGTTTCAAGCGCGGACTTGGTTTTAATCTCTGTAAAGCCTTATCAAGTAGCGAACGTCCTAAGAGAGATTAGGGATCTGATAAAAGATAAGCTAATAATATCAGTCGCAGCGTCCGTTACAACTAGGTTCATAGAAAGCTTCGGCGAGAGGTTAAAGGTAGTAAGAGCTATGCCTAACATAAACATCATAGCTGGGCACTCAGCCACGGCTATTTGTAAAGGGAGATATGCTAATGAAGATGACGTAGCCTTAGCCAAAGAACTTTTTAAAGCCTTAGGTCACGTAGTTGTGGTTGAGGAAAACCTCATGGATGCTATAACTGCTTATAGTGGAAGTGGACCCGCTTATGTACTTGAGTTCTTCGAAGCGTTTATCCTAGCTGGGTTAAAGGTGGGTTTACCTAGGGCAATTGCCCTAGAGCTTGCAATACATACTATTATAGGTACTGCCAAACTACTTGAGAAACATGGAATGCATCCTGCTGAGCTCAGAGACATGGTGATTACTCCTGGAGGCGTTACTATAGAGGGCATATATGAGATGGAGAAAAGCGGGATTAAGTCCGTAATAATAGATGCTGTTCAGAGGGCGTTTGAAAAGTCCATAATGCTTTCAGAGAAAATTAATAAAATAAATTAAAATAAATAAAATTTTAAGTTTTTGTTTATTTTTATTTATTTACTTGTCTCCTCGGGTTTGCTGTATAGAAAACCTCCTATGATCGCTAACACAGGTATTACGCAGATAGAGATTATGCCAAGAACACCTCCAACTACTGAGAGGTTTCTGTCCTTCTTGTAAGCGCCGTAGAAGGCAACTAAAGCACCTATGAGCCCTATTACACCTAGGACGTAGTAATAAGTAGCCTCAAGCGCTAGAGTGAAGGCTCCTAAAGTCTCTAAAAGTGTCTTAGTCGTTGCAAACTCTAATATAGCGTTTATTAACGCTCCAAGTCCTCCTATAACCACTAATGCCTGACCTACGTAGTCCCTTACAGCCATACTTCTCAACCACTGCCTTAATTACATGTAGAGCTATTTAACTTTTTATTTTGTTATAATTAGATTTTATGTCTGTTAAATTATTTAGATTAACTTTTTTGAAAATAAATGATAATCGTTACTTAGGAAATGATAACTAACGCATCGATACATATTTTATAGATTTTAGGAGCATAAGGAAGGACCTTCCTCATATTTAGTATTTTAATACTTCTTGAATTTAATATGGCAAATCTTTCTAATAAAAGATAACTGTTAGTGAAGAGATCACTCTCTAGCGCCCAATGATAGAAGTGCACTATACCTCTATCCTTCAGGCATCGAAAGGCCTGGGATAAGTAAAGGTAAGCGCCTTTGGGTAACGGCATAACTACTCGGTCACAACAGCCATACCACTCTTTGGCTTTATCCCTCACATCTCCTAATATAGGAACTATCTTGTTCTTAAAACCGTTAATTCTTATGTTTTCAACCATGTAATTATAGGCTGTAGGGTTTATCTCTATAGCAACTACCTTCCTCACACGAGGCTGATGTTTAGCTATAACCAGCGCATAAGGCCCGACACCGGCGAACATCACCATGACCGTCTCTTCAGGCCTCACTTGCTTAGCTATTCTAATTCTCTCGGTAGCCTCCCTAGGAGAGAAGTATACCTTCGTTATATCTAGTTTCATCCTTATTCCTCCTTCTTTATGAATTACCTCGCTAATCCTTTCACCGGCTATCAGTTCGTAGCTTCTAACTCTATAAACACCTTTCCTTACGGAAGCCTTAGCGTAAACAGCTCTGACGTTCCTATGAATTCTCATAATACCTTTACCTATAATTTCCTTGAAGTGTTCACACCCAGGAGGTATTTCCACTACAGCTATAGCCCCGTTCCTAGATCCTATGATGTCAAAACTTGAAGGTACGCACTTTATGGCCTCTTTACCTATCTCGGACATTAAAAGCTCCTTAAGCCTCATAATCCCAATCAAGCCTCAGATATTAAAAGCTCCTTAGGTACTAGGTTTCATCCTTACGTCTCTAATAGATTAAAATTTATATTGCTACATTTAAATCACTTCCATCATACCTCGAAGCTTTTAGGCTCTGACTCATACCCTTACTCTTTTATTAATAGCGCTCTTTTTATTGACAAAAACAAGATATTATTAAGAGACAAAGATATTTTTAAATTGATTTTCTACTCTCTCATCTTTCTTCCTCAGTGTTTTTGACTTCTTTCTCCTAAGACTAGGATATGACGGTAGCATATCGGGTACATGACAATAACATACAGGGTACTTGACAGATATGAACACAACAAAACACAATAACAAAGACATAAATAAAGGAATAAACTAATCCATAAAAACAAAAACTACAAAATAAATAGAATTTTGTTACTATTTATATAGGTAACATTTATATAGATAACATTGTTATCTATATAACATGAACGCAATTAACGTCGATAACTTAACTAAATATTATGGAGATCTCTTAGCAGTAGATCATATTAGCTTTGAAGTGAAGCAAGGTGAATTTTTTGGGCTGCTCGGGCCGAATGGGGCAGGAAAAACGACTACAATCCGTATACTTACCGGGCTTTTGAAACCTACAAGTGGTGTAGTGCATGTTATGGAAACAGACGTTGTAAAAGATCCAGTTAGTGTGAAAGCACAAATAGGTGTAGTCTCGGAGAGCACGAATCCCTACTTAGAAATGAGTGCCTGGGACAATCTTATGTTTGCCGGAAGCTTACATGGCATACCGAAGAAGGAACGAGAGAAACGAGCGAAGAATCTTCTAAAGCTATTCGGAATTTACAAACGTCGTAATGAGAGAGTGGAGAAGTTTTCAAGGGGGTTACGAAAACGAGTAGCGATAGCTATGGCACTTATCCATGACCCTCCACTTTTATTCCTCGATGAGCCAACGTCCGGGTTAGATGTGCAAAGTGCGAGAATGATACGGGAGCTTCTGCGGAGATTAAACGAGCGTGGTATGACGATTTTCCTAACTACACATTACATTGAGGAAGCGGACATGCTTTGTGACCGGGTCGGTATAATTAAGGATGGAAAGCTCATTGCTTTGGATTCGCCGGAAAATCTTAAGGCTGCGAATAAGGAAGAGAGAGTAGTGGAGGCATCTTTTGATAAACGTGTGGAGGGAATTGAGAAGGAACTCGCAAGATTACCCGCTGTGAATAGAGTCAAAAAACATGGAGATAAGATACAGCTTTATACGGATGACCCCTCAGAGGTCGTACATGGAATAAGCAGGTTCGCTGAAGAAAGAAATCTAAGGATAGTCTCTATTAACACGCTAACACCGACGTTAGAAGACGCGTTCGTTACATTGACGGGTCTCTCTTCGTTGGACATGGAGCGGATGGAGCAAATAGGGCGACTGAGAAGAATGAGGATTAGGGAGGCGTGAGAGAATGGCAATCAAGAGCATGATTGATGACCTGAGAAAATCTGCTATAATAGCGTGGAAGGACGTGAAGATATATTACTTCTCAACACCTACCGTGATGATGGGGCTACTTTTCCCTATTTTAATGTTTCTAACATTCTGGATCGGACGTGGACTCTCAGTTTCCGAAGCTCTTCCTCGTTTAGCAGCACTTACAGCATTTTTCAGCGCCTCTTCGATAGGTGTAACTACTTTAGCACTCGAACGAACAAAAGGGACCTTCGATATGCAACTTGCTATGCCAGTTTCCCTGCTAACAATAGTACTCGGAAAAACGATTGCTAGCTTTTTCTACGGGTTTATAATAACTATTATCCCTGTAGGGTTTCTTACATTAGCATCACAACATCAAATTATAAATCCGCTATTGCTTTTAGCTAGCATTACCTTCTCCGCACTCGCATCAGCAGGATTAGGGATGGCCCTCTCAGCATCTGCTAGACATGTTCACGAAGCGATGACACCACTAAATCTTATTCGTATTCCAATGATGTTTATATCAGGCCTCTTCTTTCCCATTACAAGCCTTCCAAGCATCGTTCAAGCCATAGCTTATCTCATGCCTTTAACCCATATGGTAAGTTCGTTTCAGTATACGACTCTCGGTTTAGGAGACGCACAAACATTCTTCATCAACATAATAACGCTAGTCCTATATGCGGCAATCTTTCTAGTGATCGCAGCTAAGAGACTTGAAAAATCACTAGAATAAAGTGTATAGAGTAAAAAGGTGAGGGAATGTCCAAAGAAAACAGCTTTCAAGGTTGTTACCCTGGCTGTGCCTTCATCGAAACTCTAATTCTCTGGATTATACATAGCCAACCCTTACACGGATATGGAGTGAAGAAAAAGATTGAGCAGATAACTACAGGTAGTTATGTTCCTAAACCTGGAACCGTGTACATAATCTTAAGGAGAATGGAGAAAAAAGGGCTACTCAAATCTCAATGGAAAGAAAAAATAGGGAAAAGAAGCAAACGCGTCTATTATATTACGGAAAAAGGAGAAAATCTTCTCAAGACACGACTTAAAGCACTGAAAGAAAGAATAAAAATACTAGAACAAATGGCGTCCTACTATGATGGAGTTTTTACTGAATAAGAAAGGCTATTAAGGAAGCTTTGACTGTAGAGAATAAGGCAATGAGCAAAAGCCTCCTCTGGATTAGAAGTATAGGAAGGACTACATTAGTTAGGAGGACTCTGTAACACTGTTATTAAAATATTACATAGTTCTAGGTAAGTTTTTCAAGTCTTACTCTCCAAATCTCAATGCCTGCCTCTTTTGCGGCTTTAAGCGATTTAAAGTCCGTATCAAGCCCTACAATGATCATTCTACTGAGTTTTATTCCCTTATCCTTAAGAACCTTAGCTAAAGCTAGTAACTGAGTGATCGCTTTCTCTCTTACTATTTCCTCAACCTCTACCAGCACTTTATTACCATTATCATCTTCGAAGAGAAGGTCTATTTCCCCAATAACCTCTTTTCCCTTAATTACCTCCTCATGTACCTTAAGCACTCTACGGGCATTAACTAGCTCAGGCTTATCCTTTAATAAAGCAACCATGGGTTCCTCATATAAGTAAGAGGTCTTAAACTCCATATCCCTACTCCAATCTAATGGCGAAAAATACCTTTCACCCAGCTGTTTAGGATAAACATCAATAAGCCTATCATTCTCGTAGATAAGCAGTATGGCTGTATTAACGTAATTTAATCTTCCCCCTCTAGTGAGAGGCAGAGGTTTACCCTTACCATACCTGATCTTTCCTCTGATTTGCGGAGGTAAACCTCTTATCTCCCTAATTAACTCTTCCTCGTTAATGATTGAGCTATCTACTAGATGAAACGATATGCCTTTGCTTGTTATCTCCTTCACTACCTCCTCATAGCCAGGTCCCCTTATAATTACTACGTACACGTTAAGAGCCCTAAGAAGTAAGTAAAAAGCAATAAAACTTAACTATAACTTTTCTTAATATGGTGAAGAGAGTTGAAAACTAGGCACTACTTTTTATTAGCGCTCATCTTCACAGCACTTCTTCTTCAGATATGCCTACCAGTCACTCTTTCTAAGACTAACCCTAAGGTAGTTATGGTAAGTATCGACGCTGCAAGACCTGACATCTCAGGAATGCTTGCCGAGATAAGGAGAATGCCTGGTTTAGCGAAAATTATCAATGAAGGAGTTTGCTCAGAGTACATGATAACGTCTTTTCCAAGTTCTACTGCTGTAGCTCATGCTGTGATATCGACTGGTGCACCTCCAATGGTAACTGGCATCACAGGAAACAGCATACATAAGCCGGGGATGAAGATAAGCGAGCGGACGTCAGGTTTCTCAGCTTTTAACCTATTAGCAGAGCCTATATGGTTAACCGCTGATAAGGAGGGGTTAAGAGCCGTAGTAGCAGCGTTTCCTCAGAGCACACCGGCTTATTGGAAGGATAAGATTATGAACAGCGTACTCTTTAACCCTTATGATGCCTGGCTAGGCTCAGCCTCCTACTCAAAGCTTTACACTACAAACAGAAGTGTAAGAGGGTTCCCCGAGTACATAGAG
Organism: uncultured Thermofilaceae archaeon; assembly: GCA_964553765.1. GTDB lineage: Archaea > Thermoproteota > Thermoprotei > Thermofilales > Thermofilaceae > CAZKLN01. The sequence continues at coordinate 9,508 of CAZKLN010000012.1, forward strand.
TTTAAAGCCGTTAACGAGACAGCTTTCAGCTCTGAGATAAGCGTTGGCGAAGATAAATGGGGGATTATCCTTAATGGAAAGAGAGTAGTTATACTTGCGGATAATAAAATTAAAGTAGTGGTTAATGAAGGGGAGTGGAGCTTACCCATTAACGTGACTATACACGTTAGGGGAAAGGCCTATACTGTTGCCCCCAGGTTTAAGTTACTCAATGCGTCCTTGTCTAATTTCAGGCTTTACAGGACAATACTAAGGCCTCTTGAACCTATGTGGGCTACAGATGAGAATTTAAAGAGGGAAGTATGGAACCACGTTGTTCTAAAAACAGGAATGATCACAGATGGAGACTGGTGGGGTCTAGTTAATGGATGGTATGGTCCCGAGACCTACATGGAGACCGTTAAAATGACCAATGACTTCTTTAAGGAGCTTACAGCTTATCTCCTTAAGAACACCGAGTGGGACCTTTTCCTTTCTTACACGCCTATAGTTGATAATGTTCAGCACCAGTTCCTAGGTATCGAGAAATATATGAAGTTAGTTTATAAAGCCTATGAGTGGGCTGACGAGCTAATAAAGGCGGTACTAGATAACGTTGATTTAACAAATACAGTAGTTATAGTTCTCTCGGATCACGGTCAGTGGCCTGTCAATAAGTTCGTATATATAAATTCTGCCTTGGCAGAAGCAGGCTTGTTGTCCTACGACAGAAAAGGCAGAATTCTGTGGGATAAAACCATGGCATACTACATAGGTTATGGACAGGTATGGATTAACCTAAAGGGAAGAGAGAAGAACGGTATAGTTGCTCCCGAGGAATATCCTAAGGTTATCGCTAAGGTAATGGACGTTTTAGCTAGCTTAAGAGATCCTGATACAGGTGAACCTGTAGTGGGCTTAGTGATGACCAGAGAAGAAGCTGAAGGAATAGGGCTAGGTGGCAACTTCGCAGGAGACGTAATATTTAGCGTAAGACCTGGATATTCAGCTGATAAGAGTCTTAAACTTTCATCAGGTAAGCCTGTTATATTTGGTAGATCTAAACCTCTGAAGACTATAACTGGAACACATGGAGACTTCCCATATTACAGAGAACTACATGCTATGTTCTGCGCTATAGGAAAAGGATTAGTTAGAGGAAGGATACCTCCAATAAGATCTATCGATGTAGCACCTACTATATCCATTATTTTAGGCATAAGTTTGCCAGCTAACTCAATAGGAATACCTCTGCCTATAATACAACATTAAATATTTTTTAAATTTTTTATTTTAAATATTAATATTTTTAATATTAAGACTTTTAACATAATGAAAGACTTTTTAACACTAAAAATTTAACCATCTTTTCATTTATTCACATAAATAATGACTCTCATGAATTTCTTATCGACGGGGGCTGAATCTATTGGAAATAATACTTACCCATGGAGATCTAGATGGTCTTACTTCAGCGGCTATAGTCTATGATGTGCTCGTCTGTAAGGGAGAAAAAGTCTCCATTAGAATAGCTCAACCCTTTAACCTTTATCAGGCTTTACGTGAGATTAGGTCCATTAATAAGTTAGAGAAATTATGGATAATGGATATAGGCATTGATGAGGCGACGTGGAGAAATACTAGGAATGAACTTCATGGAATACTAAGTAAAGGAACGAGGATTATATGGGTAGATCACCACGTCGCTACTCTTAAACACTTCTTAGAGCTATCAGAAATGGGTATTACCCTTCTTTTCGAAAGTGAGAGATGCACAGTAACTATCATAGGCAAGGCCCTTCTTCATCTAACATCCGATCCGAGCTTCTACAAGAAGCTTATAATTATAGGGGAAGTAGGTGATAAGGTAAGGAGAGTTGGTGATAAAGATCCTCTATATTCAATAATAGAAGTTTTAGGATCATCGCTGGCTTACATGCCTGTAGATGATGCTTTTAAAGTGAGTTTAATTAAGATGTGGGTTAACGAGAAAAAGCTTGTTAACGATGAAATAGTTCTTCGAGCTGAAAATGCTATTAAAAAGCTGGAAGAGCTCCTCAAGGGGATAGACGAGAGAATAATATACTCAGGGGATAAGATAATTATCATAGATTTAAGGGATGTAAAGGTTCATGGCTATGCAGGTAAAATAGCCTCTCATATAGCGTCTAAAACCGGTAAGGTAGCTCTTTTAGCTTTTAACACGAACGCTTATGAAACTATAATAACCTGCAGAGTTCCTCCTTCAAGAGAGTTTAATGCATCAAAGATTCTACCTGAGCTAGCTGAGAAATACAACGGTGGAGGTGGGGGACATGAAAAGGCAGCATCGATAAGAATACCAGTTACGATGTTTGAGGATGTAATTAAAGAATTCAGAAAACTAGAATCACAAATAAAGTAGTATTGCTTAAAGCGACGTGAATCCTCTTTCCAAATCATCTATTAGGTCGTTAATGTCCTCTATTCCTACAGATATCCTTATCAAAGAATCCTTTATTCCTAATTTCTCTCGCTCATCTTTAGATAAAGAAGCATGTGTCATAAGCGCAGGTATTTCTATTAGAGACTCTACCCCTCCCAAACTTACAGCTAAATGGAATATCTTAAGCTTTTCAACGAACCTTTTAGCTACATCAAGATTGCCTTTTATCTCAAAGGAAAGCATCCCGCTGAAACCATACATCTGTCTTCTAGCTAAATCATGTTGAGGATGAGACTCGAGCCCAGGATAATATACTCTCTCAACTAAAGGATGAGCCTCCAAGTAGTTAGCTATCTTTAATGCGTTTTCCTCATGCTTTTTCATTCTAACAGCAAGCGTCTTAATTCCACGCATTACTAACCATGAGTCAAAAGGAGAAAGTACAGCTCCTACTGCTGACTGATGGTATTTAAGCTTCTTATAGATTTCATCGTCATTAACTATCACAGCTCCTCCTAACACGTCAGAATGTCCTGCAAGATATTTAGTGACACTATGAACTACTATATCAGCTCCAAGCTCTAAGGGTCTTTGAAAATAAGGTGTTGCAAACGTATTGTCTATGACCACCACTATATCCTCGTCATGAGCAACTTCAGCTATAGCCCTTATATCGGCTAATCTCATGAGAGGATTAGTAGGCGTCTCGAGCCACACCATTCTAGTACCACTTCTTATAGCATTCTTTACGTTATCTACGTCCCTAGCATCAACATAACTAAATTCTATCCCAAATTTCGTCATAACGTTGTTAAACAACCTTTTCGTACCCCCGTAAAGATCGTCAAATGCTATTACGTGATCCCCTTTGCTAAGTAATGAGATTAGCACCGTTGCTTCGGCAGCTAAGCCGGAAGAGAATGCTAAGGCGTATTTACCACTTTCTAATGATGCTAGCTTCCTCTCAAGCCTATCCCTTGTTGGGTTACCACTTCTAGTATAGATGTATTTTCTCCTTTCACCTAATTTTCTCATAGCATAGGTAGTAGAAAGGTGTATGGGTGATACCACATCCCCATATAGGGTCTCCTCGGGATCCTCACCAACATGGATGGCTCTCGTAGAGAAACCTCTTATTTACTCACCTTGAAGTCAAGGTACCTTCTCAAATTATCATAAATTATTTTTCTAACATATTCCTCGTTTAAACCCTTTAATGAAGCTATGTAACTTATTAACTTTGGAATCAATGAAGGTGTTAAATATAATCCTCTATACTTATAGGGACCATCACTCTCGCTTAATACGTTTCTTAAATCCATCTTCATAACCAGCTCTCTTTGCTTTTTTTGCATTATAATAGAAGGATTTACAGTAATCATATATCCCTCATTTACTATCTCGTTAAGGAGATGAAAAGGCCCTGTGTACCAATGAAATATTGCTTTACTTATCCTAGCTGCTTTTACACGCTCGAAAACATCTTTCCAAGCACCAGCTGCGTGAAGATTAAGTATTAATTCGTATTCTTTAGCTATCTCAACTAATCTATTAAATATTTTTACCTGAACTTTCCACGTATGAGCTACGAATTTTTTATCTAATCCCACCTCACCCATACAGCCGATGTTGCTATCAGCTATTAATTTCTCTAATTTTTCTAGTTCTATAAAAGCATCCTCTTTAATGTTCCATGGATGTATACCTACACAAGGTATCACGTTATTGTTAGTTATTTTAAGTGTTTTTAAAGAACTTTCGAAATCCTCCGAAACCGCTATTATTATAGTATTTCTTATCAATTTTTTTATATCACTGTATTTAAATTCGACAAGATGACAGTGAGCATCAACGAAAGGCGTGTTGTCCATAGGTGTTAATAACTATACTTAAGATTTTAACATTGTTTCTTAATAATTGTTGCTAAGTTTTTTGGAAGAATATATCCCTTTAAATATCGTGGTTGTTACCATCATGTATGGGTCTATAATTTGAGTAAGCTTGAACACAGGGTTAAGAAGAGAGAGACCCAAGTAGTTAGCTTTCATATACCAAAAACTTTGCTCAGTGCTCTCGATAAATTAGTAGAAGAAGGTGTATTCAATAATAGAAGTGAAGCTATAAGAATGGCTATACTTAAATTAGTACTAGAGTACGCTAACGCATTTAACTCTGAGAGAAGCAGCATGCTGACTACTTTTAGATAAAAACCAATCTTTTTCTTCTTTAAACCCTTATTTATCTATTGTGAACTATATAACTAGTAAAGAAATGAGAATTCTGGAGGAGAACTCGGAGTACCTAGGAGTCTCTAAGCTTCTCTTAATGGAAAACGCTGGAGCTGCTCTTGCTAAGGTCATTGGTGACATAGTTGAAGGTAGCACTAGAGTATTGTTCATATGCGGTCTAGGGAATAACGGAGGAGATGGTATGGTAGCAGCTAGACATTTATCGGGTAATTATCACGTTACAATATATCTTTTAGGTGAAGAGGGGAAAGTAAGAACAGAGGAGGCGAACTACAACTTAAGCATAATTAAATCATTAAAATATACTGTTAAACTAAAATTTTTCAGAGGTCTTCATGACTTAGAAAAATTAAAGGAGGAAATTTCTAACTCTGACGTAATTATTGATGCTATTTTTGGAACAGGACTTAAGGGAGACATAAGAAGTCCATTTAAGGAGGTTATAGAAACCATTAATAATTCAGGGAAAAAGGTCATAGCAGTTGACATACCTTCAGGTTTAAACCCCGATACCGGACAAGTTCATGGAATAGCTATAAAAGCTTACTCCACGATAACTTTCCATAAAGCTAAGAGAGGTTTAATTAAGAAAGGAGCAGAGAAGTATGTAGGAAAGCTTTATGTGGCTTCAATAGGTATACCAAAGGAAGCGGAGATCATATGTGGACCTGGCGATTTGAGATCTGTTTATAAGACTAGGGAGCCTTGGAGTAAAAAAGGAGACCATGGAAGGGTACTGATAATAGGGGGCTCTAAGGAATACTCAGGTGCTCCTGCTCTCTCAGCACTAGCCAGTCTAAGAACAGGTGCTGACTTAGTTGTGATATTGTCTCCAGAACCTGCCTCTATACCTCAGAAAAGTTTCTCACCTAATATAATATCGATACCGCTTAAAGGAGAATATTTTAATGAAAGTCACGTAGATATAGTTAAAAAATACTCAGAAAGATTTGATGTTATAGTGATAGGACCGGGCATGGGATTAAGAGATAAAACTCTGTATACTTTATGTAGGTTAATAAAAGAATTAAAAAATAAGAAACTTGTTATAGACGCTGATGCCTTAAAAGCGTTAAAAGATAGTAAGGTAACGTTTGAAGGTAACGTTGTGCTAACCCCTCATGCCGGTGAGTTCAAGATAATCGCAGGTCTTTCCTCACCTCCTCCTTCAAGGACTGAGGAAAGATGTAGATGCGTTAAAGAGTTTTCCCGTAAAGTTAACGCGGTAGTTCTCCTTAAAGGGCACGAGGATGTAATATCAAACGGTGATAAAGTGAAGGTTAATAGAACGGGAAATCCCGGGATGACCGTAGGTGGTACTGGGGATGTACTCACAGGTATCATAGCGACATTTCTCGCCTGGAGCGGAGATCCCTTCGAATCCGCCTGTGCAGCAGCCTTTATTAACGGCGTCGCAGGGGACTTCGCGTTTTCCGAGAAAGGATATCATCTACTAGCTACTGACGTTATAGAAATGATACCTAGGGCTATTAATGAAGCCATCAATGGTAAACTCAGAGCTACTCGACTCTAGTTCCAGGGGGGACCTCCCTATCGGGAATTATAAGCACAGGTTTATTATCAGCTACTGCGGCTAGGATCATTCCCTGTGACTCATACCCCATGATTCTTTTAGGCTCTAGATTAGCCAAAAGTATTACCTCTTTTCCCTTTAACTCTTCTAAAGAATACTCATTAGCTATGCCTGCTATAACCTGTCTAATCTCATTTCCTAAATCAACCTTGAGAAGCAAGAGCTTTCTTGAAGTAGGAATCTTCCTAGCTTCTATAACTTTACCAACTCTTATATCAAGCCTTTTAAACTCATCTATTTTTATACTCATGAGGAAAATAAGGATGTTAAGGAAAGATAAAAATTATCACACTAGGATAAATGATGTCTAAGTCCAAACTTTTATTCACAATGGGAATAATATTATCTCTCATCTCTATATTTTTTGTAGTTAAAATAAACATATTAAATATAAAAAATATAAAAATAATAAAAGATATGAGAGGTAAATATGTCAAAATATATGGTTTAGATAAGATAGTATCTCTTGACGATGATTCCTCTGAGATAATAGCCGCCTTGGGTTTATGTGAGAAAATTATCGGAAAATTAGATGATTCCTTCCCACCCTGTTTAGAGATAGTTCCTAAGATTGAAAATAATATATCGCGAAAACTTATATCACTTAACCCAGATCTAGTTATAGTACCGGAGGATTTCAAAGAACTAGAAACGCTGGAAAGGCACAATTTACCAGTATTTGTAGTTACCAGCTCGCGTACTCTTCAAGACATATATGCTAAAATACATTTGTTAGGTCAACTTCTTGATAAGGAACAGAAAGCTCGAGAGTTGATAAGTTATCTTAAAAATATAGAAAGCGAAGTTGTATCTCGAATAGAAGAAAAGGGTGTATATGCTGTTGTTCTTCCAACAGTTAACGTCACAGATACTGACGTCTATGTATTTGTTAGAGAGATAGAAGTTGACATTTTAAGAAAAATAGGCTGTAAAGTTCCTGAGGAAATAGATATAGGTAAAATTACTAAAATTAATACTAATTATCTAGTAAAACTAAACATAACTGTCTTAATCGCTAAAGACATAAGCGTTAACCTTAAGCTACCTGGTATAAAGGTTGTAAGAGTACCTAATAGTTTAGAACCTAAAGGTCTTAGATCCCTTTTATATATGCTCTGGTTAGCTAAAGAGCTTTACCCTAATTTGTTTAGCGATATAAACTTTGAGGAGTGCATGAAGCGCTCTCTTTTAAGGATTTATGGGATCAACTTATAGTTCTCTTTACTGATGCTGCGGGTTTTTCTAAGATAGTTTATTATCATACCCTTAAGGACTATTTTCAGTAATTTATAATCATTTTTAATAAAATCAGTTATTTTATTCTCAAGCTCTGGGCACGAAAGTCCTCCGCTTGGTTTAAAAAGTAAATACAACCCTCTTTCTATATGCTTTACTAACGGGTGATTACTAGCCTCGTAGTATACGTCTAAAGCGATATTAGAGAACCCCTGTCCCCTTAATATGTCCAGTATCTCCTTCCCAAGTAATCTCCAGACAACCTCACGACTCAGGAGCTTCCACCCTCTAAGCCAAGCTTTTCCACAAGCTCCTTAGCATATGCAAAATCTATTCTCCCCTCTCTTATCATTATCTCTGCAATCTTATCTATCAGCTCTCCTGAGGCTCCAGCCATGGCTGCTAAATTTCTCGCATGTAACCTCATATGCCCTCTTTGGATGCCTTCAGTAGCTAATGCTCTTAATGCAGCGAAGTTCTGTGCAAGACCAACAGCACCCATGACCTCGGCAAGCTCAGTGGCTGTCTTAACGTTAAGTATTTTAAGAGCTATTTTAGCTATTGGGTGAACCTTAGTCGCTCCACCAACTATTCCCACAGCCATAGGCATCTCAAGGCTTCCTAATAAGTTTCCTTCACTATCTTTCTCCCATACACTAAGTGGCTCATATCTGCCATTTCTGGCAGCATAAGCATGAGCACCTGCCTCTATGGCTCTATGATCTTGTGCGGTAGCTAGTGCGACTGCGATGATTCCATTCATGATACCTTTATTATGTGTCGCCGCTCTATATGGATCAGCTTTAGCAAAAGCGTAAGCAGCTACTATTCCATCTACTACTTCCTCCCCTCCTATACTTTCTTTTTTAATTTTTACCCATGCCCTAACTAATCTTTTATCAGCTAGGTTGGATATTATCCTAAGGTAAACCTTGCCGCCCGTTATATTCTCTATTAGCCCTGAAACACGTTCACACATAGTGTTTACTGCATTTGCTCCCATAGCATCTCTGACATCGATAATAAGGTGTATAATCAACATAGGGCCTATCTCTGTGTTTAACACTCGTACTTCAAGGTCTTTAGCACCTCCTCCGAGCTTAACAAGGACTGGGTCTTGCTTATTAGCTAGCTCTAATATCTCATCTCTATGTTCAAATATCAGCATTCTTTTGTACCAGGGATCCTTTACATTGACAACTTGAATCTGCCCTATCATTACAGGCCCTGTGGTCGTAGCGAATATGCCGCCATTTTCCCTCATAATCTTAGCCGCGTTACTTGCAGCAGCTACTACAGAGGGTTCCTCTATGACCATTGGAACTATGTAGTCTTTACCATTTATTAAGAAGTTAACAGCTACTGCAAAGGGGTAAGCCATCGTTCCTATAACGTTCTCGATCATTCTATCTCCAACCTCTAAACTTAAGTTGGTTTCTTTCCTAAGAAGGGATACCTCTTCTTCGGTTAAGCCGGCAAACTCTGAGACTATGCTAAGTCTTTTATCTATAGGAAGCTTGTAAAATCCAGGAATTCTTGAACTCTTACTCAAATTATCACCAACTCACAAGAGAGGGATAATCACTATAATCCTTTATCTTTTTCCATTGTTCTCAAGAGATAGAAGCCAAAAAATATATTTTATCGATTGAGATATTTTTCTCTTAGCCCCCGGTAGCTCAGCGGTAGAGCGGCCGGCTGTAGGCTACTCCACACGGCTGAATATCCCTGAGGGGATTCCATGATGCCGTGTCAGCCGGCAGTAACCGGCAGGTCCCGGGTTCAAGTCCCGGCCGGGGGACCATATTTTTAGTTTATAAACTAAAAATGTTTAATACTAAATAATATTTTTTATTTTTAAATATTTTAAAGAAGTTTAGAGCAGTGCTTTCCCTGTTCTCTTATCGAAAAGATGTATCCTGTTAATCTCGAATTCTATATACGCTTTGTCACCAGGTCTTAAATCTATCTCCTCTGGATATCTTATCTTGTACACTTGACCTCCTATCATAAAGTCTACTATGGTTTCACTGCCTAATGGCTCAGTTACGTAAACTTCTATCTCGAAAGAGCCGGGACGCTTCTCCTTATAAAGCTTAACATGCTCTGGCCTAACTCCTAGTACTAACTCCCCTCCTTTTAATCCTTCTTTTAGAGTCTGACTGAGATCTTCAGGAAGTTCTAATGTAAACCCTTCGGAGACAAGCTTTAACTTACCATCAACCTCTTCCACACTTACGTCAAAGAAGTTCATTGCAGGAGCTCCTATGAATCCGGCTACAAAGAGGTTAGCTGGTTTGTGATAAAGCTCACTTGGATCGCCTATCTGCTGTATTACTCCCTCGTTAAATATAGCTATTCGATCAGCCATTGTCATAGCCTCCGCTTGGTCGTGGGTTACGTATATGGTTGTTATACCTAAGTCCCTTTGCATCTTCTTCAGCTCAGCCCTCATGTACACCCTAAGCTTCGCATCAAGGTTGCTCAGAGGCTCGTCCATAAGAAATACCTGAGGCTCACGCACAAGTGCCCTACCTAGCGCAACCCTCTGCTGTTGTCCACCGCTTAACTGTCTAGGATATCTATCTAGTAGCTCGTCTATTCTTAACAATTTAGCTACCTCTTTTACTTTCCTATCTACCTCTCTTTTAGGAACCTTCCTTATCTTTAAAGGAAATGCTAGGTTATCATACACCTTCATGTGAGGATACAGAGCATAATTCTGAAAGACCATAGCTACATCTCTATCTTTTGGAGGAAGTTCATTAACCATTCTATCTCCTATCCATATCTCTCCCTCGTCAGGCTCTTCTAAACCGGCTATTAGTCTTAAGGTAGTTGTTTTACCAGATCCGCTTGGACCTAAAAGAACTACAAACTCCTTATCTTTTACTTCGAACGTTGCCTTATTAACTGCGATAACTTTACCAAATCTTTTAGTTAAGTTCTTAACAGCTACCCTGGCCAAGATTTACACCCTAATTTGATCAACCTAAATTCATTATAAAGGGTTAACCACTAGCTATATAAGTTATTTTCCATTCTGCCTCAGAAACATTTAAAAGGTGAAACATATGCCTCCAATCATTAAAATAAAACAAGTATTGTTCCTCTATTTGTTAAGCTTTTTAATGTCAGTTGTTTCCTCCTTAATACCTCCTCTTCTCTCGACATTCTTAGTGGAACTTGGAGCGTCTAATTTTGAGATAGGGCTCGTAAGCGGGTTAGGAGCTATAACTTATACCTTAGTAACCCCGATAATAGGGATATTTTCCTCTAGGATTAAAAAGAAAAATCTCCTCTATTTATCTCACTTAATTCTATCGTTCTCATATATTCTCTTTAGTACTGTCTCCTCTCCTCTACAGCTAATACCTTATAACATGCTCTCTACCCTCTCTTTAGCTATCTTCTGGCCTATAATAGAATCCATGCTACCACCAGCGTCTCATAGCGGGGTAATAGTCGGCTCATTCGGCTTTTCATGGAGCCTAGGAACTTTAGTGGGAGCAGCTATCGCAGGTTTTCTCGTAACCTTTCCTAAGAGATTAATATTTACTGCTTTAGCAGTTTTTCCCTTACTTTCTACACTACTTATCTTGATTTTAAATACTAAATATTGCGATCCTAATATACGTAATACACATGATAGAGAAACTGAACATACTAACAAGAATTTAAGGGTAATAACCAGTATATTAGCGAGTGGAGCCATCTACGCATCTATAGTGGGTGTAGTTTTTGTATTCTACCCTGTTTATGTCGTAAGGAAAGAGCTTGAAGACTGGCTCATAAGCTTAGTCCTCTCGTTGTTTGTTTTATCTAGAACCATAGCTTTTAGTCTTTATACTGTCATAGGAAGGGTTTTGGGTAAGATAATAGGCCCTAGTTTAATGATAATAGGTATGTTATCACTTTCATCCACTAACAAATTTATTACCTTGCTCTCATCGTTATTGTCAGGATTCGGGACCGGAATAACGTATTCATGTGCCTTTGAGACAATAGCAGTTTCAACCTCTCGACTAAAAGGATTTTATGCCGGTCTCTTCGAATCAGGCATAGGTCTGGGTTACCTAATAGGCCCTCTGTTTGGTGGAGCGGTGGCAAAGAAAGATCCAGGCGACGCCTTTACTTATATAACCATCTTACCCTTTATGCTTTTAATGGTTAATATTTTTAGTATTAGAAACTTACACTTAGTGGACAATCATGAGGAAGATAATGATTTGGTTTAAAGAGCTTAGACCTCACTTCTTGCTACTTACACCTATAACAGTATTTGTTAGTATTTCCTGCCTCATATATGAGGGAAATCTGCCCAATCTTACCGATGTGACATTAGTCTTAATAGGGACTTTGTTAGCTCATATAAGCGTTAATGTGCTAAATGATTATTTTGATTATAAATCCGGTCTCGATATGAGAACTAAAAGAACTCCTTTCAGCGGAGGTAGTGGTATGCTCGTCTCCGGTCTCCTTAATCCTCTTCATGTGAAGATACTCGGTCTAACATGCATGTTACTGGGTTTAACCATAGCTATTTATTTTTACTTTAAGGTAGGATGGCCTGTATTAATTTTAGCCCTTACTGGCGCATTTTTAATATATTTTTACACGGACTATCTGACTAAAGTGGGACTTGCCGAAGTCTCAGCGGGGTTAGGAATTGCACTAATGTGTATAGGTAGTTACTATGCTCTATCTGGAGCTTTCTCTGAGAACATCCTTTACTTAAGTAGCATAGTCTTTCTAACCACAGCTAATTTACTGCTTCTTAATGAATTCCCAGATACAGAGGTAGACAAGGTCGTGGGAAGGAGACACGTACCAGCTAAATTGGGATTTAAGAGAGCTAGCTATGCCTTTACATTGCTTGAACTCCTCTCATATGTTATTTTAGCGTATCTTACTGTTACTCGTATACCTCTTCTAGCTCTGACGTTTCTGACGGTACCTTTGGCATTTAAAACATGTAAAGGAGTTTTAGAAAACAGCGATCAAAGTATTGAACAGATATTACCGTATTTAGGATTAAACGTTAAGCTTGTGTTTTCTAAATTATTATTAGTAAGTATATCTCTTATAATCTATAAAATAATATTTTAAACCTGTATATAATTAACTTACCTTTTCTATACTTATTACTAGTCTTTCTCCCTCTATACTCCACGATTTGATAAAGCCTCCCTTAAGCTCGCTCTCACTTAAATATCTTACCTCTTTAGCCCTAACTTCATTCATAAGATAGTTTTCTCGCTTTCTTAAAATGTCGATCAAGTTCTTTGATGTGGCGATTTTGACGTATATGTATGCCTCAACAGGAAGATCGAGCATTTTTCTCATGTACTGTATTCTTCTTATCACATCTCTTACTAATCCTTCTTCACGCTCCTCCTTACCTATTTTCATGTTCAATACTAATGTTCCATATTGAGTGCTCTCAGCTATGATATCTCGAGTACCCTCCTTTACTGCTTCCTTGGTTCTTTCCTCTGGATACAAGGAAACTCTCTTAATATTAACTAACATTTTAATAGCTTCATCAAAATACTCGAGTGCCTCTTTAACTTCTTCAACGTTTGTATACATCCTTAACTCAGGTAAAGGCTGTCTGATTTTAATGCCAGCCTTATTTCTCATAGATAAACCTATCTCCACTATATCAAACGCTATCTCAGCCAATTTGTTAAGTCTTTTATCTAACAGTTCACTCTCTACTCTAGGCCAATCCAACATATGGATTGACTCTGGAAGTGAAGGGTCTATCTTCCTAAACAACTCCTGGTACCAATACTCGGTGAAGAATGGTATGAAGGGCGCAGCTAACTTAAGGTAATCCAGTAATACTTTAAACAATGTTTCATAAGCAGCTATCTTACTTTCATCTTCCTCCTCAAGCCATACCCTTCTTCTAATTAATTTAATGTACCTCCTACTGACATCTTCAACGATAAACTTTCTCAGGGCCTTAGCGGCTACATGAAGTTTGTAGTTATCAAGGGAGTTAGTAACCTCCTCTATAAGCTCTTGAAGCCTAGAGAGTATCCATACGTCCTCAGGACTAAGCTTTGCCTTTCCTACACCTTTAGGCTTGAATTTGTCGAGGAACATGTAAGTAGCCGCAAACTTAAACACATTCCAAGAAACGTTTAGATCATTGTAAACTTCCTTGATGCCGCTAGGTGAATACCTAAGGTCATCCCATGGAGTGTTTGAAAGAACGTATAATCTAAAAGAGTCTCTTCCATGAGAACTTATAGCTTCGTCAGTTGATACAAAGTTGCCTAGGGATTTATGCATCTCCCGACCCTTCTCGTCTAATGCAAACCCGTGCATTAGAACTGTTCTATAAGGAACTTCATCAAAACCTATCATACCTGCTCTGAGAAGACTATAAAACCACCCGGATATCTGGTCATGTCCCTCAACTATGAAATCAACGGGTTTTAGTTCTTCGAACTTATTATCTCTGGGGTATCCTAAGGAAGCATAAAAGGCTATACCTGAATCGAACCAAACATCCATCACGTCTTTTACCCTTCTCATCTCCCCTCCGCATTTCTCACACTTGAGTACTATCGAATCTATCCAAGGCCTGTGAAGCTCCGTTAACTGGCCTCTTAACATTGATCTCTGTAGCTCATCTTTAGACCCGATAACTCTATAGTTGCCACAGGCCTGACAAACCCATATAGGAAGAGGCGTACCCCAGTATCTTTGCCTGGAGATAACCCAGTCCTTAACATTAGAAAGCCAGTTTTTAAATCTATTTTCACCAGCCCACTCAGGTACCCATTTAACTCTTTTTATCTCTTCAAGCATTCTATCTCTTAGCTTACTTACTTCTATAAACCACTGCTGTGTAGCCCTGAATATTAATGGAGTTTTACATCTCCAACAAACGGGATACTTATGTACTATACTCTCAGCCTTTAGTAGTAATCCTTTTCTCTTTAGGTCAGCTATAATCAGGTCATTAGCCTTCCTCACAGACAATCCAACGTACTTACCTGCTTCTTCAGTAAATATACCTGAGTCGTTAACAGGAGAAAGTATAGGTAAATTATACTCCAGTCCTACCTCAAAATCCTCTTCTCCATGTCCAGGAGCTGTATGTACACAGCCTGTTCCCTCCTCGCTTCTTACGTACTTATCGCTTAACACAACGTAGTGAGCGTTCTTAAGCCTTCTATGTAAAGGTACTTCCTCCAGAAGCGGATACTCATATTCTAAACCTTTAAGCTCGCTTCCCTTAAATGTCTCTAATATTTTATAGTTTCCTAAAGGTTTTAGAACAGGGTCTAATCTCTCCTTTGCCATTATAAGTTTGTCACCGTTAAACTCTACCTTAACGTACTCAAAGTCGGGATGAACCATAATAGCTACGTTACCTGGTAGGGTCCAGGGAGTGGTAGTCCATATCACTAGATACTCCTTATTCTTTCCTTTTATAGGGAACTTTACATATATTGAGGGGTCCTCTAAATCTCTATACTCGCTTACCTCGTAGTCTGAAAGAACAGTCTCACATCGAGGGCACCAATGCATGACTTTGACTCCTTTCTTAAGCATTCCTCTCTCATAAGCTCTCTTAACGAGCCACCAACCGGATTCTATATATTCATCCTTAAGCGTCATATAAGGATCTTCCCAGCTCATGAATACTCCGAGATTTCTAAAGCGCGCAGTCATAGAGCTAACATTTTTGTACACGAGCTCACGACACTTCTCTATGAACCTATCCGTACCGTAGTTTTCAACATCCTTTTTACTTTTAAAACCCAACATTTTTTCAACAGCCACTTCTATGGGAAGCCCATGGCAATCATACCCTGGTTTATCCCAAACATCATACCCTTGCATTCTCCTGAACCTTATTACTACATCCTTGATCACTTTATTCCATCCTGTCCCAACATGTATAACGTCAGAAGATGGATACGGTGGTCCATCTAAAAAGTAGAATTTTCTGTTACCTTTTCTTTTCTCTTTGACTCTAAGATATATATTATTTTCTTCCCAGAATCTCATTACCTTTTCCTCTAAAGATATAGGTTCATACCTGCTTTTGCCCATGAAATCACCATACTATGATAATGAGAATAACTACTAGTAAAACACAAGGGAGTTTTATTCTTAAAGGTACTAAACTCTAATAATGTGAATCCCCTCAACTATCAAGACAACTTATTCTATATGTGGTTTTTAAATCATTTCCTTTATGATAATATTTAAATATTATGTATGAGACAGTTATTTTTATAGTGAAATTTTAAAAAATTAACTATATTATTGTAATTTTTTAACATTATCAATTGTTTATCCTATTTATGCTGATAAAAATAAAGTGAGAATAGATTATGTCTCTCAAGGTAGCAAAGGCATTGCCACAAGTCTCTATGCTGA